>JANXWV010000068.1 GCA_025350965.1 Rhizobacter sp.
TTCGATGTGTCCGCCATAGTGCGGCGTTGCTACTGGACGAAGGATCAGCTTGATGCCGTATTCGTCGCAACCTCGACGCAAGGCAGCGCTGGTGAAATCCGGACCGTTGTCGGCGTGAAGGGCGCGCGGCAGTCCCCAGACTGGCCAAGCGCAAACCAACGCACGCGCCTTGAGCCACGGCTCTTTCGGCAGGACGGACTGCGTGAGGCACAAGGCCACTGAGGTGGACGAGGGGGCCTCCAGCGACACATAGAAGCCCACGACGACGCGGGTGGCCACGTCGATGGCGAGCGTCAGCCAGGGCCTGCCGATTGGCAGTCGGTGTGCCTCATCGACGACGATGACGTCGACAGGCGTGTGATCGATCTGGACAACCTCCAACGCGTTGTCCACGCGGTACATCCCGGGCACCGAATCGACGAGTGAGGCCGCCTCCGAGGCCTGTAAGCGAGCCTTCGCCACTTCTCGCGTATCGAGTGCGCGGACGCGGGCGAGGATTGCCTTGCGAGATGGTGGCGTCAGTCGTTCTGATGAACAGCGTAGGCCTACCTGCCGCACAACTTCTTCCTTCTTGGCCCTCACCTTGGTGAGATAAACGTCTCGGATGACTTCGGCGATCAATTCTTCGAGACGGGCGTCGATGCGGCGCGCGCCGGTGGGCGTGCCTCCCGGGCGTGCCAGCAGTGACGACGTCTGCGGCGTGTCGCGGTAGGCGGCAAGCCATCGGAACACGGTACGGCGGGAGACGCCGAGTCGAGTGGACGCGCGCGTGACCTGGTCGGAAAGATCATCGCCGTTCACAAGATCCGCAATGACTGCTTCGCGGCGCCGAGCACGCTCCCACTGGGCGTCTGTCGCTTGCACGACGGATAGCACCGGGGCGACTGTCGCGTCCAAGAGTGCCGGCGGGGCCCGGAGCTCCGAAGCGGAGGTCGTAGACAACCCGCCGTTGGCAAGGTCGCGTACGACGACGCTGCCGTCGGTGCCGACGCGCACGATCGCCACCAGTCGGTCGGCGGCGACAGCTACGACGTCAGGAATAGCGTGGAAGTGACCCATCTCGACCAGCCCGTACTTGGCTGCGCAGATGGTGACAGAGTGAAGGGGTCAATTGCAAGGTTGTGCCACGTGAAAGGAGCAAAGGGGCCCACGCTGCCGTCCTGGCCCTCAACCACCATGTGAGCGAGTACTTCAGTCGGGAGCCCTGAAAACAGGGTCGCGGGGTTACCGGCATGGTGACAACATGAAAGACCGAAAGTGACAGCTTGAAGGGAAACCGACACCAGTTGTCGACGTCGGTCGTCGTCATCAGTTGACCGCCCTGCGCGATGCCGGTGATCAGCATCGGCTTCAGGTTCGCGCGCGCAGCGTACACGGCGGCTGTGTAGCCGGCCGGGCCGGAACCGAGGATCAGGACGTGGGCGTGGCGGGTGGGTGTGGTCATCAAAGCCCCGCCACCGCGAGCGACGACGAGAACCCCTTTGGTGGCACAAAGCCGATGACACGCGCCTCGACCTGCTCCTGCCCCTTCGCATCGAAGAACAGGATGCCGGGCGGTCCGAACAGGCCGAAGCGCTTCAGCAAGGCCTTGTCTTCGGCCGAGTTGGCCGTCACGTCAGCCTGCAGCAGCACCGCGTTCGCCATGCGCGCGCGCACGTCGGGGTCACTGAACGTGAGGTGCTCCATCTCCTTGCACGAGACGCACCAGTCGGCGTAGAAGTCGAGCACCACCGGGCGGCCCGCGGTCTTCAACGCGGTGTCGAGTTCGGCGACGCTGCGGACACGGCGGAAGTCGGTGCCCTTGTCGGCCGCGGCCGTGGCAGCGCCACCGCCGGCGCGCGCCAGGTGGCGCAGCGGCTGCAGCGGGTTGTCGCCACCCGAGAGCGCGCCCACCACCTGCGTGGTGCCGAGCACGGCGAGCACGAGCGCGCAGCCCTTGGCGAGACGCTGGCGGCCGGGCGCCGACTCGGCGAGCTTGTCGAACAGCTTCAGGTACACCGCGCCGACCAGCAGGCCCGCGCCGATCACGATCATGATCGCCCAGCCCGGCAGCACCGGCGAGACGATCCACAGCGCGACCGCCAGCAGCATCACGCCGAAGAAGGTCTTCACGCCTTCCATCCAGCTGCCGGCGCGGGGCAGCAACGAGCCGGCCGAGACACCGACCAGCAGCAACGGCACACTCATGCCCATCGCGAGGCTGAACAGCGCGAGTCCGCCGATGACCACGTTCTTCGTCTGGCTGATGAAGACCAGCGCGCCGGCCAGCGGCGCCGCCACGCAGGGCCCGACGATCAGCGCCGAGAGCCCGCCCATCAGGAACACGCCGGCGAACTTGCCGCCGGGCAGCCTGCTCGAGGTCTCGGTGATGCGGCTCTGGATGAAGCTAGGCATCTGCAACTCGAACACGCCGAACATCGACAGCGACAGCGTCGCCAGCATCAACGCAAATGCGCCGAGCACCCACGGGTTCTGCAGGGCTGCGGCGAGGCCTTCGCCGAGCAGGCCCGCGACCACGCCGAACGCGGTGTAGACCATCGCCATGCCCAGCGAATAGGCCAGCGCCATCGTGAAGCCGCGCATGCGCGACACCGGCGCACCCTGGCCGACGATGATCGACGACAGGATCGGCACCATCGGCAGCACGCAGGGCGTGAACGCGAGCAGCAGGCCAGCAACCAGGAAGACGCCGGCGATCGTCAGCAGGCTGCCCGACTGGAGCGCGCTCTGGACACGCGCGGTCTCCGACACCGGCGCCGCGACGGCGAGCGTGGCCGCAGCCGCTGGCGTCGACGCGTCTTCGCCCAGCCAGCTCGCGCGCTGGATCTGCCCGCCGCTCACGCCGGCCGACACGAACGCGGTCTGCGGCGGGTAGCACAGGCCCTTGTCGGCGCAGCCCTGATAGGTGACGCGCAGGCGCAGGTCCGATGTGGCGCGCTCGACCGACACGCGGATCGGCACGCCGCCGCGCAACACCTCGACGTTCTTCTGGAAGGTGTCGTCGAACTCGATCTCGCCCGGCGGAATCGCGACGGGGCGCAGGCGGCCGCCGGTGCCGTCGAGCTCGACCGACATGCGCTCGCGGTACAGGTGGTAGTCGGGCGCGACATCGAGCCGCACCTCGATGGTCTTCGCATCGAGCACGCGCGCCTGGCCGCGAAAGGCCTGCGCCGGGTCGAGGAACTCGGTCTCGGCGGCAGCAGCCACCGAGGCGAACGTCAGGCCGGCACAGGTGGCCAGCAACAGGGCGCGGGCAGGCCGGGTCCATCGTGAGAGATTCATGGGGGGGCTCCGTGATCGAAACGCCGGGCATCCGGCTGCTCGTGGTGAAAGGTGTGCAATGCGGTGTCGACCGCGAAGAAGCTCGCGCGCTGCGTCTCGAGAAAATCGAGCGCACGTTCGCCCTTCAGCATCGCGATCGTGCTCAGTGCGCCGGCCGCGACGCAGGCCGGTGCGGTGACGCTGACCGACGCCCAGCCGCGCACCGGCCAGCCGGTGCGCGGATCGAGGATGTGGCAATAGCGCTGGCCATCGAGCTCGAAGAAGCGTTCGTAGTCGCCGCTGCTGGCCAGCGCACCTTCGACCATGTCGACGCTGGCGATCGTGTCGGTATCGCTGCGCGGGTGCTGAATGCCGAAGCGCCACGCGCTGCCGTCGGCGCGCGGGCCGAGCACGCGGATGTCGCCGCCCAGGTTCACGAACCCGTGCCGCAGGCCCGCTTCGGCCAGCACCGCCATCGCGCGGTCGGCAGCGTATTCCTTGCCGAAGCCGCCGAAGTCCAGCTCCATCCCGGCCTGTGCCAGATGAACCTCGCAGCCCTGCCGCTCGACCTGCGGCCAGCCCATCAACGGCAGCAGTGCGCGCAGGCGGTCGGGGTCGGGCAGTTGCCGGCCCTTGAAGTCCCAGACGCGACGCAGCACGCCCGAAGTGATGTCGAACAGGCCGTCGCTGAGCGCATACAGTTCGCCCGCGAAATCGAGCAGTGCCGAGGTCTCGTCATCGACCTCGGTCGGCACGCCGGTGCCGGCCGCGGCGTTGATACGCGAGACGATGCTGTCGGCGCGGTAGCGCGAGTAGGTCGTCTCGATGCGCCGCACCTCGGCGATGGCGCGCTGCGCGGCTGCGGCAAGCGCCGTCTCGTCGTCGCCGTCGAGACGGATCTCGCAAACGCTGGACATCGCCTGGAATTCGAAGCCGCAGGAGCGCATCGGACGCTCAGAAGCGCCGGTTCACGCCGACCTGCAGGAAGGTCGCGCTGAACGGGTCCAGGCCAGGCGAGCCCTGGCCGCCGACACGCCACTTCGAGCGCTGTTCGTAGCGCTCCCCCTTCAGGTCGGCCGACCAGTCGGGCGTCAGCTTTACCGCGAGCTTCAGCCCCAGCGTGATGGCACCGAACGCCGAAAGCCGCTGGTCGGCCGAGATGAACTCGGGCGGGTTCGTGAAGTAGCCGGGCGGATACGGCGCGCCGACATCGGGGTCGTAGACCGGATCGAAATAGAACTTCGCCGCGCTTTGCGAATAGAGGCGCAGCGACGGCGTCACGGTCACCCTCGCCCCGACCGGCTGAACCCAGTCGGCGCCCAGCGTGTGAGCCCGGATGCCGAACGTGTCGCGGTAGTAGCGGTAGCTCGTGCGCAGGGTCGAACCCATTTCCGCGAAGTGATGGTTCCAGCGCGTCAGCAAGATCACCTGGGTGCGCTTGTCGGGGCGCATGTCGGGCGTCTTGTACGGGTCGGAGTAGTAGCCGCGCCCGCTGTTCAAGGTCACGTTGGCCTGCAGCAGGTCGTTCGCCGTCCACGCCTGCGTGACGCCGACCATCACCTCGGTGGTGCGTTTGCGCTCGTGCAGCGTGATGTCGTTGGTCGAGCTGATCTTGTCCGAGGCGTAGCCGACGCCGATGTTCCAGGTACGGTTGTTGTCGTCGCTCGAGAAACCGGCGTCGAATGAGATCGCCGAGCTGTCGTAGTCGTGCTCCTTCGACTTGCTCAGGCCCACCGAATACGCCGAGCGCTCCTCGTAGCGCGTGACCTTGACGTCGCCGGCGACGCGTTCGTCGTTCATGCGCGGCGTCGCGCCCGAGATCGCGGTGTGATAGCGCGGCGTCGCGCCCGAGACGCTGTCGGACACCAGCGAGCCTTCGACGGCCCATTTCGGCGAGAGCGGCGCCAGCACGTAGATCGACGGGGCCTTGACCTTGATCCGCTCAAGGCCGGGTTGCGAATCCTTGTACTGCAGGTACTTGACCGCGACTTCGCCGTGCTCGGGGGCGCTTTCGGCGAACACCTTCAAGGGCGCCATCACGCCAGGCAGCGAAAGTGCGGCCGCGATGATCGCGCCCGCCTTGTCCGCGCGCGGGGTGCGTCGATCAGTTGCACCCACAGCCACCTCCGCCCACGCCGTAGCCGCCCGATGCGTTCTCCTTGCTGCCATAGATGTGCTGGACAAACCGCTGGTCGAGCGGGTCGGCCCCCATCGTCATCTCGGGCTTGGCGAGGTTGCCGCGCTCCCACGCTTGCGGCGGGGCGAGCGCACACCCACCGAACAGGGTGGAGACGAGCAGCGCGCCGGCGGCGCAGAGGTGGCGTGGTGTGATGGTCATGGTGGATTCCTGGCAGGTCTGGCGGGGGAAGCGAGGCTCATTTGGTGGCGAGTGCCTGGGCGATGCCGGCGTCTAGGCTCTTGCGGTCTTCTTCCTTGAAACCCTTGTGCAGCGCGACGACCTTGCCGTCGCGCCCGATCAGGTAGGACGACGGCATGCCCTTGACCTCGAATCGCTTCGCGCTCTCGCCTTTGGCGTCGAACGCGACCGTGAAACGGGCCGGCGTCTCGACCAGGAACTTGTCGGCGTCGTCGCGCTTGGCGTCGAGGTTGACCGCGACGATCTCGAAGCCCTGCGCGCCGTACTTCGACTGCAGTTCGTTCATGAACGGGAACGACTGCTTGCACGGCCCGCACCACGAGGCCCAGAAGTCGACATACACGACCTTGCCCTTCAGCCCGGCGAGGTTCACGCCCTCCTTGAGGCCGGGCAGGTTCAGCTCGGGCGCCGGTGCGCCGGCTTCGAGCGACCAGGCGGACGCTGCGCTCAGCGTGACGAGGCACAGCGCGGCCACGCGCAGCACGGCGGTCAGGGGGTTGCGGTTCGGTGTCATGTTCAGGCTCCAGGGGTGTCGTTGAGGTCTTAGGTCTTAGGTCTACGGGGTGGCGGGTGCGCGGCGCTCGGCCCTGCGCCACACGAGCACGGCGCTCGCGAGCAGCAAGAGCAGCCAGAGCGTCGGGTCGGCGAGGCTGTGGCCGCGGGCGATGGAGCAACCGCCGCCACCCGCATTGCTCGTGGCGGGCGCCACGACAGACTCGCGCACGGCCTGCAACGCGACCTTCATCGGCGTGGCCGCGGCGGAGGTGTCGAGCTCCAGTGTGCCGGTCTGCGTGCCTGTCAACGGCCCGGACCAGCCGATCGACAACGCACAGCTCTGGCCCGGCATCAGGTCGAAGGGCGCGACGCCACAACCGTTCGCGGCGGCCGCGGCGAGCGTGAAGGAACCGGCCGTGATCTGCGCGCCGTTCACGCGCAGCACCGCGGCACCGGTGTTCTGCAATGTCAGCAATTGCGGATCGACCGCGGTGGCGCTGGCCGCGACGTTCAGGCTCAGCGCCGCCGGCACCACCGCGACTGCCGGCTGCGCCGTGGCCGTGCCGTTGCCCGACAACGCCACGTCGGGCGGGTTGGTGCCCGAGGACACCACCTGCAGGGTCGCCACGCGAGCGCCCATCGCGCCGGGCTGGAACGCGATCGACAGCGTGCAGCCGACCCCTTGCGCCAGCGTCGCGCCGACGACGCAGCTGCCCGTGCTGCCGAGAGAGAAATCGCCCGCCTGCGCACCGGCCAGGCCGAGCTGCTGGAGCACGACGTCGCCCGGGCCCTGGTTGACGAGCGTCAGCGTCTTCGCCGCAGGCGCGGCGCCGACGGCCGTGTCGGGAAACGCCAGCGCCGTGGTCGCCGGTGACCAGGCCAGCACCGGCGAGGCGGTGACGCCCGCGCCGCTCAGGCCCACCTGCGTCGGCGATCCGGCCGCGTTCGACACGATCGACACGTTGCCGGCGACGGCACCGGTCGCCACCGGACCGAAGGTGACCGACAACGTGCAACTGGCGCCGGCCGCGACGCTCGCGCCGCAGTTGTGCGTGACCGCGAAGCCGGCCGATGCGGCGAGCGAGGTGATGGCGAGCGCACCCGAGCCGTTGTTGGTCAGCGTGACGCTGCGCGCAGCCGAGGCAGTGCCCACGGTCTGGTTACCGAAGGCCAGCGAACCCGGTGCCACGACGATGCCCGGTGTGGCCACCGCCGCGCCGGTGCCTGCCAGGCTCAGCACCGCGCTGCCGTTGCTGGCGTTCGAGGCCACCGTGAGCGTGGCGGTGCGTGCGCCGACGGCGCCGGGCGTGAAGGTGAAGCTCAGCGTGCACGTCGACCCGGGCACCAGCGTGCTGGTCGGGCTGCAGGTGCCGCCGCGGGTGAAATCGGTCGAGGCGGTGCCGGTCAGCGTCAGCGCGCTCAGGTTGAGCGTGGCCGCGCCGCTGTTGGTCACCAGCACGCTCTGGGCCGCGCTCGTGCTGCCGAGGGTCTGTGCACCGAAGCTCAGCGTCGCGCCGTTCAGCGAGATCGCCGGCTGATCCGTGGCCGTGCCGGTGCCGCCGAGCGCGATCGACGATGGCGAACCGGCGGCGTTGTGCGTGATCGCCAGGGTCGCGTTGCGCGCGCCGGCGGTGGTCGGCGTGAACGCGACCTTGATCACGCACGACGCGTTCGCCGCGACGCTGGCACCTGAAGCGCAGGTGGTGCCGGTGGCGAGCTGGAACTCGCTCGCCTGCGCGCCGCCGATCGTCAGGGTGCCGAGCGTCAGCGGTGCGCTGCCGGTGTTGCTGAGCGTCACCGTCTGCGTGACCGATGTGGTGTTGACGGCCTGGCTGAAGGTCAGCGTGTTCGGCGACAGGCCGATCACCGGCGCCAGCGCGACGCCCGTGCCCGACAGGCTGCTGCTGCTCTGGGCGCTCGCCGCGTTGTGCGCCACCACGAGGGTGGCGCTGCGTACGCCCGCGGCCGAGGGCGTAAAGGTCAGGTTGACCGTGCAACTCGCCGACGCGGCAACCGAGCCGCCCGCGGCACAGGTGCCGCCACTGACCGCGAACTCGGTGCTGCCGGTCGCGATGCTGGTGATCGTCAACGGCGCGTTGCCAGTGTTCGAGAGCGTGGCCGTCTGCGCGGTGCTGGTCGTCCCGAGGTTGACGCTGCCGAAGGCGAGCGACGCGGTGATCGACGCGACCGGCGCGGCGGCTGCGGTCGCAGTGCCGCTCAGGCTGACGACGCCTGGGCTGCCGGCCGCGTTGTGCGCGATCGAGACCGACCCGCTGCGTGCACCGGCCGTGCCGGTGGGCTGCAGCGCCATCGAGACCGTGCAGCTCGTGCCCGCCGCGACGGTCGCGTCGATCACCGCGTCGCTCGCCTTCGGCAGCGTCAACCTCGGGACGACCAG
>JANXWV010000086.1 GCA_025350965.1 Rhizobacter sp.
CGCGAACAACACGGCCTCTGGGAGATTAACAAAACAAGCATAGAACTACACTTGTCCACAGCCGACCATCACGCGGTCGGCATCCATCCCCGGGTCAATATTGGATCGGCGCGGTGGGTCAGATTTAGATCGGCGCCGACACCTACACATCGCAGGTCGCGAACTAACCTCACTGATTCAGCTGCGCGCCAGTCCCGCATCCTTGGCAAGGGCGCCAGCCATCGACGAGAGGATTACCAGCTCAGGCTCTGTGAGTACCCGACGAGCTTGGCCAGTGCTCTGGCGTCGTTGTCTTGCGGCTCTGATCCCTGCGAAGGATCAGAAGACCGGACTAACGTCAAAGTCGGTCTTGTGACAGGCTTTTTTGCCTCATCAAGTGGCGGCGAAAGCTCCAGCGGTAGCGACAGTTGACCTTCGTCTTCGCGCTTCTTCACTTTGAGCCTCCCCGTCATCAACACCCGCTACTTTACGACACGTTCGTCGTTTCGGCCGAGCAGTTACACGTCCACGCCGGCCGCTTTCGCTGCTGACGTCTGAAACTGACGTTTGAAGTTCTCGACAGCTCGGGCTTCAAACGCCTTGTACGAGTCGAGATATTCGGGAATCTTCTTCACCCCATCGAGTTCGCCTTCGGTGTACTTGCCACTCTCATCTTTACGCTCCGAATGCTGCTGGAACATGTCAATGTAGGCTCGCGGCGAGACTC
Source organism: Rhizobacter sp. (assembly GCA_025350965.1). Classification (GTDB taxonomy): domain Bacteria; phylum Pseudomonadota; class Gammaproteobacteria; order Burkholderiales; family Burkholderiaceae_C; genus LMDS01. The sequence continues at coordinate 707 of JANXWV010000086.1, forward strand.
CCTCGAAATGCACGAAGCGAACCTTCCTCGGTTTCTTGAGGTCGGCCTTGTCAAGGACCGGCTCTTCCTCGTCGAAGGCAATCGCGTCATCGTGCAGTTCCAAGGCTAAGCTCTTCTCGTAGGGCTCGATGTAGAACACCTCGACAATGCCCGCGGCCACAATGTGTCGCGCGCAACTGTGGCAAGGGAAGGTCGTCGAGAACAGTGTTCCGCCGTTGATCGATCTTGAGCCGTTCCTCGCACTGGCGACGATCGCGTCCATTTCTGCATGCACCGAACGCGAAAACTCGATCAGGTTGCTCAAGCCGGACTGTCTGTAGATCGCGTCGGTCAGCTTCACGAGATCGTCATCGGTCACCTTCTCAAGATTCAGTTCTTTCTTGTCTCGAAGTGTCTTGACCGCCTGGTTCATCTTCTGGCGCCTCAGTTCTTTTTGCTCCACATTGCGGCAATACCCGCCATGCGCAAAGCAGCGCATGTCAAGAGCCGGATCGAATCCATAGAGGCCGCCGCCCGCTTTGGGCACGTCGTTCCTGCCGGTTGAGACGACCTCGCCATCGGAGGAGAAAATAGACGCGCCGACTTGCCTCGACAGGCATGCCGATTTAGCGCCCGCTGCGTGCGCCAAATACATGCCGTACTCCTCACGAGTGGGCGTGTGAATCTTGCGACCGTGGACGAGTTCAAAAAAGCGCGCGAGCGCGGCCTTGTAGTGGTCTGAGCCCACGCGATTTCGAATGTATAAATCCGCCAGCTTCAGTCCTTTCTCCATTTGCTGGCCGGCCTCTTCGTCCTCCTTGCGATCTCGAGCGATCAATCTTTCTGCTTCGTCGGCCTTGATGCCTGACTCAACCAGCAATTCCTTGCGACGCTCGATATAGCTGGTGGTGCCTACAAGGTAGAACAGCCGGCGGTAGACCGTTCGAAGCATATGGATCTCGTCGGGATGCTTCAGTTGATCTATGAGATAGGCCACCTTGTTTGGAACAACGTCTGCAGCGTTGACCGTGGCGGGTGCATCGGTCAGTCGGAAGACGCCGATCTTCTCCATGGCGTGCTGGGCGAGACAGGCCGTGCTGAACCTCTTTCGCAATTGCATCCCGGCATCCTGCAGCTGGTTGTAGCGCCTGAATCCGGACCCGGTGCCCGGGTACGGTTCCGGCACACAGCGACCCGCATCGATCTCCGAGTTCAGGAAGTCGGAGATCTTTATTCTTCGGACCTCATAGCCTGCACTCGCAAGCAGTATTTCGGTCTCGTTGACGATCTTCGCGATACCGCAGCCGATCGGCCCGATGAAGCCAACAATCAGCTCCTTCGATTCGCGGGTGCGAAACTGCTTCATCGAGTCGTCGCTGCCATCGCTGGGCTTTCCGGGTGATAGAGGCTGAATCGGGATGGTCAACGCAGACATTTGTTCTCTCGGGTTCAATTCTTCAAAGATCGTGCACAGAGACTATCAGCCCGGCACCGTCGCAGTGGAGCGCCAGTTCGTGACAAGTGGACGCGCGACAGGCAAGCCTCTGCGGACGCCGGTACATCCTGACGTTCATATGCACATGGTGAGAAGGGGTAGACCCGTGAGTCCCAAGCCTATTGCCGGGCTCTGAAAACGCACTCGCGGAAAGTTTTGCCGCGGAGCATTCAACGCGGCGACCGAGCGTAAGAGGCCACCATCAAACGTTGCTCCGTGGCATATTTCGACGAGGCAAGTCCCGACCGAGCCATAGCCATGAATCAACACGCGAATGCCGATCTTCCGAGCGCACCACCCGAGTGGCTGGTGACGCTTGTCGAGCGCATCGTTCTCGAGTCCGGAGACCACACCGGATTCGACGCTCGGGCGTGGACTGCGGATTGGCTCGCGACACCGACTCGTGTTCTAGGTGGCATGAGGCCGAACGAGTTTCTCGGCACACCGGATCGTCGAGACCTGATCACAGGCTTGATTGGCCAGATGCAGAGCGGTGCCTACGCCTGAAGAGGCGGAGCGCGCGCAAGCATGTCTCTGAGCATCAAGAACATCAAGGTGCAAGTGCCCGGCCACAACGCGCGGCCGATTTGGCCTCGACTGAGCAATCCACTTTGGCTGTGCGCCGAGCGCATGAGCTTTATGCTCGCCGGCTAAGCGCAATACTGTTCAGATACGCAATGCCGGTGTCGGCTGATGGCGCTGGTGGAGCGGCTCACCGCGATGGCGAACGTTGAAGTTGCTCATCTTGCGTTTGACTCCGCGCGGATTGAAGCGCCCGCGACTGCTGACGCACCTGCCGCGCGCAATCTGCTCCAGCAACGCATCGCGCCAAGCCGTCAGACGCTCAGGGGGGAACAGCCGCAGCTTGCGGCATCTTGCGCTTGATCACGCGCACGGCGTGCGTGAAGCTCAGCCGATCAGGATCGAGCCCGCGCGGCCACGCGGCTTGTGCCATCAACTGGCGGATGGCGAAGTGCGCCAGCAGCAAGCCCCACAACTCCTGCAACACCAGATCAGGCGTCTTGCTGCGCAACACCGTGCTGTTGGCGCGCAGGTGCGTCTTGAACTCGTCGAACACGCCCTCGATCTCCCAGCGCTCGTGGTACAGCGCCGCAAGCTCCAGCGCTGGCGCCTCCATGGGATCGAGGATGTTGGTCACCAGCCGGTAGCTGTCCTGCACCGGGGTGGCTGAGTCGTGCAGGGTGTAGTCGATCACGCGCACGAGTTGCCCGGCGCTGCGCTTGGTGTCGCCGCGGTCGAACACGCAACTGAGGTAGGAGCCATCGGGCAGCAACTGCTGCACGGCCAGCTTGAGGTTGGATTTGACCCGCCAGGCCAGCTTGGCGCCGCTGGCGCAGGCAAGCTGCCAGAGCTTGAAGCCGTAGAAGTTGCGGTCGGCCAGCACCAGCATGCCGGGCGTGAGCTTGGCCGGCAGCATCTGCGCGGCCATGGCCTGCTCGCTGCGGCAGTAGGGTGCAATCTCGGCGGCCACCACCACATGCGTGCCACACTCCACCAGACCCAGCAGCCGCGCCTGCGGGAACGCACTCTGACCGCGTGAGGCGCCCGGGTAGCCGAAGAACTCGGCGTTGGCCGCTTCATCGGCCACGTCCATGCAACTGCCGTCCAGCGCCATGACGCGCAGTCCCCGGTACCACGCACCTGGCGCCCCGGGTGCGGCCAGCGGACGCAGCACACGTTCGGCCAGTTGTCGCATCGCTTGCGAACCGAGCCGGGTACGGGCCTGGGAGATCGCTGACTTGCTGGCTTGCACCGCGCCGGCCTCGCCGCCGCCAAGCCATTGCAGGCCTTCGCACACCACCCGCAGCACCTCCTCCAGGGGAGCCTCGCGCCACAGCGCCAAGGCCATCACGTAGTACACGACAGCGGGCGCCGGCAGCAGCCGCTCGCGCTGGCTTGCCTTGCCCGTGTCGGCCAGCACCTCTTCGATCAGCGCTCTTGGGCACACACTGGCCAACACCCCGGCGCTGATCAGGTGCGCAACGTCAACCTTCGCCGGTAATGCCTTGCGGGTTCTCGCCATCGCCATGCCCATCGAAGTCACGACAGGTATGGATTATCAACGAGTTTCTTCTATCTGAACAGTATTGC
>JANXWV010000138.1 GCA_025350965.1 Rhizobacter sp.
GGCCTCGTCCAGCCCTCGCAGGGCAGCGTCAGGTACGACGGCGTCGACGTTACCGCGCGCACGCCGCAGCAACGCAACATCGCCCAGGTGTTCCAGTTTCCGGTGATCTACGACACGATGACCGTGGCCGAGAACCTGGCCTTCCCGCTGCGCAACCGCGGCGTGGCGCCGGATCGCATCAAGGAGCGCGTGGGCCGCATCGCCGAGATGCTGGAGATGAGCCACCAGCTCGACGCGCGCGCCGCCGGCCTGGCGGCCGACGCCAAGCAGAAGATCTCGCTGGGCCGCGGCCTGGTGCGCGAGGACGTCAGCGCAGTGCTGTTCGACGAGCCGCTGACGGTGATCGACCCGCACCTCAAGTGGCAGCTGCGCCGCAAGCTCAAGCAGATTCACAACGAGTTGAAGCTGACGCTCGTGTACGTCACGCACGACCAGGTCGAAGCACTCACCTTCGCCGACCAGGTGGTGGTGATGACACGCGGCCGCGCGGTGCAGATCGGCAGTGCGTCGGATTTGTTCGAGCGGCCGCGCCACACGTTCGTCGGCCACTTCATCGGCTCGCCGGGGATGAACTTCCTGCCCGCTGCGTTGGCGCGAACGGCGCCGCCCGGCGCCACCACGCTCGGCGTTCGCCCCGAGTACGTGACGCTGGCCGAAGCGAATGCCGAAGGCGCCTTGCCGGCCACGGTGACGCAGGCGCAAGACATCGGCACCTACTGGCTTCTGACTGCCAAGGTCGCCGATGGCGCCCTGGTTCGTGCGCGCCTGAGCCCTGAGCAAGCGATACCGAAGGCGGGTGATTCGGTGTGGCTCGCGGTCGTCGGCGAGCACACCTGCTACTACGCGAACGAGGAGTTGGTGGCATGACGACGAAGCCCGTCAACCAGAAGGCCTGGTTCCTCATCCTGCCGGTGATCCTGTGCGTCGCGTTCAGCGCGATCCTGCCGCTGATGACGGTCGTGAACTACTCGGTGCAAGACATCATTTCGCCCGAGCGGCGCGTGTTCGTGGGCACCGAGTGGTTCAAGTCGGTGATGCGCGACGAAGACCTGCAGGGCGCACTGATTCGCCAGATCGTGTTCTCGCTGTCGGTGCTGGCGGTCGAGATCCCGCTGGGCATCGCGCTCGCGCTGTCGATGCCGGCCAAGGGCTGGAAGTCGTCTGCCGTGCTCGTGCTGGTGGCGATCTCGCTCTTGATCCCGTGGAACGTGGTCGGCACCATCTGGCAGATCTACGGCCGCACCGACATCGGCCTGATGGGCGCGGCGCTGGCTGCGCTCGGCTTCGACTACAGCTACACCGGCAACGCCACGCATGCATGGCTCACGGTGCTGCTGATGGACGTGTGGCACTGGACGCCGCTGGTCGCGTTGCTGTGCTTCGCCGGCCTGCGCGCCATCCCCGACGCGTACTACCAGGCGGCGAGCATCGACGGTGCGAGCAAGTTCGCGGTGTTCCGTTTCATCCAGCTGCCCAAGCTGCGCGGCGTGTTGATGATTGCGGTGCTGCTGCGCTTCATGGACAGCTTCATGATTTACACCGAGCCCTTCGTGCTGACGGGTGGCGGGCCGGGCAATGCCACGACTTTCCTGAGCCAGTACCTGACGCAGAAGGCCGTGGGCCAGTTCGACCTCGGCCCGGCGGCGGCGTTCTCGCTGATCTACTTCCTGATCATCCTGCTGCTGTGCTTCATTCTCTACAACTGGATGCAGCGCGTGGGCACCGCCGATGAGTCGGGAGCCGCACATGGATGAACGCCGGTTCAAGAAGCGCGTCGTGTTCCTGGCGCTGTACCTCGTGTTCGCCATCCTGCCGGTGTACTGGATGGTCAACATGTCGTTCAAGACGAACGAGGAGATCCTGTCGACCTTCAGCCTGTGGCCGCAGCACTTCACGACCGACCACTACCGCACCATCTTCACCGACGTGTCCTGGTACTCGGGCTACATCAACTCGATCATCTACGTGGCCATCAACACCGTGATCTCGTTGCTTGTGGCGCTGCCGGCCGCGTACGCGTTCTCGCGCTACAGCTTTCTCGGCGACAAGCATGTGTTCTTCTGGCTGCTCACGAACCGCATGACGCCGCCGGCGGTGTTCCTGCTGCCGTTCTTCCAGCTCTACACCACGCTCGACCTGATGGACACGCACATCGCGGTGGCGCTCGCGCACCTGCTGTTCAACGTGCCGCTGGCGGTGTGGATTCTCGAAGGCTTCATGAGCGGCATCCCGCGCGAGATCGACGAAACGGCCTACATCGACGGCTACTCGTTCCCGCGCTTCTTCCTCACGATCTTCATCCCGCTCATCAAGGCCGGCGTGGGCGTGGCGGCGTTCTTCTGCTTCATGTTCAGCTGGGTCGAGCTGCTGATGGCGCGCACGCTGACGAGCGTGAACGCCAAGCCGATCGTCGCGGTGATGACGCGCACCGTCAGCGCTTCGGGCATGGACTGGGGCGTGCTGGCGGCAGCGGGCGTGCTGACCATCGTGCCCGGCGCCATCGTGATCTGGTTCGTTCGGCACTACATCGCCAAGGGGTTTGCGATGGGGAGAGTCTGATGTTCGATTGGATGGCGTGGACCATGCCGGTGGCGGTGTTCTTCTGCTGCATCGTGCTGATGCTTGCGGGCATGACCGTGTGGGAGATGAAGGCGCCTACGGTGGCGCGCAAGGGCTTCCTGCCCATCGTCACCACGCGTGGTGACCGGCTCTTCATCGGGTTGCTCGGTGCGGCCTACGTGAACCTCGCGTTCGTGGCGGTCAGCGAGAAGATGGTCACGTGGTTCGGCCTGGAACAGGAGCCGTCGATCTGGTTCGCCTTCGTGGCGTCGATGCTGTTGCTGGCGTTCGTGATGCGCAAGGGCTGAACCCGTTCCGGGGTGTTCGATTTGCAAGGTGCGCGGCTACCCCTTCCCGGCCGCGGGCCGTTTCGTCAACGGGAAGTCATTCAGGAGACACACATGAAATTCCGCTTGAAGACAGTGGCGAAGGCTGCAAGCGCGGCCACCGCCGCCCTGGCCCTGGGCCAGGGCGCATGGGCCGGTGAAGCCGAGGCCAAGAAATGGATCGACGCCGAGTTTCAGCCGTCCACGCTGAACAAGGACCAGCAGATGGTCGAGATGAAGTGGTTCATCGACGCGGCGAAAAAGCTGCAGGCCAAGGGCGTGAAGGAGATCTCGGTCGTGTCCGAGACGCTGACCACGCACGAGTACGAGTCCAAGACGCTGGCCAAGGCCTTCGAAGAGATCACCGGCATCAAGGTCAAGCACGACATCATTCAAGAGGGCGACGTGGTCGAGAAGCTGCAGACCTCGATGCAGTCCGGCAAGTCGATCTACGACGGCTGGATCAGCGATTCCGACCTGATCGGCACGCACTACCGCTACGGCACGGCGCTGGCGCTTTCCGACCAGATGGCCGGCCCGTGGAAGGAGTTCACCAACCCCGGCCTCGACCTGAAAGACTTCATCGGCACGAGCTTCACGACCGCGCCCGACAAGAAGCTCTACCAGCTGCCCGACCAGCAGTTCGCGAACCTGTACTGGTTCCGCGCCGACCTGTTCGCCCGCAAGGACCTGCAAGACAAGTTCAAGGCCAAGTACGGCTATGACCTGGGCGTGCCGCTGAACTGGTCGGCCTACGAAGACATCGCGCAGTTCTTCAGCGAAGACGTGAAGACGATCGACGGCAAGCCGATCTACGGCCACATGGACTACGGCAAGAAAGACCCGTCGCTCGGCTGGCGCTTCACCGATGCGTGGCTGTCGATGGCCGGCACCGCCGACATCGGCATTCCGAACGGCCTGCCGATCGATGAGTGGGGCATTCGGGTGGGTGCCGACAAGTGCACGCCGGTGGGCGCGGCCGTGGAACGGGGCGGCGCCACCAACTCGCCGGCGGCCGTGTACGCGCTGACCAAGTACATCGACTGGATGAAGAAGTACGCGCCGAAAGAAGCCACCGGCATGACCTTCGGCGAAGCCGGCCCGGTGCCCGCCCAAGGCCAGATCGCGCAGCAGATCTTCTGGTACACCGCCTTCACGGCCGACATGATCAAGAAGGGCCTGCCGGTCGTGAACGACGACGGCACGCCGAAGTGGCGCATGGCCCCCGGCCCGAACGGCCCGTACTGGAAGCAGGGCATGCAGAACGGCTACCAGGACGTGGGCTCGTGGACCTTCCTGAAATCGAACGAGCCGAACCGCGCAACCGCCGCGTGGCTCTACGCGCAGTTCGTGACCTCGAAGACCACGTCGCTGAAGAAGTCGATCACCGGCCTCACCTTCATTCGCGACAGCGACATCCGGCATGACTACTTCACGCAGAACGCAGCCAAGTACGGCGGCCTGATCGAGTTCTACCGCAGCCCTGCCCGCGTGGCCTGGACGCCCACCGGCACCAACGTGCCCGACTACCCGAAGCTGGCGCAGCTGTGGTGGAAGAACGTGGCGGTGGCCGTGACCGGCGAGAAGACGCCGCAGGCCGCGATGGACAACCTCGCGAAGGAGATGGACGACGTGATGGAGCGCCTGGGCCGTGCCGGCATGGCGCACTGCGCGCCCAAGCTGAACCCGCGCGGCTCGCCCGACAAGTGGTTGAGCGACAAGCAGGCGCCGTGGAAGAAGCTCGCGAACGAGAAGCCGAAGGGCGAGACGATCGTCTACGACAAGCTGCTCAATGCCTGGAAGGAAGGCCGCGTGCGCTGATCTAGCGCGCCTGCGCCCAGCGCCGCGCCGATTCCCCTGGGGTTCGGCGCGGCGTCTTTGCGTCTGGCCGTGGGACAGTACCCGCATGAACATCACCTTCCGCTGCGACCCGGCGTTGATCGACTTGCTGCCGCGCCCGGTGCCGGCGAGCGCGGCATTGCCCGAGTGGTTGAAGCAGATGGTCCCGCGCGCGCCGTCGAGCGTGCACCAGCGCAGCATCCGCACGCTCAAGCAATGCCCGCCGTTCGTCGATGCGATGGCGCATGGTTTCATGGTGCTGCTGCCCTGCGACGTGACTGTGCACGACGGCCAGTTCAGCTGGGACTGGCTCTTGCCGGAGCTCACCGTGCCGAGCCACCCGCGCGCGCCATTGAGCTTCCATGTGCCCGAGCAGTTGCTGGGCTCGCCGCTGGCGCACGGCGCGCGCTCGGCCATCAAGTTCAACAGCTTCTGGACCATCGCCCTGGAGCCCGGCTGGGCGCTGATGGCGGTGCACCCGGTGAACCGCGACGACCTGCCCTTTCGCACGGTGACCGGCCTCGTCGATGCCGACCACTTCAATGATGTCGGAATCAACTTCCCTGCGGTGTGGGCCGACCCGGCGTTCAACGGCGTGCTGCCACGCGGCACGCCCGTTGCGCAGTGCTACCCGGTGCCGCGTGAGCCGCTCGCACTTGTCTGCGAGCCGATGAGCGATGCCGACCTGCACCGCAGCGACGCGCTCGCAGCGCAGATCATGGCCGGGCCGGGGGTGTATCGGCGCGAATACAGGCGAAAGCCCCGGTGAGAGCACCGGTCCACGCGCGGCGCGGCGTGACGAGTCACGAAGTTGCCGAACCGCGGAGCAGCGCGCGCAACGCGTCGAGGTCGAGCCACAGCCGGCCGACCTTGCCCGCCGCGAGCGCGTGGGCAATGCGGCCGAAGGTGTCTTCGCGCTGCACATACGCGCGGCCATAGGCGGCCAACGCTGCTTCGAGCTGCCCTTGCTCTTGCAGCACGATGCCGAGGTTGACCCCCGCATCGGCGCGCTGCGGTGCCAGTTGCAGCACGCGTCGCAGCGCCTGTTCGGCGCCGGGCAGGTCGTGCAGGTCTTGCTTGACGAGCGCGAGCTGAAACCACGCGTGGGGGTCGCTGGGCGTGGTCACCACAAGCTGCTCGAACGAGTGCAACGCAGCGTGCAGCGCCCTGCACGCGTGCTGCGCCTGGCCCGCAATCAACAGCGTGGGCGGATGGCCCGGCCGCAGGGCGAGGCTCGCCTCGGCATGGCGGCGCGCGCCGGGGCTGTCACCGTCTTGCAGGGCCAGCAGCGCCCGCAGTTGTTGCACGGCAGGGTGGGCCGGGTGTGCGGACTCCGCGAGCGCACAGATCGCTTTCGCCTGCGCGCGTCGGCCTGCGTTCACGTGGCCGATAGCCAGCGCCAGCAACGACTCGACAGATGCGTGGCGGCTGATGTCGTCGGCGGTGTCGGGCATGCTCAAATCGTAGCCGCTCGATTGACACACCCGCCGCATCCGCTTGTCCGCCATCCACCCCACCATGCCTCTCATCGCGCCATCGCCCATCGTCTCGCCCCGGTTGACGATTCGCCTCGTCAGTGCTGCCGACCTGCCCGGCCTGCTCGCGGTGAACGGCGACGATCTCGTCACGCGCCACCTGCCGTACGCGAGTTGGAAGTCGCCGGCGGATGGCGAAGCCTGGCTGGCCCGCATGCGCGCGCCCATCGATGCGGGCACCGCTTTGCAGTTCGTGATCTGCAACACCGCCTCGGGCCAGGTGCTCGGCAGCTGCCTGCTGTTCCATTTCATTGAGGCCAGCGCACGCGCCGAACTCGGCTATGTGCTCGGCCGTGCGCAATGGGGCCAGGGCCTGATGTTCGAGGCGCTGGGTGCACTGCTGACGCAGGCTTTCGGTGGGCTCGGCCTGCGCCGGATCGAGGCCGAAGTGAACCCGGCGAACACCGCCTCGGCGCGCCTGCTGGAGCGCCTGGGCTTCACCCGCGAAGGCCTGCTGCGCCAACGCTGGGTCGCCAAGGGTGTGCCTCATGACGTGAACGTCTACGGCCTGCTGCGCGACGAGTGGCTGGCCGGGGTGTCGGCTGCGGCTGCGGCCGCAACTGCAACTGGCGCGACATGACGCGCGCCGGCGCCCCGCTCGTCACCGGAACCCTGTTCGCGCTCGCCGCCGGGCTGATGTGGGGGCTGGTGTTCATCGGCCCGCTGCCGCTGCCGGAGTACCCGGCCACGCTGCAGGCGTTCGGGCGATACGTGGCGTTCGGGCTGATCGCGCTGCCGCTCGCGTGGTTCGACCGGCGCAGGCTGGCGCAACTGACCCGCGCCGACTGGGTCGAGGCGCTGAAGCTCGGGTTGGTTGGCAACGTCATCTATTACCTGCTGCTCGCAAGTGCCATTCAGCGCGCGGGCGGGCCGCTGCCGACCATGATCATCGGCACACTGCCGGTGGTCATCGCGGTCACCTCGAACCTGCGCGCCGCAGGGGCTGGTGCGCGGGCCGAGGCGCGGCTGCCCTGGGCGCGGCTGTTGCCGTCGCTCGCGCTGATCGCGGCCGGCATTGCGCTCGTCAACCACGTCGAGCTGCAGCACCTGCGCGCCGACCCGGCGGCCGACCTGGCGCGCTACGCGTTGGGCGCGCTGCTGGCCATCGGCGCCGTGGCGTGCTGGACCTGGTACCCGATCCGCAACGCCGAGTGGCTGCGCGCCCACCCCGACCGCAGCCCGCGCGGCTGGGCCACGGCGCAGGGCTTGGCCACGCTGCCGCTGGCCGTGGTCGGCTTCGCCGGTACCTGGGTGGCCTACGCCGCCAGCGGCAACCCGTTCGCGATGCCCTTCGGCCCGCGCGCGCTCGACTACGTCGGGCTGATGTTCGCCATCGGCCTGTTCGCGTCGTGGCTGGGCACGCTGTGCTGGAACGAGGCCAGCCAGCGGCTGCCGCCCACGCTCTCGGGCCAGTTGATCGTGTTCGAAACGCTCGCCGCGCTGAGCTATGCGTTCATGTTGCGTGGGCGCACGCCGGAGTTGCAAACGCTGGCCGGCGTGGCCTTGCTGGTGGCGGGCGTGGTATGGGCAGTGCGCATGCAGCCGCAGGCGGCAGCGGCTCATCCCGCGTGAGTCACGCGGCCTGAGGTTGCCCGCGTGAGGCTCGCCCCCGCGTTGCGTCGTCAGCGCAGCAGCGGTGCGTTCGGCAACTCGTTCGGGTTGGCTTCGCCCGGCGCGAGCGCGAAGTGCTGGCGCAGCAGCCCATCGACCGCGTCGACGGCCTGGTTCAGCCCAAGTTCGAACTGCCCGCCCTGGAACGCGGCGCGCATACCGCCCAGAATGCGCTGCCAGTGGGCGCTGTCAACATGCCGCGCCAGGCCCCGGTCGGCAACGATCTCGATGGCGTGCTCCGCCAGCAGCAGGTAGACGAGCACGCCATTGTTGTGTTCCGTGTCCCACACGCGCAGCTTGCCGAACAGGGCCACGGCCCGCTCGCGCGCCGTGGCGTTGCGGCGCAGGTAGCTCAG
>JANXWV010000007.1 GCA_025350965.1 Rhizobacter sp.
GCGCGGCCGGTGCTGCGCTGGGCCGACACAGCCGACTGGGCCGACCCGGTGCGCACGCTGCGCGGCCTGCGCCGCAGCCGCGCCATCGATCGGCTGCGCAGCGTGGCGCTGTTGCAGCGCCATCAATATCAGTGGCTGCCGATGGACGCCCCCGAGGTACCGCGCGAGGAATGGGCCGACGCCCTTCGCTGGAGCCTGAAGGACATGGTCGACTTCCCCGTCGACAGCGCCGGCATCGCCGTGCTCGAAGTGCCGGGCACCGCCGCCGCACGGCGCCGGGCGCAGCTCATTGCCGTGGCCGCGCCGCATGCCCACCTGGCGCCGCTGGCCGCCACGGGCGCCGATGCGGGCACGCCGTGGCAGGCCATCGACGTGCCCGAAACTGCCCTGCGCAACATCGCCGTGCTTTTGTCCACTTCGGTTCATGGCCAGGGGAAGGGTCAAGGGCAGGCGTTGCTGCACAGCGGGCCGGCGTACAGCACGCTGGTCGTCACCGCCGACGGCGAACTGCTGCTGGCCCGCCACATCGACGTGAGCCTGGCTCAGCTGACCGACACCGACGACGACACGCGCCAGCAGGCCTTCGAGCGCGCCAGCCTGGAGCTGCAACGCACGCTCGACAGCGTCGAGCGCCAGTTCAGCCATGTGCGGCTGGCGGGCGTGCAGGTGGCTCCGGGCGCAGCACTGGCCGGGTTCATCGCCTATGCGAGCGAGCTGGTCTATGTGCCCGTGACCGGGTTCGACCTGGCACAGGTGATCGACATCAGCGCCGCGCCCGGGTTGACCGACCCCGCCGAGCAGGCCGCCTACCTGCCCGCCATCGGCGCAGCGCTGCGCGGCGTCTAGGCCACCCCATGCCCCAACACATCAACCTGCTGCATGCCGGCCTGCTGCCACGGCGCGAAGCCTGGCGCAGCGCACAAGCCGCAGCCGCCATCGGCGGCGTGGCTGTTCTGGCGTTGCTGGCCACGCTGGGCCTGCGCCACGCAGCGGGCGACCGGGCCGAACAGGCGCTCGCCGCAGAACAGGAACTGGCGGCCTTGCAAGCGCGCATCAACACCCACAGCGGTGCCGCGCGGCCTTCGCGCCATGCCGCCGAACTGCAACGGCTGCGCGCCATCGAGGCCGGCCAGCGGCAAGTGCGCGCCGCACTCGACAGCGGCGCCGCCGGCCGCACGCAAGGCTACGCCGAGGTCTTCCTGGCCTTGTCGCGCCAGGCCCGGCCCGCCGTGTGGCTTACCGCGTTCTCGGTCCCGGCGGACAGCGCTGCGCTGGAACTGCAGGGCCGCATGACCGACCCGCACCGATTGCCCGACTACCTGCGCCAGCTCAACTCCGAGCCCTTGTTCAAGGGCCGCAGCTTCACGCAGATGACCCTGAAGGCCGTGGAGCCGGCGGGCTCTGGCGCGAGCACCGGCGCGGCCGGAGCGGCCATCGGCGGCAGCACCGTCACCGAGTTCAGCTTGCGTGCCGTGCCCGCCCCCCGCGCCGGCGCCGAGGCCAGGCCATGAAGCTCGACACCGCCTTTCTCGACAAACCTCGTGCGCTTGTGCAGCGCGCACGCAGCGCATTCGACAGCCGCGTGCCGCGCGAGCGCATGTTGATGTTCTTCGTTGCGGTGGCGCTGGTCGGGTACGTGGCCGATGCGCTGTGGGTCACGCCGGCCTTCAAGCAATGGGCCCAGGCCCGCGCACGGCACAGCACGGCAACGGCAGGGCTGCACCAACTCAACGACGACGTCGCCCGGCAAGGCGCCGAGAGCCGCGCGCAAGAGCAGCAACTCAAGCGCGACCTCGACCAACTGCGCGAACGCGTGCAGCGCACCGATGCCGAGCTGCACCAGGTCGGCACCTCGCTCATTCCCGCCGCCGACATGCTGCCCGTGCTCGAACGCATGCTGGCGCAAGTGGGCGGGTTGCGGCTGCGCGCGATGCAGTCGCTCGGCCGCACCGAGCTGGTGGGGAGCGCAATCCCTGCTGCGATGGCGGCCAGCGCAGCCGGTGCCAAGGCCGACGCCGGCCCGGTGCTCTACCGCCACGGCTTCGAGCTCACGCTCGAAGGCAGCTACGCCGACCTGCTGGCCTACCTGCAAGCCCTCGAAGCGATGCCGCAGCACGTGCTGTGGGGCGGTGTGCAGTTCAAGGTCGAGCAGCACCCGCGGGCGCTGCTCACGTTGCGCCTGTACACCTTGAGCCTGGACCGCAGCTGGCTGGAGATTTGAGCATGCGCAACCACCACCCCCTTGTCGCGCTGCTCGTCTGCGCTTGTGCCACGGCGCACGCGCAGCCCGTGACCGACCCGACGCGGCCGCCCGCCAGCGCCATGGCCAGCGCCCCGGCCGACCCCGCAGACCGCAATGTCGACGCTCCTGCCCGCCCGCCGCGCGCCGCTGCCGCGCCCGCCTCGGCGCCGCAACTGCAGTCGATCCAGCGCTCGGCCACGGGGGCTGCGAACGCGCTGGTCGATGGCCGCCTGGTGCGCGTCGGCGAACGCATCGGCGACCAGACCATCGTCGCCATCGACACCCACGGTGTGCAGCTGCGCGGCGCGCGCGGCGCACTGCAAACCCTGACGCTGCTGACCGGCGTCAACAAGACCCCGAGCCTCGGAAGCACCGAGCCCACCCAGGCCATGGCCGCGGCCCCACGGAAGACCACCCCATGAACCTCCGCCCCCTCTGGCTCGGCCTGCTGGCCTTGGCCGCCAGCGCGAATGCGCCCGCTGCCGCACCCGCCACCACCGTGCCGGCTGCCAATGCACCCGTCGAAGCCACCGCCCGCAACGGGCGCTTCGATCTGGCCGTCAACAACGCGCCGGCTGCCCAGGTGTTCATGCAGATCGGCTCTGGCACGCCCTACAACGTGCTGGTCGCGCCCGACGTGGCCGGCACGATCAGCATCACGCTGAAAGACACCACGGTGCTCGAAGCGCTGGAGTCGCTGCGCGAGCTGTACGGCTACGACTACCGCGTCGTCGGCAACCGCATCTTCGTGCAGCCGAACACGGTGACCACACGGCTCTTCAAGATCAACTACCTGCCCGGGCGCCGCCAGGGCGCGAGCGACATCCGCGTCACGTCGAGTTCGATCTCGCAAAGCGGCGCGGGCGGCACGTCGTCGTCCAACAGCAGCGGCAGCAGCAGTGGCAGCAGCGGGAGCCCCCCGACCCAGCGCGGCGACGACACCGCGCACGTGCGCACCACCTCCGACGCCGACTTCTGGCGCGAGGTGCAGGCGTCTCTCAACTCGCTCGTGGGCAGCGCGGCGCAGCGCAGCGTGGTGCTCAACCCGTCGGCGGGCGTCATCGTGGTGCGCGCCACGCCGGGCGAACTGCGGCAGGTGGCCGACTACCTGAGCGCGGTGCAGATCAGCATCGAGCGCCAGGTGATGCTGGAGGCCAAGATCGTCGAGGTCGAGCTGAGCCAGGACGCGCAGTCCGGCGTCAACTGGGCCGGCTTCAGCAACCGTGCCAGCGGCAAGCTCACCATCGGCGTGGGGGCACCGGGCAGCACGCTGGGCAACACCGGCGCACTGACCGACGGCAACAACACCGTCACGCCCGGCGCGGGCCTGGTGGCAAGCACCGTCGGCCGCGGCTTCTACGGCCTGGCGTTCCAGGCCGCGAACTTCGCGACGCTGTTGAACTTCCTGCAGACGCAGGGCAACGTGTCGGTGCTCTCCAGCCCCCGCATCGCCACGCTGAACAACCAGAAGGCGGTGCTGAAGGTCGGCAGCGACGAGCTGTACGTGACCGGCATTTCCACCACCACCACCTCGGGCACGGCGGGCAACAGCACGTCCACGCCGTCGCTCACGCTGCAGCCGTTCTTCAGCGGCATCGCGCTCGACGTGACGCCGCAGATCGACGACGCGGGCAACGTGATGCTGCACGTGCACCCGTCGATCAGCACCGTGACCGAGAAGCGCAAGAACATCGACCTGGGCTCTCTTGGCTCGTTCCAGCTGCCGCTGGCAGCCAGCACCATCAACGAGACCGACAGCATCGTGCGCCTGCGCGACGGCCAGATCGTGGCCATCGGCGGGCTGATGCTCACCGAGCAGCGCGACGACCGCACCGGTGTTCCGGTCATCAGCGACGCGCCGGTCGTGGGTGCGCTGTTCCGCCAGAAGAGCACCGTCACGCGCAAGCGCGAGATGGTGATCCTGATCAAGCCCTCGGTCATCCGCGACGACACGCCCTGGCCCGAGCCGGACGCGCGCGCGGTGACGCCGGGCGGCTGATCGCGATGCGCTTGAACCCCCATTCGGTGACCCATGGCACGCCCTGAACGCATCCGGCTCGGCGACCTGCTTGTGCAGGAAAGCCTCATCACGCAAGCGCAGTTGATGGAGGCGCTGGCGGCGCAGAAGACGAGCGGGCGCAAGCTCGGGCGCATGTTCATCGACAACGGCTGGGTCGATGAAGTGCAGATCGCCAAGGCCCTGGCCCGGCAACTGCGCGCACCGTACGTGGACCTGGCCAAGCGCAGCATCCGCCCCGAAGTGGCCAGCCTGCTGCCCGAAGTGCAGGCGCGGCGCCTGCGCGCCCTGCCGCTCGAAGAAACGGCCAACGGCGTGCGTGTGGGCATGGCCGACCCGACCGACCTGAACGCCTACGACGACGTCTCGCGCCTCATCAAGCGCGAGATCGAACTCGCCGTCGTGGCCGAGAGCCAACTGCTCGCGGCCATCGACCGCTCGTACCGCCATACCGACGAGATCGCAGGCATCGCGAAGGAGTTGACCACCGAACTCAGCAGCGTCGAGAGCGACCTCGGCGACCTGCTCGGCCTGACGAGTGCCAGCGCCGAGGACGCGCCCGTCGTGCGGCTGCTCTACTCGGTCTTCGAAGAGGCGCTGCGGGTGCGCGCGTCCGACGTGCACATCGAGCCGCAGGAGCGGTGCCTGCGCATTCGATACCGCATCGACGGCGTGCTGCATGTGCAGACCGAGGCCGACTCGAAGATCTCGGGCGCGGTGGCCCTGCGGCTCAAGCTGATGTCGGGCCTGGACATCTCCGAGAAACGCCTGCCGCAGGACGGCCGCTTCGCCGCCAAGCTGCGCAATGGCGCAGTCGACGTGCGCATTTCCACCATGCCCACGCAGCACGGCGAATCGGTCGTGATGCGGCTCCTGAACCAGAGCGGCGGGCTGCTGTCGCTCGCCGGCCTGAACCTGCCACCCCACGTGGCCGCCGCGATGCAGCGCGCCATCGCGCGGCCGAGCGGCATGATCCTCGTGACCGGCCCCACCGGCAGCGGCAAGACGACCACGCTCTACGCCGCGCTCAACGCACTGAACAGCACCGACCGCAAGATCATCACCGTCGAAGACCCGGTCGAGTACCGGCTGCCGGGGCTGAACCAGGTGCAGGTGATGGAGAAGATCGACCTGAGCTTCGACCGCGTGCTGCGCGCCGCGTTGCGGCAAGACCCCGACGTGATCCTCGTCGGCGAAATGCGCGACCAGAAGACGGCCGAGATCGGCCTTCGCGCCGCCCTCACCGGCCACCTGGTGCTGAGCACGCTGCACACCAACGACGCCATGAGCACGCCGATCCGGCTGCTCGACATGGGGGTACCGAAGTACATGGTCGCGCTGTCTTTGCAGCTGGTGCTGGCGCAACGCCTGGTCAGGGTCGTGTGCCCGCATTGCGCCGAGCCGCACGAGCCGGACGCACACGAGCTGGCGTGGCTGCACAACATCGCCCAGGCCAGCGAACTGGCCGATGCGCAGTTTCGCAAGGGCATGGGCTGCGGCGAATGCAACCACACGGGCTACAGCGGCCGCACCGGCGTGTACGAGTTCATCGAGATGACGCAGGAGCTGATCGAGGCCATGAACCACGGCGACCCCGCCGCGTTCACCAGCGCTGCGCGGCGCCAGATGAAGGGCAACACGCTGGCGCGTGACGCACTGCGGCTCGTGGTGGCCGGCCGCACGACCGTGATTGACGCCATGCGCATCAGCAACCAGGTGGCGGAATCTTGAACCTTTTTGCCTACACGGGCCGCACGTCGGAGGGCGCCGTCAGCGGCACCCTCGAAGGGGCGACCTCGTCGGTCATTGCCGACATGCTGCTGTCGCGTGGCGTGACGCCGCTCACGATCAAGCCCTCGGCATCGAACGCGGTGGCTGCGGTCGCTCGGCCCGGCTTCGACTTGCAGCGATGGATGGAGCCGAAGATCCTGCCGGTCGACAAGATGCTCTTCAGCCGCCAGTTGCACACGCTGCTGAAGTCGGGCGTGCCGATCCTGCGTGCGCTGGCCGGGCTGCAGGAGTCGGCCGTGAACCCGCGCATGAAGCGAACGCTCGGCGAGGTGCGGCAGAGCCTGGGCTCGGGCATCGAACTCTCGACCTCGTTCGCCCAGCACCCGACCGTGTTCAACGGCTTCTACGTGGCGCTGGTGCGCGTGGGCGAGATGACAGGCCGGCTGGAAGAGGTGTTCATGCGCCTGTTCCACCACCTGGAGTTCGAGCAGTTCATGGGGCAGCAGGTGAAGTCGGCCCTGCGCTACCCGATGTTCGTGATGATCGCGATGTTCGGCGCGGTGATGGTCATCAACCTGATGGTGATCCCGGCATTCGCGACCGTGTTCAAGAGCTTCGGCGCCGAGCTGCCACTGGCCACGCGCATTCTGGTCGCCACGAGCGAATTCACCATCGCCTACGGCTGGATGACCTTGATCGTTCTCGTGGGCACGGCGTTCGGCTTGCGCCGCTGGGTCAACACCCCGGCCGGCCGCCTGAGCTGGGACCGCTGGAAGCTTCGCGCGCCGGTGGCCGGCAAAATCATTCTCAAGGCAACGCTGGCGCGGTTCGCGCGCAGCTTCGCACTGTCCTTGAAAAGCGGTGTGCCGGTCGAGCAGGCGCTGTCGGTCGTGGCACAAACCGTGGACAACGCGCACATGGCCGCCAAGGTCGACGGCATGCGCACGAGCGTGGAACGCGGCGAAACCATCCTGCGTTCGGCCGTGGCATCGAGCGTGTTCACGCCCATCGTGCTGCAGATGATCGCGGTCGGCGAAGAAACCGGCGCCATCGACGAAATGATGGACGAGGTGGCCGAGCTCTACACCAACGACGTGCAGTACGACCTCAAGACGCTGGCTCAGCAGATCGAGCCGGTGCTGATCATCTTCCTAGGCGTGTTGGTGCTGGTGCTGGCGATGGGCGTGTTCCTGCCGGTCTGGGACCTGGGCCGCGTGGCATTCAAGCATTGACCCGATGTTGCCGAAAAGCCTTTTGAAGCCACGCAACCCGACGCACCAACGCCAACGCCGACCATGCACGCCAGCCCATTCAAAACCGACTCGACCGACCCCGGCAACCCGCCAACGCGGCCTGGCGCGGCTGGAGTTCGCGCTGGCCGTGGCCGTGGGTGGGGTCGCGCTGACGCTCGCATTGAACCAGCTGGCGCTGCTTCAGTCGCTGGGCCACGAGGCGCGCGACCAGACCGTGGCGGCGCAGCAGCGTTCGGCCAGCGCGCTTGCTCAAGCCCGCTGCGGCTTGGAGCGAACGCAGTCCCCGAAAGCCGCCCTCCCCGCACTGCCCACACCCCCGACCACCGATTCCCAGCCCGACACCTGTCCCCAACCCATTTCAACCCCCAGGACCTCACCATGAAAAAGACCCAATCCGGCTTCACGATGATCGAGCTGATCGTCGTCATCGTCATCCTCGGCATCCTTGCCGCGACGGCCTTGCCCAAGTTCATCGACATGCGCGGCGATGCACAAGCGGCAAGCGTCAGCGGCGTGGCGGGTGCCGCCGCCTCGGCGATGAACCTCAACTTCAGCGGCTGCTCGCTGACGAACCACGTGGTCACGGCCAACAAGTGCGTCAACGTCACGTCGTGCGCCAACACCGCCGCATTGCTCCAAGGCGGCCTGCCCACCGGCTACTCGGTGGCAGCCTCGGGTGCGGCGCTCGTGGCCACGAACGGCAGCACTGCTACGTGCACCATCTCGGGCGGCACCGGCAGCGGCGTGAAGACGTCCGACTTCACCGCCATCGCCGCCGGCAACTGAGCGTTCGAGCGCCTGATACGCCATGGCGTCCGTCGCGAGGGCGCTGGCATGGGCGCTGCTGGCCGTTGCGAGCATCGCAGCGCAAGCCGCCACCTACACCTTCCGCAGCGACAGCTTCGCGTGGGAGACGGCTGCCAACGTCGTCGTGTGGGACCGCACCTGCACCAGCT
>JANXWV010000063.1 GCA_025350965.1 Rhizobacter sp.
GCCTTCGCCGACAAGGTCGGCATCCCGGTGCTGTCCACGATCCCCGCCAACGACGACATCCGCCGCAAGAGCGCCAGCTACGAAATCATCGGCCGGCCCGATTCCGTGTGGGGCCCGATGTTCGCCGAACTGGCCGAGAACGTTGGCACCTCGGTACCGATCCGGCCGAAGCCGATGACCCAGGACCAGCTGCTCGGCCTGTTCAGCGCCGATGTGGTCGGCCGCAACGTGGTGCTCGAACCCGCCACCCAGTTCGACATGTGCGGCAAGAGCGAATCGAAGCGCGAGACGCTAGAAGTTGTCTACGACGAGGTCTGAAGTGACGATCTCGCGCACCTTGTATTGCTCCCTCTCCCTCTGGGAGAGGGCTGGGGTGAGGGTCGCTCGATGAGCGCTGAGCTGGCCCGCGGCTCCTCACCCCAACCCTCTCCCCAGAGGGGTGAGGGAGTCATACCCATCGTGCCTGTACCTGCAGCGCTGAAAGGCGACGGCCATGGCTGCCATTCCGGCGCCGAGACGATGCTTGCTGCCGCGAAACAGGCCGGCAAGAGCGAGGTGCTGGCCCAGTACGCAAAGGACTACCCGGTCGACCCGAAGGCCGGCCCGCACGACCAGCCGCAAAGCATGTGCCCGGCATTCGGCTCGCTGCGCGTGGGCCTGCGCATGCGCCGCACCATGACCATCCTGTCGGGCTCGGCCTGCTGCGTGTACGGCCTGACCTTCACGTCCCATTTCTACGGCGCGCGCCGCAGCGTCGGCTACGTGCCGTTCAACAGCGAATCGCTGGTCACGGGCAAGCTGTTCGAAGACATCCGCGAGGCTGTGTACGAGCAGGCCGACCCGGCCTTGTACGACGCCATCGTCATCATCAACCTGTGCGTGCCCACGGCCAGCGGCGTGCCGCTGCAAATCTTGCCGAAAGAGATCAACGGCGTGCGCATCATCGGCATCGACGTGCCGGGCTTCGGCGTTCCCACGCATGCCGAGGCGAAAGACGTTCTGGCCGGCGCGATGCTGAAGTACGCACGCGCCGAAGCCGAAGCCGGCCCCGTGGTCGCACCGCGCGGTGGGCGCTCGGCCAAGCCGACCGTCACGTTGCTCGGCGAACTGTTCCCTGTCGACCCGGTCGGCATCGGCATGATGCTCGACCCGATGGGTCTGGCCGCCGGCCCCGTGGTGCCAACGCGCGAATGGCGCGAGATGTACGCCGCGCTCGACTGTGCCGTGGTTGCCGCCGTGCACCCGTTCTACACCGCCAGCGTGCGCGAGTTCGACCTCGCCGGGCGAGCCGTCGTGGGCTCGGCGCCGGTCGGCCATGACGGCACCGAAGCCTGGCTGCAAGCCATCGGAAACGCCACCAACATCGCGCAAGACAAGATCGACGCCGCGAAGAACCGCTTCCTGCCGATGATCAAGGGCGTGCTCGCGAAGGCACCGATCAAGGGCCGCATCACGCTCAGTGGCTACGAAGGCTCCGAACTGCTGGTGGCGCGCTTGCTCATCGAGTCCGGCGCCGACGTGCGCTATGTCGGCACCGCCTGCCCGCGCACGCCGTGGAGCGAGCCCGACCGAGAGTGGCTGGCCGCGAAGGGCGTGCACGTGCAGTACCGGGCATCACTGGAACAAGACCTGGCAGCCATGCGCGAATGGCAACCCGACCTCGCGATCGGCACCACCCCGGTCGTTCAGGCGGCGAAGGAAGCAACGATCCCCGCGCTGTACTTCACCAACCTGATCTCGGCCCGCCCGCTGATGGGCCCGGCCGGTGCCGGCTCGCTCGCGACGGTCGTGAACGCAGCCATGGGCAACAAGGCGCGCTTCGCCGCGATGAAAGACTTCTTCGGCTCGACCGGCGAAGGCCACGCGGCGGGCGTCTGGGAAGCTGGGCAGGCCGCACCGCAAGACCGCCCCGAGTTCAAGGCCGAGACGAAACGCCAGTTGCAAAAGCAGCTCGCGCGTCGCAAGGCAGAGGCGATGGGCACATGATGGTCCTCGACCATGATCGCGCCGGCGGCTACTGGGGCGCGGTGTACGTTTTCACCGCGATCAAGGGCCTGCAAGTCGTGATCGACGGCCCGGTCGGCTGCGAGAACCTGCCGGTCACGAGCGTGCTGCACTACACCGACGCGCTGCCCCCGCACGAGCTGCCCATCGTCGTGACCGGTCTGGCCGAAGAGCAGCTCGGCCGCGAAGGCACAGAAGGCTCGATGCGCCGTGCCCATGCCGCGCTCGACCCGGACCTGCCCTCGGTCGTGGTCACCGGCTCCATCGCCGAGATGATCGGTGGCGGCGTCACGCCCGAAGGCACGAACCTGCAACGCTTCCTGCCGCGCACCATCGACGAAGACCAGTGGCAGTGCGCGAACCGCGCCATGTTCTGGCTCTGGACCCAATACGGCCTGCGCAAGGTTCCTGCGCGCAAGCCCTTTGCCGAACGCCCTGCAGGTGAGAAGCCCCGCGTCAACATCATCGGCCCGTGCTACGGCACGTTCAACATGCCGAGCGACCTGGCCGAGATCCGCCGCATGGTGCAAGGCATAGGCGCCGACGTGAACATGGTGTTCCCGCTCGGCAGCCACGTGGCCGATGTGTCGCGCCTGGTCGAGGCGGATGTGAACATCTGCATGTACCGCGAGTTCGGTCGCATGCTCTGCGAGGCGCTCGAGCGGCCCTACCTGCAGGCACCCATCGGCCTGCACAGCACAACCAAGTTCCTGCGTACGCTGGGCGACTTGCTGGGCCTCGACCCCGAGCCCTTCATCGAGCGCGAGAAGCACACCACGATCAAGCCGATCTGGGACCTGTGGCGCTCGGTCACTCAAGACTTCTTCGGCACCGCCAGCTTCGCGGTCGTCGCGAACGAGACCTACACGCGCGGCCTGCGTCACTTCCTCGAAGACGAGATGGGCCTGCCTTGCAACTTCGCAGTGGCCCGCAAGCCCGGCGAGAAGACCGACAACGACGCCGTGCGCGCGATGACCCACAACACACCGCCGCTCGTGATGTTCGGCAGCTACAACGAGCGCATGTACCTGGCCGAATGCGCAGGCGGGTTCGGGCCGAAGCCGACCTACATCCCGGCATCGTTCCCCGGCGCGATCATCCGCCGCCACACCGGTACGCCGTTCATGGGCTACGGCGGCGCAACCTATGTGATCCAGGAGTTCTGCAACGCGCTGTTCGACGCACTGTTCCACATCCTTCCGCTGGGCACCGAGCTCGACAAGGTCGACGCCACGCCGTCGCGCCTGCACACCGAACTGCCCTGGGACGACGACGCCAAGGCCTGGCTCGACGAGCAGGTCGATGCGCAACCGGTGCTGGTGCGCATCTCGGCCGCGAAGGGCCTGCGGGACCGCGCGGAACAAGCCGCACGCAGTGCCGGCGAAGCCAGCGTCACGCTGGATCGTGCCGCCGGCCCGGGTGCCCGCATCAAACAAAAGGAGCTTGCATGAGCTTGCTCCAGGTTATCAGCACGAGCAGCGCCGCAGCGCGCTGCAAATGCTCAACGAGCTCGTCGAGGCGGTTCGCCGCACCGACAGTCCCTGCCGCGCGGGAGTCGCGCGGTGTAGGCCGAATGGCCGGTTTTTTAAGGAATCCAACTTATGGCTGATAAAAGCTCCCTGTCCGGCCTGACGGACCAGGAAGCCAAGGAGTTCCACGGGATTTTCCTGTCGAGCTTCATTGGTTTCACCATCATCGCCATCGTGGCGCACGTTCTGGTCTGGAACTGGCGTCCCTGGCTCTAAACCACCCGAAAGGGGATGGCTATGGTTGAAGTTCTAGCTCGCGATCTGCCGCAACAAGGCATGCCAAAGAACCAAAAAGCGTTCTTCGGAATATTTGTTGTGAGCTTCGCCGTATTCCTGGTGATTGCTCTTTGTGCCCAACTTCTGACGCTGCAATGGCGGACGTGGTTGCCCGGTGCCGAGGGTGAGAAATCGTTGATCGGCGGAGTGAAGGCTGCGGTCGACACCTTCATGCCCTACCTAACTTAGGAGAACTGAGACATGTGGAGAATTTGGACGTTATTCGATCCGCGCAGAACGCTGATCGCGCTGTTCACCTTCCTGTTCGCGTTGGCAATCTTGATTCACTTCATCTTGCTGAGCACCGACAGGTTCAATTGGCTCGACGGCCCGCACAAGGCCAAGGTCGCAGCATCGCAGACATCGTCGATGCCGGCGGCAAAACCGTAGTTCGGCCAACGCCGAACTCACGTCAGACCGGGCTGCGATGGCAGCCATCCAGCCCGGGCTGTTTCACTGAATCTTCTGACAACGAATGCGCACCGCCTGCGGGCTGGCGCGTGGCACTGATCGAGGGGCGAGATCATGGCGATGCTAAGTTTTGAGCGTAAGTACCGCGTCCGCGGCGGCACGCTGATCGGTGGCGATCTGTTCGACTTCTGGGTCGGGCCCTTCTTCGTCGGCTTCTTCGGTGTCACGACGCTGTTCTTCGCGTCCATTGGCACCCTGCTCATCGTCTGGGGCGCATCGCAGGGGCCCACGTGGAACCTCTGGCAAATCTCGATCGCGCCGCCCGACCTGAAATACGGCTTGGGCATGGCGCCGCTGATGGAGGGCGGCCTGTGGCAGCTCATCACCATCTGCGCAGTCGGCTCGTTCGTGTCCTGGGCACTGCGAGAGGTCGAAATCTGCCGAAAACTTGGCATCGGCTTTCACGTGCCGTTCGCGTTCGGTGTGGCGATCTTCGCCTACGTGACGCTGGTCGTGATTCGCCCGTTCCTGCTCGGCGCCTGGGGCCACGGCTTCCCGTACGGGATCATGAGCCACCTCGACTGGGTGTCGAACACCGGCTACCAGTACCTGCACTTCCACTACAACCCGGCGCACATGTTGGCGGTGAGCTTCTTCTTCGCGACCGTGTTCGCGTTGTCGCTGCACGGCGCGCTCATCTTGTCGGCCACCAACCCCGGCAAGGGCGAAACGGTGAAGACCGCCGAGCACGAGAACACCTTCTTCCGCGACACCATCGGCTACTCCATCGGCACGCTGGGCATCCACCGCCTCGGGCTGTTCCTGGCCTTGTCGGCCGGGTTCTGGAGCGCGGTGTGCATCGTCATCAGCGGTCCGTTCTGGACGCGCGGCTGGCCCGAATGGTGGACTTGGTGGCTCACGCTGCCGGTGTGGCGCTAGTTTGAATCAAGCCCGCCCATACAGCTCGAAAACTAACGATTGACGTCAGCGGTATAGAAGCAAGGAGACGCACCATCATGGCTGCCGAGTACCAGAACCTTTTCACCAGCGTGCAAGTATTGGCGCCTTCGTATCCCGGCGTGGGCCTGGCCCGCGACACCAAGGAGCGGATGTTCGCTCCGGCGCACATGCACCTCCTGGGCCGCATCGGCGACGCCCAGCTGGGGCCGATCTACCTGGGCTGGTTCGGCCTGGCATCGCTCATCTGCTTCGTGATCGCGTTCGAGATCATCGGGCTTAACATGTTTGCCTCGGTCGGTTGGGACCCGGTGCAGTTCGTGCGCCAGTTGTTCTGGCTGGCGCTCGAGCCGCCGCCTGCAGCCTACGGCTTGCATTTCCCGCCGTTGAACCAGGGCGGCTGGTGGTTGATGGCGGGCTTCTTCCTGACGTGCTCCGTCATCTTGTGGTGGGTGCGCATGTACCGCCGCGCCCGCGCGCTTGGCATGGGCACGCACGTGGCATGGGCGTTCGCTGCGGCCATCTGGCTCTACCTGGTGCTCGGCTTCATCCGCCCAGTGCTGATGGGCAGCTTCGGCGAGGCCGTGCCGTTCGGCATCTTCCCGCACCTCGACTGGACCGCTGCATTCAGCATTCGCTACGGCAACCTGTTCTACAACCCGTTCCACATGCTGTCGATCGCCTTCCTGTACGGTGCCACGCTGCTGTTCGCCATGCACGGTGCCACCATCCTGGCGGTCAGCCGCTTCGGTGGTGAACGCGAGATCGAGCAGATCATCGACCGGGGCACCGCTTCGGAACGCGCCGCGCTGTTCTGGCGCTGGACGATGGGCTTCAACGCGACGATGGAGTCCATCCACCGCTGGGGCTGGTGGTTCGCCGTGCTGTGCCCGCTGTGCGGCGGCATCGGCATCCTGCTCACCGGCACCGTGGTCGACAACTGGTACCTCTGGGCTGTCAAGCACCACGTTGCGCCGATGTACCCGTCGGTGTTCGGCCCTGTCATCGATCCTGCCAGCTTGCAAGGGGTGAAGCCATGAATCGTGTCGTATCGATTGCAGGCCTGGCGCTGGGCCTGGGCGTGCTGCTCACCGCGTGTGAGCGGCCGCGCCCCGACACCGTGCAACGCGGCTACCGCGGCACCGCCATGGTCGAGGTTTACAACCCGCGCCTGTTGGCTGCACAAGGGCCGCTGAATGCAGTTCCCGAAGCGCAGCCGGCGGCATCGACCGACGGGCCCAAGGCCAGCGCGGTCTATCAGAACGTGAAGGTGCTCGGTGACCTGAGTGTGGGCCAGTTCGCGCGGCTGATGGTCGACATGACGGCGTGGGTCTCGCCCACCGAAGGCTGCACCTACTGCCATGCCGCAGCCAACTTTGCTGACGACAGCAAATACACCAAGGTGGTGGCGCGCCGGATGGTGCAGATGACGCAGCACATCAACGGTGACTGGAAGACGCACGTCGCCGAAACCGGTGTCACCTGCTACACCTGCCACCGTGGCAACCCGGTGCCGAGCAACGTGTGGTTCAACACCGCTGGGCCCGACGCCGCCACTGGCATGCTGGGCAACAAGGCCGGGCAGAACGCACCAGCACAGCAAGTGGCCTATGCGTCGCTGCCGAACGACCCCTTCATGCCGTTCCTGAACGGCGCCGAGCCGATCCGCGTGATCGGCACGAGCGCATTGCCTGACGGCAACCGCGCATCAACGAAGCAGACCGAGTGGACCTACGGCCTGATGATGCACATGTCGCAGTCCCTCGGCGTGAACTGCACCTACTGCCACAACACCCGCTCGTTCGCCGAATGGGACGGCAGCACGCCACAGCGCGGCACGGCCTGGTACGGCATACGCATGGCGCGCGACCTGAACAACGAGTACCTCGGCTCGCTCGCCGGCACGTTCCCGGCCGAACGACTCGGGCCGCTCGGCGACGTGGCCAAGGTGAACTGCGCCACCTGTCACCAGGGTGCGTTCAAGCCGCTGTACGGTGCGAGCATGTTGAAGGAGCATCCGGAACTGAGCGGCCTGAAGACCAGCCTGGCAGCACCGGGCTTAGCCGAGTCGCACGACGGCATCATCTACTTCGGTGTGGGTTCGGCCGCGTTGCCGCCGGATGCCGAGAAGGCATTGGCCACGCTGGTGGACGGCCTCAAGGCCGACCCGGCAGCGAAGGTCGCGATCTCGGGCTTCCACTCGGCGTCCGGAGACCTGGCCGCAAACCAGGAACTCGCCAAGCAGCGCGCGTTCGCCGTTCGTGATGCATTGAAAGCGGCAGGCATCGCGCCCGAGAGGGTCATGCTCGACAAGCCGCCGGTGGCAGAAGCCAACCTCAGCGGTGAAGACCCGAAGGCCCGTCGCGTCGAGGTTGCTGCCGTCAAGTAGCCGACGCCTGCCTTGGGGCAGGCCATCTGTTCCGAACAGCGGCCCATGTGGCCGCTGTTTGCATGGGAACTCTACTTCGCGCCAAGCTGTGGTGCGGGGCAGGTGAGCGTCGGCGGCACGATGCCCCACATCAGCGCCATCGGGCGGCGCCACACGATGGCGGGCAGTGTCATGCGGTCGTCGTGAATGGCCCCAGGCGGCAGTTGATCGGGTGTCACCACGATGTGCACCGAGCCCAGTTCTCGCATCTTCTGCGAATCGATCCACGGGCTCTTGCGGAACTCGCCGCCTTCGAGCACGGGCGGGTGCGTGCCCGAGTAGGCCGACACCAGACCGGCCAGGTGCGAGTCACCGACGATCACTCCCAAAGGGCAAGGCGTGACTTTGCGCCAGTCAGCCAGGATCGCATCGGTGATGACCTGCGCGCGGCCGTACTGCAACGCATGGGTCTCGCTCTCAGGCGCGCGGGCGTGCAACAGGCCGAGGTAAACCACCAAAGCGGCGCCGATGATGTGTACCGTGGCCGCAGTCGCAGTGGCCCACCCCGGTTGCAGGCGCAGACCACGGGTCGCCAGTAACGCAACGATGCCGATGGCCGCGAACTGCAGGCTCTGCATGCCCCACTGGCCTTGCAGGTGCATGCCGCCGAATATCGACGCCAGCAGCACCAGCACGATGGGCACCATTACCAGGCCTTCGATCCAGGCGCGCTGCCCGCGCGCCGGCAGGCCTTGGCCGACCCGAGCGTCGGCCGCGCCAGCCGCGCCAGCCGAGTCGGCCGAGTAGGCCGAGTAGGCCGAGTCAGGGCGCCGCTTCGCCCAGCGTGAACTCGCCCACCACAGGCCGGCGCACAACAGCGCGGGCATCAGCGTGCGCAGTTGCAGCACGATGAACGCAGTCAGCATGTGGGCACGCGCACCGGTGGTCAAGGTCTCGACGGCTTGCGACACGTAGGCGAGCGTGGGTGCACCGTTGGCGACGAGCCAGAGGCCGTGTGGCAGGAACACCAGCAGCGCAACTCCGGCCGCCTGCACCAGGCCCACCACAACACCCGGGCGCGCCAGCGCGCCGCTGCGCCACAGCGCCCAGGCAATGCCCACCATTGGCAGCAGGGCCTGGTATTTGACCAGCATGGCCAGGCCAGCCGCCACGCCCGCCAGCACCCAACCGCGGGTGCGCAGAGGCTGCAGCGACGCATTCAGCACCGTCCACACGCACAGGGCCACGCAGAGCACCAGCGGCACGTTGTGGTTGAACAAGTAGGCGCGCAGGCTGAACGGCTGCTGCAGGCTCCACAGCAGCACGCACAGGAAGGCCAGGCGAGCGCCCATCAGACGGGCCGCGATGGCCCAGGTAACCAGCCCGGTGGCGGTCAGGCATGCGCCCGACAGCAGCCCTGCGACCCAAGGGTGCGGGCCGAAGACGGCCAGCGCGCCGGCGAACAGCCAGGTCGTCAGCGGCGGGTGCTTGTAGTAGCCCCACTCCAGCGACTGGGACCAGATGAACTGCTCTGCAACGTCCGGGAAGAGGGCGGTGTTGGTGATCTCCGAGCCGCCGATCCACAGGCACTGCGCAGCCACCACGAAGAGCGCAATGAACCAGAACGGTGGGGTTGACCAGAAGGTACGGGCGGGCAGGTTGCCGGCAGCAGGCATCGTTCGACCCCGGGCGGGGAAGCGTGTCCGACGGGCAGACGAGGAAGCCGATTGTAGGTAAAGCCGCTCAGCGCGGTACTTCGGCGGGCTCGGTGCGAACCGGTCTGGGCTGCACTGCGTTGTCGCGCGAGCCCATGCCCCACTTCCAGAGCAGCTCGGACGGCATCGGCAGCACCAGGAACCAGTGCTCCAGGATGGCCAGCGACAGCAGCGACGCGACCAGAGCCGCAGACACCGACTCGAACGCGCTCGAGCCCGGCGCGTAGACCGTGCGCCACACGGGGATCACCGCCAGCGTGGCCAGGCCCACCGACCACGGGAACAACCAGTTCATGCGTTTGCGGGTGAAGTAGGTCTGGAGGTACTTCAGGTGATCGGGCAGGAAGCTCTCGTTCAGGTTGCGAACGCCGAGAAATACATTGAGCTTGGCGCTCTGGCGCATCGACCACAGGATCACGTATGTCCACCAGGCGGTCTGGTTCGGTGCGCCCCAGGTCACGGCCAGCACGGCGCCGGCCAGCACGACCAGCGCCAACTCATGGTGCAGGACGGTCTGCAGTGCCAGGCCGGTGCGCGCCCAGCCGGTTGCGCCGGGGGTGCAAGCTTCGCGCCGCGGCCCGGTCACGAAGCCGAGCAGGAATGCGACCTCCTGCCACGCCCACACCAGGATGGCGCAGGTGAAGCCGCAGTACGCGCCGTTCGGGGATGCATCGGCGCTGCTCGCAGCCATGCCGGCGAGTGCGGCGATCAGCAGCGCGCTCGTGCCGAGCATCGTCCACTTGAAGGTGCGCCGTGGCAGGCCGTCGAGGTACAGGATCGCGCCGGTGCTGAACCACCAGATGAAGATGGCGAACAGCAACGGCAGTGCGACTTGCGACATGGCGTGGATCTACAAGCAGGCGGCAGACAGGCAGCGAGCGTTGCGCTCTACCAGGCCGGCGCCATGCGCACCTGTTGCGGCAACTCGTTCGGCACCGTGGGCAGCAGGTACAGCCGTGCGAAGGTTGCCGCGCCCAGCGCCGACCAGCTCAGCTGTTTGAGCCGCCCGACCACACGGCCGCGGGCTTTGGCCGCGTCGACTTGCGCCGAGATGTGGTGCAGGCGCGCCAGGCACGCGCGGAACACCGGGCTGTCGATGTCCAGCGTCATCGGGAACACCTGCTTGGTGATCGCGTTGGTGATGCGGAACACTTCGTAGTCGTACGCGGTCGACTCGAAGCCCATTGCCTCGTGCAGTTTGGGTCGCGTGTGGTCGCGGACGTACATGGTGGCGTACACGGCGACCAGGAAGAACCTGATCCACAGCTTGTTGCCCCCGCGCAGCAGCGACGGGTTGGCACGCATGATCAGCGCGAACGATTCGCCGTGGCGAAACTCGTCGTTGCACCAGCGTTCGAACCAGCGAAAGATCGGGTGGAAGCGCTTCTCCGGGTGGCGTTCGAGCTGGCGGAAGATGGTGATGTAACGCGCATAACCGATCTTCTCGGACAGGTAGGTCGCGTAGAAGATGTACTTGGGCTTGAAGTAGGTGTAGGCCTTGGTTCGCTTCAGGCCGACCAGGTCAACGCCCAGGCCGTAGTCCTTGAGCGACTGGTTGATGAAGCTCGCGTGGCGTGACTCGTCGCGCGTCATGAAGGTCATCAGCGCCTTGATGTCGGGGTTGGTGACGTTCTTGCGGATCTCGTTGTAGAGCACACAACCCGAGTACTCCGAGGTGATCGAGCTGATCAGGAAGTCGAGGAACTCCTGGCGCAGCTCAGGCGTGAGCCGGGCCATCAGAACGCGGGCTTCTTCGCTGAACTCTTCGGTGCGCTGGAAGTGGTCGTGGTTGTTGTCGCCCTCGTACTCGGCGAGCATCGCGTCCCACTCTTTGCGCATCGAGCTCACGTCGATCCGGTCCATCGCCGCGTAATCGGTGCTGTAGAAGCGTGGGCTCAACAACGTGTTGGCCTTGGCCTTCTCCATCACGTGGGCTTGCGTTTCGATCGCGCCATCGAGCGGTGAAACAGGCGGTGTGGCAAAGCCTTGCTCGGTCGTCATGGTGAAGTGTCCTTGGGGGCCAGGTGCCGTTCAGGGCGCGGTTGCGGTGAGCAGCCGGGCGAAGTTGCTGGAGTTCATCGGCCCGAACGATTCGAGATCGACGTGCCGGTTGGTCGCCGGGTCCACGAGCGTGAGCCGGCCGTCGGCGCGGCCGATCAGCTGAAACGGTTGCTCGGCGCCGATGCCGTCGCGCCGGCGCTCGCGCGCCAGGCCGCGAAGCGTGCCCCGAATGAAACCGGCCTGGCCGGTGATGGTGTCGACGACCTTCTTTGTCTTCGCGTCGATCACGTCGATGTGGCCTTCCGGAGTGTCGACGAAGCGCAGCTCGCGCATGACCACGGCCGGCGCGTCGGGTGCGTGTATCGGCATGCCGGACCAGCGCACGGCCGCCACCGCCACGAGGATGGCCAGTGCCAGGCCGCCGAAGGCTGGCACCGGCGAGCGCCGGGCCCGCCCCAGCTGCGGGGACGGGGTCATGCTTGTGTTCTCGGCGTTCTCGGCGTTCTCGGCGTTCGCGGCATTCATTGGGTTCTCGTCGGTCGGTGTCACTGCGCAACCAGCAGGCCGTGCCGGTCATTGCGGCGTTGCGGTGCCACAGCCACCGCTGCAGGCCAGGCGGCCGGCACCGATGCGCCGGTGGTGACAGGTGAGGTAGGCGCCGCCGCGGCGGCAACGCCTGTGGTCGCTGCCCACGCGTCCGACAGGCGCTGCGCCACCTGCGCTGCGTCGGGCACGCAGCGCAGCATCGGCTCCGGCCGGGCGAACTGCCACGGCCGGGCGTGCGGCCACAGGTGCACGAAGGCAATGCGGTCTTCACCGGCGATGGTCAGCGGGATGTCACCGCAGCCGTTGGCATGCAGCCGAACACTGGCCGATTCGAGCGCTCGCATCGGCAGGTTGAAGGTCACGCTGAGAACGATGCCGATGCGCATGACCACGCGCCGGTCGGTCACGGTGTAGACGGTGGTGCGGCTGCACAGCCACGCCATCAGCGTGAGCAGGCCGAGCGCCAGCATCGCGGCGGGCAGCAGCCACAACGCGGCAACGGCTGCGTCGGCCACGCTGCCACCGGTCGATGCAACCGTGGCCGCGCGCGCCCCGAGGATCACCGCGAAGTAGATCGCGAGCTTGCGCACGTGAAATCCGCGCAGCGCCAGCGTCTTCCAGTCGGGTGAGCCTTGCCAGAGCAATTGCTCGCCTTTCGGCAGTGGCTCGGGCAGCCCGAGCTCGGGCTCGAAGCCGTGCTCACCGTCCATGCTGTGGCGGTGGCCGCTCATATCAACGGCTCCTGGCGGCCAGCGGTGGCGTAGAGCGTGCCGGCGCCGTAGTAGGCCACGACCTTGTCCTCTTCAAGGAGGGTCACGAGGTCGGGGTTGCGTGTGGTCGGCACGTTCGCAAAGTGGGCACCGAGGATCGAGTCGACGTTCACGCTGCGGCTGTTGATCCGGCTGAAGTTCACCGGCAACAGCACATTGCGCGAACCGCCCGCCACCGGTACGCTCACTTCGAGGTAGCGGAACAGCATTTCGGCGCGGTCGACCCACACGTCGCGCACCGTGCCGCCCTGCTGGCCGTCGGCGCCGAACACGGGTTTGCCGCGCGGGTCGGAATCTTGCGCGGCCACGCCGAAGGCCGGGTCGGCGCGCAGCGGCACGATGCGCGGTGTGTCCTCGAAGGTCAGGTCGGGAACGTCGGCACGCTCGGCATACGAGCCCGGGCCGACACCGGCGAGCATCGGGTTGCCGTTCGGTTCGAGCGGCGCGCCGAGCCAGTTGCCGGACGGCGTGCCGTTCACCACGCGCGTGTCGCGCTTGTCGTTCGGTACCGAGACCGTGCTGCCATTGCGCAGCAAGAAGGTCTTGGGCTCGGGCATGGGCGGGAAGCCCTGCACCTTGACGCGATCGGAGCGGTCTGACTCAAGCGGGTAACCCTCACGCTTGTCTTCCTGGTGGAGGTAGTAGATGAGGCCCGCGAAGAAGACCCAGAACGCGTAGAGCGCGAGCTGGGCAACGTCGATGTACTGCGTGATGGCGCCGGTCTGCATGATGAAGGCTCCTTGAGAGGGTCTAGCCGGGGAATTCGGCCAGGCCGAACGGGGTGGGTGCAACGGGAGGGTTGTTCGCGCGCTGGCGTGCCTTGGTGCTCGACTGCACCAGCGGCCCGAGGGCAATGAGCGTCACGAACAGCATGTAGAACTCTATGTGGTAGACGAAGCTGTAGCCAGTGGCAGGGTGAGCCAGTGCGGTGCCGAGCACGCCTTGCGTGGCCAGGCTCGACACACCATCGCGAATGGCACCGCCGAGCGCAATCGCAAGGCCCGAGCACGAAGCCTGCACGGCACCCCAGGCGCCCAGGGCCAAGCCGTTGAGGCCGCCGGTTTCCAGGCTCATGGCTGCGGTGAGCGTACCGACCGAGAACAGCCCGCCGCCGAAGCCGATCAACATGGCGCCCATGCGGAACAGGTTGGGCGAGGCCAGCGGCTCGGCGAAGATCACCGCGGAGAAAGCCACGATGCCGGCCAGCGCCCCGAACGCCGATACGCGGTGCGGGTCGGTGCCGCGGCTGAGCAAGCGTGCGGCCAGTGCCACGGCAGCGAGTGCGCCCACCGCCATCAATGCGGTCAGCGCACTGGTGGCGCCCACCGACAGGCCGAGGATCTCGCCGCCGTAGGGCTCCAGGATGATGTCCTGCATGTTGAACGCGGCCGTACCGAGACCCACCGCCACGAGGTAGCGGATGGAGCTGCCGGTGCGCGCGAACACCTGCCAGTTGGCCTTGAAGCTCGGGCGCGGCGCGGCGGGGTCGCGGCGGCTGCGGTCGCGGGGCTCCTGCTTCCACAGCGCCACGATGTTGAGCAGCATCGTCACCATTGCCGCACCTTGCACGACCTGGATCAGGCGCAGCGAGGTGTAGTTGGCCAACAGCAGGCTGAACACGATGCCGCACGACACCATGCCGACCAGCAGCATGACGTACATCAACGCCACAACGCGCGGTCGGGTGTGCGCGGGTGCCAGGTCGGAGGCGAGCGCCAGGCCGGCGGTCTGCACCGTCTGCAGGCCGGCACCCACGAGCAGGAAGGCCATGGCCGCACCGGCATGGCCGACCCATGCCGGGCCGCGCCCTTCGCCGGAAAGCAGGATCAACGCGAACGGCATGATGGCCAACCCGCCGAACTGCAGCAGCGAGCCGGTCCACAGATAGGGCACGCGCTTCCAGCCCAGCACCGAGCGGTGCGTGTCGGACCGAAAGCCGAGCAGCGCGCGGAACGGCGCAAACACCAGCGGCAGCGCGACCATCAGCGACACGAGCCACGCGCTCACGCCCATCTCGACGATCAGCACGCGGTTCAGCGTGCCCACGAGCAGCACGGTGGCCATGCCGACCGACACCTGGAACAGTGACAGGCGCAAGAGGCGCGGCAGCGGCAACTCGGTGCTGGCCGCATCGGCGAACGGCAGGAAGCGCGTGCCGACGCGCGTCCAGAGGTTGGCCACTCGGGCATTGACGCGGGCGGCGCGGTTCATGACCGGACGAGCTCCTGGGCTTGCGAGGTGTAGAAGCCGCTCGACACGCGCTGCGTGCGGCCCGGCTGCATGCCGGCCATTGCGGGCTCGGCCGCGATGCTGCGAAGCAGGCCCTTGGGCGCGATCGGCACGATCCACGGCGCGCGATCGCTTTTCGGGAACAGGCGGCCGATGTGGCGCGCGGTCGCGAGCAGCGGTGTCTTGGGCGCGAACGTGAACAGGATGGCGCGGTCGGTGCGCAGCGCCAGGCCTGCAAGCACGCGCACCGCGTCGACCGCTTCGTAGTGAATGATCGAATCCATGCCGACGACGTAGTCGAAACGGCCCAGCGCCGCATCCAGCATGTCGCCTGCCAGGAACACGATGCGGCCGCGCGCGCTGCCTTCCTTCAGGTCGTCGGGCAACCGGTCGCGCGCGATGTTCACGAGCGTGGGTGACAGGTCGATCGCCACCACGTGCGCCCCGCGCCGCGCCGCTTCGACCGCCAGTGCGCCGGTGCCGCAGCCGGCATCGAGCAGGCGCATGCCGGTCATGTCGGCCGGCAGCCAGCCGAGCAGGGTGTTGCGCATCTGGTCGCGACCGGCGCGCACAGTGGCGCGGATGCGACCGACCGGCGCGGTCGACGTGAGGCGCTCCCACGCCTGCACGGCGGTGCGGTCGAAGTAGGTTTCGATCTGGCCCCTGCGGGCCGTGTAGGCGTTGTCGGTGCTCATCGGTCGAACCCCCATCAATCGAAGCCGAGCAAGTCGAAGATGTCGCGGTCTTTCATCGGCACCGCGTTCAGTGGCTCCGAGCCGAGCCACAGCGACGCGGCCAGGCGCATGTATTCCTTCTGCACCGCCTCGAGCTCGGGCGAATACTCCATCTCGAAAAGGGTCGACTTCTTCAGGCGGCTGCGGCGGATCACGTCGAGGTCGGGGAAGTGCGCGGCGAGCTTCAAGCCGATCTTGTTGTTGTACTTGTCGATCTGGTCGGTGTCCTTGCTGCGGTTGGCGATCACGCCACCGAGCCGCACGTTGTAGTTCTTCGCTTTCGCGCCGATGGCCTGCACGATGCGGTTCATCGCGAAGATCGAATCGAAGTCGTTGGCGGTGACGATGAGCGCGCGGTCGGCGTGCTGCAAGGGGGCTGCGAAGCCACCGCAGACCACGTCGCCGAGCACGTCGAAGATCACCACGTCGGTGTCTTCCAGAAGGTGGTGTTCCTTCAGCAGCTTGACCGTCTGGCCGACCACGTAGCCGCCGCAGCCGGTGCCAGCGGGCGGGCCGCCGGCCTCGACACACATGACGCCGTTGTAGCCCTCGAACACGAAGTCTTCGACGCGCAGTTCCTCGGCGTGGAAGTCGACCGACTCCAGCACGTCGATCACTGTGGGCAGCATCTTCTTCGTCAGCGTGAAGGTCGAGTCGTGCTTCGGGTCGCAGCCGATCTGCAGCACGCGCTTGCCCATCTTGCTGAACGCGGCCGAGAGGTTGCTCGATGTGGTGCTCTTGCCGATGCCGCCCTTGCCGTAGATCGCGAACACCTTGGCGTTGCCGATCTTCACGTTCTCGTCGAGCTGGACCTGAACACTGCCTTCACCATCGGCGCGCAGGTTCTTGCGCACACCCGGCGCCTTGATGTCGGGAAACGGAACAGTCGTTGTACTCATGCAGTCACTCCTTCGGTCGCTTCCGCGAACACGCCTTCGAGCCGGTCTTCAAGCTCCTCGCCGGCCCGGCGCAATGCTTCGAGCATCTTTGCGTCAGGCGTCCAAAACTTTCTGTCAGAGGCTTCGAGCAGCCGGTTCGCGACCCGGGCCGATGCGGTCGGGTTCAGCTTCGCGAGCCGCTCGCGCATGGCCGGGTCGAGCATGAAGGTCTCGCTCAGCTGCTGGTAGACCCAGGGCTGCACCTGGCCTGTGGTGGCGGACCAGCCCATCGTGTTCGTCACGTGCACTTCGATCTGGCGCACACCTTCGTAGCCGTGGGCCAGCATGCCTTCGTACCACTTCGGGTTGAGCATGCGGGTGCGGGTTTCGAGCGCCACCTGCTCGCTGAGGGTGCGCACGATGCCGCCACCCGAGCTGTCGTTGGTCTGGTCGCCGATGTAGACCGGTGCGACCTTTGCGTCCGGGCCCTCTGTGGTCGATTTCGCGCGTTTGATCGCGCGGCTGATTCCGCCGAGCGTGTCGAAGTACGTGTCGACCGTGGTCACACCGAGCTCGACCGAGTCCAGGTTCTGGTACGCGAGCTGCACGCCGGCGAGCACGCTCTTCAACAACGCGCCTTGTTGAACCGGCCGGCCACTGCGGCCGTAGGCGAAGCCCTTGCGGCGCGAGTAGGTCTCCGCGAGTTCGTCTTCCTCTTCCCAGCGGCTGTTGTCGATGAGGCTGTTCACGTTCGAGCCGTAAGCGCCTTCAGCGTTGCCGAACACGCGCAGTGCGGCGGTTTCCAGGTCGCAGCCGTGCTCGGCCATGTGGGCCAGCGAATGCTTGCGGATGAAGTTGCGCTCAATGGGTTCGTCGGCGCTGGCCGCAAGAAAGGCCGCTTCGGCGAGCAGCTTCACTTGCAGCGGCAGCAGGTCACGGAAGATGCCGGACAGCGTGATGACCACGTCGACGCGCGGCTGCGTCAGCTGGTCGAGCGGGATCAACTCCGCGCCTGCCAGCCGGCCGTAACTGTCGAAGCGCGGCTTCGTGCCCATCAGCGCCAGCGCTTGCGCAATCGGCGCGCCTTCGCTCTTCAGGTTGTCGGTGCCCCACAGCACGAGGGCGATGGACTCGGGGAAGGCGTTGCCGTCGGCCACGTGCCGGTCGATCAGGCGCTGGGCCTGGCGCGCGCCGTCTTTGACCGCGTAGTTGCTGGGAATGCGGAACGGGTCGAAGCCGTGCAAGTTGCGGCCGGTGGGCAGGATGGCTGGCGTGCGCAGCAAGTCGCCGCCTGGCGCGGGCCGCATGAAGCGGCCGTCGAGCGCGCGGATGATGCCGGCGAGTTCATGGTCTTGCGCCAGCAGCACGTCGATGGCGGCGAGCTCGGTCAGCAGCGCGAGCGTGGCCGGGTCAGCCGCGGTGCCAGCAATGGCACATGCATCGGCGGGCGGCTGGCCTTCGACCAGCGCCTCGATGGCGGCGCGCGCCGGTCGCGTGCCGTGCGAGGCCTCGGCGGTGGCGAGCAGCATGTCGACGCGCTCCAGCTTCGTTGGCGCGCGGCCGACCACATGCAGGCCATGCGGAATGAGCGTGTATTCGAGCTCGCGCACGTCGTTGGTGAGTTGGGTGACCTTGGCCACGTCATCGCCCCACGCGGGTTCGGCGTCAGCAAGGTTCAACACTGCCGCCTGAGCCTGGATCAGCAACGTCAATTCATCGCGCTCGATGGCGGCCTCGGGCTCCAGGCCGCGATGGCGGTCGAGCAGGGCCTTCAGGTCGACGAGGCTCTTGTACAGGCCGGCCTGTGCGACCGGCGGCGTCATGTAGCTGATCAGCGTGGCGGCCGCGCGGCGCTTGGCGATCGTGCCTTCCGACGGGTTGTTCGACGCGTAGAGGTAGAAGTTGGGCAGGTCGCCGATCAGCCGGTCGGGCCAGCACGCGCCCGACATGCCGGACTGCTTGCCGGGCATGAATTCGAGCGCGCCGTGGGTGCCGAAGTGCAGCACCGCATTTGCGCCGAAATCTTGCTTCAGCCAGCGGTAGAAGGCCGAGAAGGCATGCGTGGGCGCGAAGCCCTTTTCGAACAGCAGGCGCATCGGGTCGCCCTCATAGCCGAACGCGGGCTGGATGCCGACGAAGACGTTGCCGAAGCGCTCGCCAAGCACGAAGATCTCGCGCCCGTTGCTCTGCTGGCGGCCGGGCGCCGGGCCCCATTGCTTCTCGATCTCCTTGAGCCAGCGCTCCTGCTTCACGTGCTTGTCGGTCGGGATGCGCGCATGCACGTTGGCGGGGGCGCCGAACATGTCGGCGTTGCCATGAATGACCCGATTGCGCAGTTCATCGACGCTCGCCGGCAGCTCGACCGTGTAGCCCTCGCGCTGCATCGCGGCCAGCGTGTTGTAGAGCGACTCGAATACCGACAGGAAAGCCGCAGTGCCGGTGTTGCCGGCGTTCGGCGGGAAGTTGAAGATGACCGCAGCCACCTTGCGCTCGGCGCGCTGCGAGCGCCGCAGGTCGACGAGCTTGCCGACGCGTGCGGCCAGCATGTCGGCCCGTTCCGAGCAGGTGCGCATGTCGTGCTCGTCGTCGGACAGCACGAACTTGCACGAGCGTTCGCACCCGGTGCAACCGACGCCGCTGGCATCGGCGCGGCCACCGAACATCATGTTGCCGGTGGCGCCGTCGAGCTCGGGAATGGCGACCATCATGGTGCTCTCGACCGGCATGAAGCCGCGCTCGGAGCCGCCCCATTGTTCGAGCGTCTGGAACTCGACCGGCGCCACCGCGATGTAGGGCACATCGAGTTGAGCGAGCACGTCTTCCGCTGCCTTCGAGTCGTTGTAGGCCGGGCCGCCGACGAGCGAGAAGCCGGTCAGCGAGACCATGGCGTCAATCACCGTGCGGCCATCGCGCACGAAGAACTTGTCGATGGCGGGGCGGGAATCGAGGCCGGTGGCGAAGGCCGGAATCACCTTCAGGCCGCGGGCTTCGAGCGCGGTGATCACACCGTCGTAGTGGCCGGCGTTGCCGGCCAGCAGGTATGAGCGCATCAGCAGCAGGCCGACGGTGCCGCGCTGGCCGGTGGTCGCGACGAGCGGGAACTGTGCTGCCGCCTCCGACAGGCGGCCCGGCATGCGCGGGTGGTACACCCCGACTTCGGGGTATTCGACCGGTGAGCCGCTCGCAACCGCACCGCGCAGGCTGCTGCGCGCGCCAGTGGCGTAGCGGTCGACGAGGAAGCACACGAGATTGGCAATGTTCTCTTCCGAGCCGGCGAGCCAGTACTGCAGCGTGAGGAAGTAGGCCCGCACGTCTTGCGCGGTGCCGGGTATGAAGCGCAGGATCTTCGGCAGCCGGCGCAGCATCTTCATCTGCTGTGCACCCGCCGAGGCCTTGACCTTGTCTTCGCCGTTCGCATGCTCGCTGTTGCTCTTGCCGCGCAGGCGCTTGAGCAGCGCCATCGGCCCGCTGACCTTGCCGTCCATGCTGAACTTGCCCATGCGGGTGAGCTTCATGACCTCGCCGGCGGACATGGCGCACACCATCGCATCGCAAGCGTCACGCCGCGCCTTCAGCGCGGGGAGCACTGGCAGGAAGTGGTCCTCCATGAAGAGCATGGTGGCGATGACGATGTCGCCGCTGGCGATGTCGGCCTTGCACCGCTCGAGCGCAACTGCAGAATCGCTGAACTCGGAGGCGCAGTGCACGCTGAGCGACACGCCTGGCGCAGCGCGCTGGATCGTGCGCTGCGCGCGCTGCGCGGCACCGGCGAGGTGGCTGTCCATCGTGACCAGCACCACCTTGCACGCCGGCTGTGCGCTGCCGCTGCGCGCGCCCTTGGCCGAGGCGGCCATGAGCCGCGGCGCCAGCGCGTCGGTGATGCCCTTAACGGCCGAAGTGAGCTTTGGCATCGTAGAGTGTCTCGACAGTGATGGTGGCAATGCCGCGCTCCACCGCGAAGCGCTCGGTGTTGCGGCGTGCCTTGCCGCGCACGAAGAACGGGATCTTGCGAAGCTCGGTTTCAGCGTCCACGGCCCAGGCCGCGACGATGATCTGGGCGGGTTCGGCGGCGGGTGCCACAGCCGCCACTGCGGTGACGGCTTCCACGCTGGTAGCGACCCGAAACGCGGGCGCATCGGCCGCGGGCCCACCCACCGCGGGCGCAACCACCGCGGGCTCGATCAGTGCCGGTTCGGCCACTGGGGCCGCAGCACGCGAATGACCCAAATGCGACGCCGCCGCACCGTCGTGAAACTCGAAGTCACCACGGAACATGGTCAGCAGGTGTTCTTCGAGGCCCATCATCAACGGGTGCACCCAGGTGTCGAACAGCACGTTCGCGCCTTCGAAGCCCATTTGCGGCGAGTAGCGGGCCGGGAAGTCCTGCACATGCATGGGCGCGGAGATCATGGCGCAGGGCACGCCCAGGCGCTTGGCGATGTGGCGCTCCATCTGTGTACCCAGCAGCAATTCGACCTGAAGCTCGGCGACACGGGCCTCGACTTCGAGGTAGTCGTCGGTGATCAGCGCTTCGACGCCGTACTTCGCCGCAGCTTCGCGCACATCGCGGGCGAACTCGCGGCTGTAGGTGCCGATGCCGACCACTTGGAAGCCGAACTCGTCGGACGCGACGCGCGCCGCCGCGATGGCGTGCGTGGCATCGCCGAACACGAACACGCGCTTGTTGGTGAGGTAGGTGGAATCGACCGAGCGCGAGTACCAGGTCGAGTTCGACGTGACGGCGGCGAGCGCGGTAGTCGGGTCGATGCCGGCGAGTGCCGCCACCTCGTTGATGAACTCGCGCGTGGCGCCCACGCCGATGGGGATGGTCTTGGTCACCGGCTGCGCGAAGCTGCGCGCCAGCCACTGCGCGGCCTGGCCCGCGACCTCGGGGTAGAGCATCACATTGAAGTCGGCGTCGCCCAGGCGCGCCAGGTCGGCGGGCGTGGCGCCGAGCGGGGCGGTCACGTTCACGTCGACGCCCATTTGCGCGAGCAGGCCGGTGATCTCGCGAACGTCGTCGCGGTGGCGGAATCCGAGTGCGCTGGCGCCGAGCAGGTTGCAACTCGGGCGGCGGTCGGCAGGCCGCGCCGCGCGCGCAGCGCCCGGCTTCAGCGCATGCGGGCCGGCCAGCGCGCGGACCATTTGGTAGAAGGTTTCAGACGCGCCCCAGTTCTCCTTGCGCTGGTAGGCGGGCAGTTCGAGCGCGACCACCGGAATCGGCAGGTCGAGCGCCTTGGCCAGGCCGCCCGGGTCGTCCTGGATCAGCTCGGCGGTGCACGACGCGCCAACCATCATCGCCTTCGGCTTGAAGCGCTCGTACGCATCGCGCGCGGCGGTCTTGAACAGCTCGGCCGTGTCACCGCCGAGGTCGCGCGCCTGGAACGTGGTGTAGGTGACCGGCGGGCGCTTCTTGAGCCGCTCGATCATCGTGAACAGCAGGTCGGCGTAGGTGTCGCCCTGGGGTGCATGCAGCACGTAGTGCACGCCTTCCATGGCGGTGGCCACGCGCATCGCTCCGATGTGCGGCGGGCCTTCGTACGTCCAGAGCGTCAGTTGCATGGCAAGGTTGCTTTGGAATGGGCTCGGCGAAAGCGGCCTCAGGCCACCAGCTTCAAGCGGCGCACCAGCGGCCGCGCGAACAGTTCGGCCAGGTCGGCCGCCTGGTCGTAGCCGTGGATGGGGGTGAAGACGAGCTCGATGGCCCACTTGGTCGTCATGCCTTCGGCTTCGAGCGGGTTCGCGAGGCCCAGCCCGCACACCGTGATGTCGGGCTTGGCCGCGCGGCAACGGTCGAGCTGGTTTTCGACGTGCTGGCCTTCCGAGAGCACCGTGCCGTCGGGCAACAACGCCAACTCTTCGGCCAGATGCTGGCGGTGCAAATACGGCGTGCCGACCTCGACCAGCACCATGCCCAGCTCGCGCGACAGGAAGCGTGCAATCGGGATCTCGAGCTGCGAGTCGGGGAAGAAGAAGATGCGTTTGCCGGCGAGTTGGCTGCGCAAGCGGGCCAGGGCGCTGATGGCGCGCTGGCGGCCCGGATCGACGGCCTGCTCGAACTGCGCAGCGCTGACGCCGAATGCGGTGGCAGCGGCCTGAAGCCAGGCGGTCGTGCCTTCGGCGCCGAGCGGGAAGGGCGCTGCCAGGCGCTGCGCGCCACGCGCTTCGAGCGCACGTGCGGTGTCGGCAAGAAAGGGCTGTGCCAGCAGGAAGCGCGTGTGGGCGCCGACGCTCGGCAGGTCGCCCGCGTTGCGCGGCGGGAAGAAGCGCACTGGGCCGATGCCGAGTTGCTTGAACAGGCGCATGAACTGGTCTTCGACCACATCGGCCAGCGTGCCCACAACCAGCAGTGCCGGAGCTTCGGTGTCGGTGGCTGCCTGCAAGGAAGGCAATGAAGGAACAAGCGCCGCCAGGCAGGCGTCTTCACCCTGCGTGAACGTGGTCTCGATGCCGCTGCCCGAGTAGTTGAGCACGCGCACGTTCGACGAGAAGCTCTGCGACAGCCGCTGCGCAGCACGTGACAGATCCAGCTTGATGACTTCCGACGGGCACGAGCCGACGAGGAACAGCAGCTTGATCTCGGGCCGGCGCTCCAGCAGCCGGGTGACCACTCGGTCGAGTTCGGTGTTCACGTCGGCCAGGCCGGCGAGGTCGCGCTCGTCGATGATGGCGGTGGCGAAGCGCGGCTCGGCGAAGATCATCACGCCAGCGGCCGACTGCACGAGGTGGGCGCAGGTACGCGAGCCCACCACAAGGAAGAACGCGTCCTGGATCTTGCGGTGCAGCCAGATGATGCCGGTCAGGCCGCAGAACACTTCGCGCTGGCCGCGCTCGCGAATCACCGCTTGCAGCGCGGGAACGTCGTTGCAGCCGGTGGCCGCTGCGCGAATCGGAATGACGCTGTTCATGCCGCCATTCCCGGGTGCTGCCCCAGCGCGCTGCGACGCGCCATGTCGAGCCGTGCAGCGCGCAGCTTCAGGATGAACTGGGTCGCGTTGATCACGTAGGTGGCATACGCCGCGAGCGCCAGGAACATCAGCGAGCGCGGGCTCAGCGCGCCGGTGACCAGCGCCACGAGGTAGGCCGTGTGCAGCGCCAGCACCAGCATGCTGAACACGTCTTCCCAATAGAAGGCCGGGGCGAAGAGGTAGACACCGTAGACGTCTTTCTCCCACAGGCAACCGGTGATCATGATGGTGTAGAGCGTGAGCGTTTTCACCACAACCGACGCGTTGGCGGCGTCCAGCCCCTGGCCGGTGGCCAGCACGCGGATCACGAGGCCCAGGCTGACCAGGAACACCACGAACTGCAACGGCGCCAAAACGCCTTGCACCAGCGTCCAGCGGGAGGCGTCGCGGCGCACTCGCTGCTCAGCGGTGTAGAGCATCGGTGCCGGGGACTCATTGCTTCGCATGGCCCGGAATCTAGACCCGCTCGATTCGAATGTCAACGGTACTTGACGTAAATCTAGATTGACACTAAATTGCCTCTGTAATGCGGGGTTTACACTGGCTTGACGGGCGATCCGGTGGGCCTCGATAGTCAGCCGGGTCGGTTTGCTTGGAGATTTTCATGGGTCATTCCAGCTTGGGGCGGGCAATCTCCGAGAGTGCACCGAGCGAGCTGTGGCCGGACATCGCAACACCCGAGATA
Source organism: Rhizobacter sp. (assembly GCA_025350965.1). Taxonomy (GTDB): domain Bacteria; phylum Pseudomonadota; class Gammaproteobacteria; order Burkholderiales; family Burkholderiaceae_C; genus LMDS01. The sequence continues at coordinate 24,072 of JANXWV010000063.1, forward strand.
CGGGCTCCGTGGATGGCGGGTACTGCCGCGCCATCGGCTGTTGATGATGCCGATGGCCACACCGCCTGGCTGCTGCAAACCATCGAGGCCGAGATCATTCCGCGCCTCATGCTGGTTCACCAGATGGCTCACCCGGCGAGCCCGCAAGCGCAAGCCGCGCGCATGGTTCCCGGCCCTGACGACGTGGCTGTTTTCGCCGATCTGGTGCTGGCGCACGACGCTGCTGATTCGGCCGCATGGGTCGAGGCACGGCGGGCCGACGGCATGGCGCTGGACACGGTCTACCTCGACCTGCTGGCGCCCGCAGCGCGCCTTCTGGGCGACTTGTGGTCAGACGACCAGATCGACTTCACGCAGGTCACGCTCGGCCTGTGGCGCATTCAACAAGTCATGTACGACCTGAGCCCTACCTTCCAGCGCCCTTCTGACGCCGTCGGTACAGGTGGCCGGCGCGCCATGCTGGTGGCGATGCCGGGCTCGCAGCACTCGCTCGGGCTGTTCATGGTGGCCGAGTTCTTTCGCCGCGCCGGCTGGGCCGTGTGGAGCGAGCCGCTCGCGAGCGCCGATGACCTGCTTCATGCGGTGCGTACCGAGTGGTTCGACGTGATCGGCTTCTCGATCGGCACGGAGCGGCAGGCCAGCGATCTGGCCTCGGTCATCCGGCAAGCGCGCGCCGCGTCTCGCAATCCCGGCGTGGCCGTGATGGTCGGCGGGCCGCTGGTGCGGGAGAGCCCCGCATCCGTCGCAGAGCTGGGCGCCGACCTGGTGGCGACCGACGCCCCGCAAGCCGTGGCGCGGGCCGAGCAATTCTTCGAGCAGCGCGTCGAAAAACGCGTTGAACAACGCCTTGTAGATGCCCGCGTCGCCGGCGCTGAACCGGTCCACCGCACCAGCGGTGCAGCGGGGACTCCACCCTCGTTCCCGCCTCATTCCAAACCCCGCCGCTCGTTGTGAAACCCACCGAATCAACGCATCCCTCGATGGCCGGCTTCGACGTCTCCACGGCCGCGAAGCTGATTGCCGTGTCGGCCGATGTGGCGTTGATCGTCGACCCGCAGGGCGTGATCGAAGACGTCTCCATCGGCAACAGCGACTTCAAGCTCGACGGGTACCTTGACTGGGTGGGTCGGCCATGGTCCGACACGGTGACCGTCGACAGCCGTGCCAAGGTTGTTTCGCTGCTGCGCGATGCAGCGGCCAGCACACCGCGCAAGTGGCGCCATATCAACCACCCATCCCCCAAGGGCGCCGATGTGCCGCTGATGTACTCGGCCATTCAAGTCGGCCCCGACGGCCGCGTGGTCGCGTTCGGCCGCGACATGCGGGCGCTGGCCACGGTGCAGGAGCGGCTGGTCGCGGCGCAGCAGTCGATGGAACGCGACTACCTTCGCCTGCGTCACATGGAAACACGCTACCGCCTGCTGTTCGAGATGGCGTCCGAGTCGGTGCTGATCGTTGACGCCACGACCCAGAAGGTGGTCGAGGCCAACCCGGCTGCTGCCCAGGTGATCGGTGAGCCGGTCAAGCGCATCACCGGCCGCGCGTTCGTCGATTGCTTCGATGTGGGCAGCCAGCAGGCCGTGCTCGCGCTGCTCAGCGGTGTGCGCGTCGCTGGCCAGGCCGACCAGGTGCGCGCCCGGCTCGCGGGCGGGCAGTGGGAGTTGACGCTGTCGGCCTCGCTGTTCCGGCAGGAGAACGGGGCCTTCTTCCTGGTGCGGCTGGCCCCGGCGCAGGCCGATGCGGTGGCCAAGGGGCCGGCGGGCAACGAGGCCATGCTGCTCAAGGCCGTCGAGAGCGTGCCGGACGGCTTCGTCGTCACCGACGGCGAGGGCAGGGTGCTCACCGCAAACTCGGCGTTCATCGAGATGACCCAGCTTGCCACCGGCGCGCAGCTCGAAGGCGAATCCCTCGAACGGTGGCTCGGTGGCGCCACGGTCGACCTGAACGTGCTGCTGGCCAACCTGCGCCAGCATGGCTCGGTGCGGTTGTTCTCGACCACGCTGCGCGGCCAGTACGGGGCCACCACGCCGGTCGAGATATCGGCCACCGCAGTGCCGCATGCCGAGCAGCCATGCCTGGGTTTCAGCGTGCGCGACATCGGCCGGCGGCTCGCGCCGCAGCCGCGCCGGGGCGCGCGCGAACTGCCGCGCTCGGCGGCGCAGCTCACCGAGTTGGTGGGCCGCGTGCCGCTGCGCGACATCGTCGGCGAAACCACCGACCTGATCGAGCAACTGTGCATCGAGGCAGCGCTCGAACTGACCAGCGACAACCGCGCGTCGGCGTCTGAAATGCTCGGCCTGTCGCGCCAGAGCCTGTATGTCAAGCTGCGCCGATACGGCCTGGGCGACCTCGGCGGGGACGCCGAGAAGTAGCGTCTTGAGTGGGCCCTGCACCGCGCGTCGGGCCGGATCAAGTGTAAACCTGGGTTGACGCTTCTGTGCGCCGAATGTCAGAATCGGCACCATGTCGACCCCGGCGTTTTCAACCGTTGCAGAGCTGCTGAAACCCATCACCTGGTTCCCGCCCATGTGGGCTTTTGCCTGCGGCGTGGTGGCCTCGGGCGTGCCGATGCAAGGGCATTGGGCGCTGCTGGTGCTCGGCATGGTCCTCGCGGGGCCGCTGGTTTGTGCCACGAGCCAGGCCGTGAACGACTGGTTCGACCGCCATGTAGACGCCATCAACGAGCCACAGCGGCCCATTCCCTCGGGCCGCATGCCGGGGCGATGGGGTTTGTACATCGCGGTGGCCTGGACCGGCCTGTCGCTCATCGTGGCCACGGCCCTGGGACCTTGGGGGTTCGGTGCTGCCGCACTCGGCTTGCTGCTGGCCTGGGCCTACAGCGCGCCGCCGGTGCGCCTGAAAGTAAACGGCTGGTGGGGCAACCTGGCCTGCGGCCTTTGCTACGAGGGCCTGGCCTGGGCCACCGGTGCGGCGGTGATGGCCGGCGGCAGCATGCCCAGCGGCCGCTCGCTCGCGCTGGCGGGCCTGTACAGCCTGGGGGCGCACGGCATCATGACGCTGAATGATTTCAAAGCCGTGGACGGTGACCGGCGCATGGGCGTGGGTTCGCTGCCGGTGCGGCTTGGAGTGCAGAACGCCGCTCGCGTGGCGAGCTGGGTCATGGCGATCCCTCAGGTCTGCGTGGTGCTGCTGCTGGTCCAGTGGGGCCTGGCCGACCGGGCGATGTGGGTGGCCGGCCTGCTGGCCCTGCAGGTGCTGATGATGGACCGCTTCACCGACGCCCCGACCGAGCGCGCGCTCTGGTACAGCGGCTTTGGCGTTCCCTTGTTCGTGAGCGGCATGATGGTCAGCGCCTTTGCGTTGCGCTCTGCGGCGCTGCCCACATGACGGCGCCCATGCTCGGCTGGGGCGGCATCGCGCGACTCGGGCTGGTGCAGGCGGCGCTCGGGGCCGTCATCGTTCTGACCACCTCGACGCTGAACCGGGTGATGGTCGTGGAACTTGCGCTGCCGGCCCTGGTGCCCGGCGTGCTGGTGGCGCTGCACTACTTAGTGCAGGTGCTGCGCCCGCGCATGGGCCACGGCTCCGACCTGGGCGGCCGCCGCACGCCGTGGATCGCCGGTGGCATGGCCGTGCTGGCGTTCGGCGGCGTGCTGGCCGCGCTCGCCACGGTGTGGATGGCCTCGAACCGTGCGGCCGGTATTGCGCTGGCGGTCGTTGCATTCGGCTTGATCGGGGTGGGCGTCAGCGCCTGCGGCACGTCGCTGCTGGTGCTGCTGGCCAAGCGCGTGACACCGGCCCGCCGTGCCGCCGCGGCCACCATCGTGTGGATGATGATGATCGTCGGCTTCGCCGTCACGGCCGGCGTTGCCGGGCACCTGCTCGACCCGTATTCACCGCTGCGCCTCGTCATGGTCACGCTCGGTGTGTCGGTGCTGGCGTTGACCGTGGCGCTGCTGGCGTTGCGCGGCGTCGAAGGCGCGACGCCCGAGCTGCCTGCTGCCTTGCCGACCGAGCCAGCGCCTGCGCCGCACCCTGCGTTTCGCGAGGCGCTCGCGGAAGTGTGGGCCGACCCGGCAGCGCGCCACTTCACACTGTTCGTGTTCGTCTCGATGCTCGCGTTCAGCGCCCAAGACCTGATCCTGGAACCCTTTGCCGGCTCGGTGTTCGCCTTCACTCCCGGGCAGTCGACCCAGTTGTCGGGCGTGCAGCACGGCGGCGTGCTGCTCGGCATGATCGTTGTTGCCCTGGCCGGACAGCGCTTCGCCGGGCGAGCGCTCGGCTCGTTGCGGGGTTGGACGGTGGGCGGCTGCGTGGCGTCGGGCCTCGCGCTGCTCGGCCTCGTCGCCGCCGGGCTCGTCGGGTCGGGCTGGCCGCTCGCGGCCACGGTGTTCGCACTCGGCGCGGCCAACGGGGCGTTTTCGATTGCGGCCATCGCCTCGATGATGCGGCTCGCCGGCGAGGGTGGCGCATCGAGCGAGGGCGTGCGCATGGGCCTGTGGGGCGCGGCGCAGGCGGTGGCGTTCGGCCTCGGTGGCTTGATGGGCACGGCCGCGAGCGACCTGTCGCGCTGGCTGATCGGCTCCCCGGGCGCTGCGTATGCCGCAGTGTTCGCATTCGAGGCGCTGCTGTTCTTCGTGGCGGCCGCCATGGCGGCCAAGGTCGGCAAGCCCGCCAGTGTTGCGGCAGCGCAAGCCCTTGCACGTGCCGAAGCGTTCGATCCCCGTGCGGCCAGCCGCTTGTCGGCTGGCACTTGAATCCAGGATGACTCAGGAGACTCTCATGACTGAATCAGAAACCTTCGATGTTGTCGTGATCGGCGGCGGCCCCGCCGGCGCGACCGCTGCGCACGACCTGGCAGGCCAGGGCCGTTCGGTGCTGCTGCTCGACCGAGCCGGCCGCGTCAAGCCCTGCGGCGGCGCGATTCCACCGCGCCTCATCAAGGACTTCGCGATCCCCGATGCACTGCTGGTGGCGCGTGCCACGTCGGCGCGCATGATCTCGCCGACCGACAAGCGCGTCGACATTCCCATCGAAGGCGGCTTCGTCGGCATGGTCGACCGCGAGGCGTTCGATGAGTGGTTGCGCGAGCGTGCCGCAGCCAGTGGCGCGGTGCGCCGCACCGGTGTGTTCGAGAGCATCACGCGCGGAAGTGACGGCATCAGCGTTGTCAACTACCGCCCGCCAGCACTTGACGCCGGCGTGCCTTCGGCCCGTGTGGGTGTGCGCGCCCGCGCCATCATCGGCGCCGACGGGGCGCGCTCCGAGGTGGCGCGCCAGAACGTGCCCGGTGCCGAGCGCACCCGCTATGTGTTCGCATACCACGAGATCATCCAGAAGCCGGCGCAGCCCGACGCCGACTACGACCCCTCGCGTTGCGACGTGTACTACCGCGGGAAGCTCTCGCCCGACTTCTACGGCTGGGTATTCCCGCACGGCGACACAATGAGCGTGGGCACCGGCAGTGCCGACAAGGGCTTCTCGCTGCGTGGCGCGGTGGGTGGCCTGCGCGCTGCGGCCGGGCTGGCCGGCACCACCACGCTGCGGCGCGAGGGCGCGCCCATTCCAATGAAGCCGCTGCCGCGCTGGGACAACGGGCGCGACCTGGTGCTCGCCGGTGACGCCGCCGGCGTGGTGGCGCCCGCGTCGGGCGAAGGCATCTACTACGCGATGGCCTGTGGGCGCATGGCCGGCGAGGCGGTGCAAGCCTTCCTGCAGACCGGCGACGCGCGCGTGCTCAAGCTCGCCCGCAAGCAGTTCATGAAAGCGCACGGCAAGGTGTTCTGGGTGCTCGGCATCATGCAGCGCTTCTGGTACTCGAACGACAAGCGGCGCGAACGCTTCGTGAGCATCTGCGCAGACCGCGATGTGCAGCAACTCACCTTCGAGGCTTACATGAACAAGGAACTGGTGCGTGCCAGACCAATGGCCCACGTGCGCATTTTCTTCAAGGACATGGCGCACCTGATGGGCCTGGCGAGGGTATGACGCTGGCGCGCGCCCGGCGCCGTATGTGGCCGGTCCTGGTGGCGGCACTGGCGGCTGTTGCAGTGGCCGGGCTGGGTGCCATCAGCACCGACCTCGGCCCGTGGTACCAGGGGCTCAAACAGCCCGCATGGAAGCCACCTGACTGGGCCTTCGGGCCGATCTGGACGACGATCTTCGCGTGTGCGGCAGTGTCGGGCCTCAAGGCCTGGAGAGCCGCACCCGACCGGGCCAGCCGCGACTGGCTGTTGATCGGCTTCGGGTTCAACGGCTTCCTCAACGTGTTGTGGAGCCTGCTGTTCTTTCGCCTGCACCGGCCCGACTGGTCGTTGGCTGAAGTGGCGCTGCTCTGGGCCTCGGTTGCAGTGCTGGTCCGCATGACCGGGCGGCAGGCGCGTTCGGCCGGTTGGTTGCTGGTGCCCTACCTCGTGTGGGTCAGTCTGGCGGCGTCCATCAACTGGGGCGTGGTTCGGCTGAACGGGCCGTTCGGTGGCTAGTTCTGCCACTGCTTCGGCAATAGACGACACGGCTGGTGCAGTGGCTCACGTGATGAGCCAGGCGCTGGCCGACGGCTCGCTCGTCGATGTCGTCATCGCCATCACCCTTCTGGAAGCGCTGGTGTTGCTGGTCTATCGGCTGCTCACCGGCAAGGGCGTTGCGGCCAGCCAGTTTTTGGTCAACCTGCTCTCGGGCCTGAGCCTGATGGTGGCACTTCGCCTCGTGCTGGTCGGCGCGCGGTGGGGCGGGGTTGCAGCCTGCCTGCTGCTTGCGGGCTTGCTGCACGTGGCCGACCTGTGGCGGCGCTGGGAGCGCTGAAGCCCCCACACCTGCGGCGGCTACTTCAGCGGGATCGGTGTGGCGCGGTCCACCGCGACGGCTGTCACGCTGTTCTGCGGCGAGCCTTCGATCACGCGGTCGGAGTAGGTCAGGTAAACGAGCGCGTTGCGCTTCTTGTCGACCATGCGCACCACGCGCAGCTTCTTGAACATGATCGACAGGCGTTCGTTGAAGATCTCTTCCTGTGCGGGCAGGGCTTTGCTGAAGCTGATCGGGCCGACCTGCCGGCAGGCAATCGAGGCCTCGGCCTTGTCTTCGGCCAGGCCCAGGCCGCCCTTGATGCCGCCGGTCTTGGCCCGCGACACGTAGCAGGCCACACCTGCGACCAGCGGGTCGTCATAGGCCTCGACCACGATCTTGTGGTCGGGGCCTATGAATTTGAAAACCGTGTCGACTTCGCCGATGGCGTCAGCCGCAGCGGCGCCGCATGCGGCGAGCGCAACAGCCGTTGCGAACGCCGCTGCGGTGAGCGGCTTCACCAGCGACGTAGCGTGAACGCGAGCGCGGCTCATCGCTGCTGGTACTGCGCGGTGCCGAACAAGGTTTCGCGTGCCTTGTCGTCGGTGAGCGGCTTGCGCTGGCTCGCCAGCACCTCGACGCCGCGCTGCACGGCAGGCCGCGCTGCGATTTCGTCGAACCAGCCTTTCAGGTGCGGGTAGTCGACCCAATCGATGCCCTGGTTCTTCCACGATCGCAGCCACGGGAAGATGGCGATGTCGGCAATCGAGTACGCCGGGCCGGCGATGTACTTGCTCTTCGCCAGGCGCTTGTTCATCACGCCGTACAGGCGTTTCGCTTCGTTGGTGTAGCGCGTCACTGCGTACTCGATCTTCTCGGGTGCGTAGATGCGGAAGTGATGCGCCTGCCCGAGCATCGGCCCGACGCCGCCCATCTGGAACATCAGCCACTCGAGCACCTCGTACTTGCCACGCACGTCGGCCGGCATCAGCTTGCCGGTCTTGCCTGCGAGGTACAACAGGATGGCGCCCGACTCGAACAGCGGGATGGGCTTGCCGTCAGGCCCATCGGGGTCCACGATGGCGGGGATCTTGTTGTTCGGGCTGATGGCCAGGAACTCGGGCTTGAACTGGTCGCCGGCGCCGATGTCGACTGCTGTTGCCCGGTAGGGCAGCCCGCACTCTTCCAGCATGATGTGAACTTTGTGGCCGTTCGGTGTAGCCCACGAATACACTTCAATCATGTTTTGCGCCTAGTTTGCGCACCCTCGCGCGCCGGTCTTCACTCTAGTTCATTGACTGATGCCATGCTCGATTCCTTGAAACGCCTGTTCGCCGGCAGCAAAGCCGAAGACCGAGACCTCGTCGAAGTGGCCGATTGGGCGAAGCGCTGCGGCCACGGGTTCAAGCGCGCGCGCGGCGATGAAGGCTTCGTGATCGACGGCCTGCTCGAAGGCAAGCCATGGCGCATCGAGTGGGGCCCGCCGCAGCGCGCCTACATCGTTGGCCACGAACTGCGGTTGCGCATGGAGATCGACCTGCCGTCGGATGCGCAGATGCTGGTGCTGTCGCGCCCGCTGATGGAGTCTCTCGAGCGCCAGACCTTCGAGGAATTCACCGACAACGTCCAAACGCAGATCGGCACCAAGACGCCCGAAGAGATGCGCTGGCTGGTGATGTTCCCGAAGGTCAACCTTGCGCCATTCAAGATCGTGCGTCAGCACTTCGGTGCCGTGGCGAGCCAGCCCGATGCGGGGCTGGCCTGGATCGACGGGCCGCTCGCCAACATGCTGGAGCGGGCCACTGCCGGCATGCTCGGCGCAGAGCCCCCGTTCGTGTTGATGACGCTGCGCGGCCGTGCCTATATGCGCATGCAACTGGCCACGCCCGATGCGAACACCGTGGCGTCGGCCCTGGCCTTGTTCGAGACCGCCGTGACCCAGGCGCTGCGCCTGGCCGGCGGCAAGACCGACCCGAACCCGGGTTGGAACTCGACCGCCAACACAGCATGGCAGAGCTTGCACCCGGGCGCCGAGTTGACCGACCCCGATGGGCCCGGCGAGCCAGCGCCGCCGCGAGCCAAGGGCCGGTGAACGGGCGCTAGATCAGGCGCGAGATCAGGCGTATTTGCCGAGCTCCAGCTTGGCGATGGCGTTGCGGTGCACTTCGTCCGGGCCATCGGCAAAGCGCAGGGTCCGCGCATTGGCGTAGAAGCTGGCGAGCGGGAAGTCTTCCGACACGCCGCCGCCGCCATGCGCCTGCATGGCCCAGTCGATCACCTGCAGCGCCATGGTCGGCGCCACGACCTTGATCATCGCGATCTCGGCCTTGGCGGTCTTGTTGCCGGCCACGTCCATGATCCACGCGGCCTTCAGCGTCAGCAGGCGCGCCATGTCGATGCGGCAACGCGCTTCGGCAATGCGCTCGCGAGTCACGCCCTGTTCGGCCACGCTGCGGCCGAAGGCAATGCGGCTGCTGGCACGCTTGCACATCAGCTCGAGCGAGCGCTCGGCCAGGCCGATCAGCCGCATGCAATGGTGAATGCGCCCCGGCCCGAGCCGGCCCTGCGCGATCTCGAAGCCACGGCCCTCGCCGAGCAGGATGTTGCTGGCCGGCACGCGCACGTTGTCGAACACGATTTCCATGTGGCCGTGCGGCGCGTCGTCGTAGCCGAAGACGCTCAGCGGGCGCAGCACGGTAATGCCCTTGGTGTCGGCCGGCACCAGCACCATCGACTGCTGTGAATGGCGCGGTGCATCGGGGTCGGTCTTGCCCATGAAGATGTAGATCTTGCAGCGCGGGTCGCCGGCGCCGCTGATCCACCACTTGCGGGCATTGATGACGTAGTCGTCGCCATCGCGTTCGATGCGCGCCGCGATGTTGGTGGCGTCGCTCGACGCGACCGCCGGCTCGGTCATCGCGAAGGCACTGCGGATCTTGCCGTCGAGCAGCGGCTCGAGCCATTCGCGCTTGTGCTGCGCATTGCCGTAGCGTTCGATCGTTTCCATGTTGCCGGTGTCGGGCGCAGAGCAGTTGAACGCTTCCGAGCACCAGGGCACGCGGCCCATGATCTCGGCCAGCGGCGCGTAGTCGCTGTTCGACAGGCCGAAGTCGCGGCCGTTGTGGGCCGCCCCTTCGCCCCCCGCAGTGGGCGGCAGGAACAGGTTCCACAAGCCCTGCGCGCGGGCCTTGGGCTTTAGCGCTTCGATGGTGGCCAGCGGCGTCCAGCGCTTGCCTGCGGCGGTGTTCGCCGCCAGCTCGGCGTGAACCTTCGCTTCTGCGGGGTAGATGTGCTCGTCCATGAAGCGAAGCAGCTTGGCTTGCATGTCGAGTGTGCGTGGCGAGTAGTTGAAGTCCATCGTCTTCTCCGGGGGTGTTGGGGGTGCCGATCAGCGCGCGGGCGTCGCCGACAGGTCAGCTTTGCTGGGCGATGCGCCAGCCCATCTCGGCCAGCGGCCTGGCGCCCGCGCCGGCCTGGCGTGCCTGCGCGCTGGATGCCGTGCCGGCCTCGACGCGCTTCGCAATGCCTTGCAGGATGCCGGCCATGCGGAACAGGTTGTAGGCCATGTAGAAGTTCCAGTCGGCCATCACGGCCTGCGGGTCGGGGCGACCCGTGCGTTCACAGTAGCGGCGCACATAGTCGGCCTCGCTCGGAATGGCCAGTGCGGCGAGATCGAGCCCGCCGATGCCCCGAAACGAACCCGGCGCGATGTGCCACGACATGCAGTGGTAACTGAAGTCGGCCAGCGGGTGACCGATGGTCGAGAGCTCCCAGTCGAGCACCGCGATCACACGCGGCTCGGTCGGGTGAAAGACGAGGTTGTCGAGCCGGTAGTCGCCGTGCACGACCGCCACCTGGCTCGCGTCGAGCGCACTCGCGGGCATGTGTGCCGGGAGCCATTCCATCAGCCGGTCCATCGCGTCGATGGGCTCGGTGATCGAGGCCAGGTACTGCTTGCTCCAGCGGCCGATCTGGCGCTCGAAGTAATTGCCCGGCTTGCCGTAGGCTTGAAGGCCGACTGCCGCCACATCGACGTTGTGGAGTGCCGCGATCACACGGTTCATTTCGCCGTACACCGCCGCGCGGCTGGCGTTGTCAAGGCTGGGCAGGGACTGGTCCCAGAACACGCGCCCGGGCATGAATTCCATGAGGTAGAAGGCGCGGCCGATCACGCTTTCGTCTTCGCACAGCAGATGCATGTGCGGCACCGGCACGTCGCTGCCGTGGAGCGCCCTCATCACCGTGAACTCGCGTTCGATGGCGTGCGCCGATGGCAGCAACTTGGCGACCGGCCCGGGCTTGCAGCGCATCACGTACTCGAGACCCGGTGTCACGAGCTTGAAGGTCGGGTTGGACTGGCCGCCCTTGAATTGCTCGACCGTGAGCGGGCCGTTGAAGCCGGACAGTTGCGCCTCGAGGTAGGCCTGCAGTGCGCCGGTGTCGAAGGTGTGTTGCTCGGTCACCGGCTTCGTGCCGGTATTGGCTTCGATCAGTGTCATGGGCAGGTCGGCCGAGTGGCGTGGGGCGGTTGGTTCATCGTCGGCTCCAACGGTCGGGTCAGCGGTCGCCTCAGCGGTCGGGTCAGCGGTCGGCTCAGCGGTCGGCAATTGCGAGCAGCTTCGGCCGCGACAGCACGACCAGCCGCGTCGGCTCGATGCGCACCGCACCGTCGCGCTCGAAGCCCTTCAGCTCCTGGTTGACGCGCTGGCGCGACGCACCGAGCAGCTGCGCCAGGTCTTCCTGTGCAAGCTGCAAGCCGATGCGGATTTCTTCGCCCTGCGGCGTGCCGTAACTGCGCGCGAGGAGCAGGATCTGCTTGGCGAGGCGCGACGCGAGCGGGCGCGTGTTCAGGTCTTCGACCACGTCGAAGAGCAGCCGCAGGCGCCGGCAGTTCAGGCGCAGCAGCGCTTCGTACAGCTCGGTGTGCTGGGCCAGCAGTTCGCGGAAGTCGGCCTTGCGGATCACCAGCAGCGTGGTCTCGCCATGCGCATTCGCGTCGTGCGTTCGGGGCAGGCCATCGAAGAGGGAGATGTCGCCGAACCAGGTGCCGGGCTCCACGTACGTGAGCGTCACCTGCTTGCCCGAGAGTGAAACCGAGCTGACCCGCACCGCGCCCTTGGCCACGCCGCACCATTCGTCGGCCGGCCCGCCACGGGCACTCAGCATGGCGCCGTCCTGCAGGCGCCGCACCACGGCGCGGGACAGGATCGCCTGGCGCAAGGCCTGTGAAAGTTTCGAGAACCAAGAGCCGCAGTCGATGTTGGAACGTTCGCCGATTGTAAGAACGGGGGTATTCATGTTGAGTCGCTGATGTGACAGCATGATGCCGCTGCGCGCGCCTATTGTGTTCGAGGGAAATCACCCTGCGCCACGCGTTCCCGACGGCCCCGAGCCGCACCCCATTGGAGACCTGACATGACCGCACCGACACCCGCTTCCACACTGCACTTCCCCAGCCTGAAGAATGAAGTCAGCCCGCAGGAATGGCAGGTCCGCTGTGACCTGGCGGCGGCCTACCGGCTGGTCGCTGCATTCAAGTGGGACGACATGGTGTTCACCCACATCAGCGCGCGCCTGCCGGGCAGCGAAGAGGCCTTCCTGATCAACCCTTACGGCCTGATGTTCGACGAGATCACCGCGTCCAGCCTGATCCGGATCGACACCCATGGCAACAAGCTCGACGACTCGCCCTACCCGGTGAACCCGGCGGGGTTCACCATCCACAGCGCCATTCACTCGGCACGCCACGATGCGCAGTGCGTGCTGCATGTGCACTCGCTGAACGGCATCGCGGTGTCGGCACAGAGGCAGGGCGTGCTGCCGTTGTCGCAGCAGTCGATCTTCGTGCTGTCGAGCCTGAGTTATCACGACTATGAAGGCGTGGCGTTGTACGAAGAAGAGAAGCCGCGCCTGGTGGCCGACCTGGGCCCGAGCAACAACTACCTGATGCTGCGCAACCACGGCCTTTTGACGCTGGGCCGCAGCATTGCGGATGCCTTCCTCGCGATGTACTTCTTCGAGACCGTCTGCACGATCCAGATCCGCGCGATGGCGGGCGGCACCGAGCTGACCCACGTCAACCCGAAGATCATCTCGACCGCGAACGAGCAGGCCCGCGTGGCCACGCGCGGCATGGGTGCGGGCGCGTTGTCGTGGCCTGGGCTGCTGCGCCGCCTTGAGCGCACCGACCCGAGTTACCGAACCTGAGCCGTCCCTCCCGGGCTCCTCGCCCTTCGTTCATGCGCCGAATTCACGCGCCGACATCGGGCTTGCGCAAAAGCGCGAACTGGGCGGTGCTGCTGCCGCTCGCGTGAGATTTGCGGGCGGGTCTTCATGCTAGAGTCTTTTGACAAATCCAAGCCAGATTCAAGCTCAACCAAGACCCGCCACTCCCGCATGCGAGCCACCGTTTCCGCCATTGCCATCGGCATCGCGCTCTGGTTCACCGCCAGCTCCGCGCAGGCCATGGGCTTCGGTCGGATCGTCAACGCCACGCAACTCGGCCAGGCCTTGAATTTCTCCGCCAGCGTGCGCCTGGAAGCCGACGAAACACTGCCCCGCGAGTGTGTGTCGGCCGAGGTCTTCTCGGGCGACAACAAGCTGCAGCCGAGTCAGGTGCGCGTGACGCTCGAAGGCGCGGTCGACGCCAGCGAACGAAGCGTGCGCATCAGCACCGTGAGCTTGATCGACGAGCCGGTCGTGACCGTCAACGTGTCGATCGGCTGCACCGCCAAGGTCACGCGGCGCTTCGTGGCGTTCATCGACCCGCCGGTGCTGAACCTGGCGCAGGCCGGCGCGAACGACGCCCCGGCGTTGCCGCCGCAGCGCCCCGAGTCGGCGCTGTCACCGCTGGTCGCGAGTGTTGAAGGCGCCGAACGCCGGCGCCCGACCACGCAAGCTTCCGAACGCAGTGCACAGGCGCCCGCCCCACGGCGCCGCGCCCGCACGGCCGCTGTCGCGCCGACCATGGCCAGTGCCACACCGGTTGCGCGCGCAGCGGTGCCAGCGGCCCCGCGCAAGGTGGTGGTCGCACCGCGCATGGCCGCCGTGGCGCGTGCGCCAGCCAGCGCAGGTGGCGCACGGCTCGAACTCGAAACCAGCCCGACGGTGACTGCCCGCGTGCCGGCTCCGGCGGCGTCCGGGCCGGCATTGGGGCCGGTCCTGCTCCCATCAGCCATCACCTCGGCCAATGTGATGCCACCGGCACAGACGGCTTCGGTGGCACTGGCAGAACAGCAAACCCAGCAGGCCGAACGCGAGCGCCTGCGCATCACCGAACTGGAACAGGGCCTGGCCAAACTGCGTGCCGACGGGCTGGCCACTCAGCAGGCGCTGGCCGGCTTGCAGGCGCGCCTGCGCGAGGCCCAGGCCGAGCGCTATGCGAACCCGCTGGTCTACGGCCTGGCGTGGTTGTCGGCGTTGCTGGCGCTGGCCGTGGCAGCGTTGTGGTGGCGCCAGTCGCGCGCCAGCGCGTCGGCGCAGTGGTGGTCGGCGCCGCCACTTGGCACGGCGGATTCGCGCTTGCCGCCGGCCGCCGGTCCGGGGTCGGCACCGGGCTCGACACCTTCACCGCTGGACGCTCGTTCGACGATGGCCGATGCATTCGGGCTGTCCAGCGTCGTCGACGACGCGGCGCCGACAGTCTCATTGCCTGCAGGGCCGCCGCGCACCGTACCGATGCCGCTGGCGCCTGTCGCAGCAGCTCCATCGCCGGTGGTTCCCGAGCCGACACGCGAGCTGTCGGTCGAGGAGCTGATCGACCTGGAGCAGCAGGCCGAGTTCTTCGTCGTGCTGGGGCAGGACGAAGCCGCCATCGACCTGCTGATGAGCCACGTGCGGCGTGACGGCGGCATCAGCCCGCTGCCCTACCTGAAGCTGCTCGAAATCTACCGCCGCCGCGGCGACACCGTCGCCTACGAGCGCACCCGCGAGCGCTTCAACCGGCGCTTCAACGCCTATGCGCCCGACTGGGAGTCCGACCTGCAGCAAGGCCGCTCGCTGGTCGACTACCCGGAGATCATCACGCGGCTGCAAGCGCTCTGGGTCACGCCGCCGCGCGCGATGGAAACGCTCGATGCCTCGCTGTTCCGACGCAACACGTCGGACGACACCTTCGACCTGCCGGCCTACCGGGAACTGCTGTTCCTGTACTCGGTGGCGCGGGACCTCGCCGAGCAAGACGCCGCCGGCCCGCAGTCACAGGTTGACCTGCTGCTGCCGCTGGCAGACGAAGCCTCGGCCGAGCCCATCTCGCGCCTGATGGCCGCGACGAATCATGGCGATTTCCAGAACAGCGACATGATGACCATGCCGCTGGACCTCGACGTGTCGTTCGATCCGACAGCGTCGCGCACGGCCTACCCCGAGCAAGTGGAGACCACGCCCGCAGCCCTGCTGCGCACCGGCGACCGACCCTTCGGCCGCGACTCGCGCTTCCTCGACTTCGACGCCGACGAGACCCACCCGCCGGTACCCAAGCCTCCGAAAGCGCCAGCGCCGCGGCGCTAACGACGCCGGCGCAGGGCAGCGTCAGATGCCGGCCAGCCGCGCGAGCGCGAGGGTCAGCGTCGCGTCCTTCTTGGCGAAGCAGAAGCGCACGATGTGCTGCTCGGAGCCCCCTTGGTAGAACGCCGACAGCGGAATCGCCGCAACGCCCACTTCTTGCGTGAGCCAGCGGCAAAAGGCTTCTTCCGGCAGGTCGCTGACGGCTGAATAGTCCACGCACTGGAAGTAGCTGCCCTGCGTATGCAACGGCCGAAGCCGCGTGTTGGCCAGGCCGGCGGCGAACAGGTCGCGCTTGCGCTGGTAGAACATGGGCAGGCCGGTGTGGTGAGAGGCGTTGCGCATGAAGCTTGCCAGACCGTGCTGCATCGGCGTATTCACAGTGAACACGTTGAACTGGTGAACCTTGCGGAACTCGGTCATCAACGAGGCCGGCGCGGCCACGTAGCCCACCTTCCAGCCGGTGACGTGGAAGGTCTTGCCGAAGCTCGACACGACCACGCTGCGCGCCGCCAGCTCGGGCAGGCCCGAGACGCTGGCATGCGCGACGCCGTCGAACACCATGTGCTCGTAGACCTCGTCGGACAGCACCAGCGCGCGCGTGGGCGCGAGCACGGCCGCGAAGCGCGCGAGTTCGGCGGCCGTCCAGACGGTGCCGCTCGGGTTGTGCGGGGTATTGATGATGACCAGCCGCGTGCGCGGGCTCAGCGCTGCGTGCAACGCGTCGAAG
>JANXWV010000106.1 GCA_025350965.1 Rhizobacter sp.
GGCCTTGTTGTCGGAACTGCTCCGCCGCCCGAACGAGGTGGTGACGCGAGGCGAACTGTTCGAAACCGTCTGGCAAGGCCGGCCCACGGTCGACCACGTGCTTGCCAATGCCGTCAACAAGCTGCGCAAGGCGCTCGGCGAGGAAGGAGCGCGCCGTCTGGTCAACGTGCCGCGCATCGGCTACCGGCTTGTCGGGCCGATCGAGCGCGTGGTGGTCGGGCGCCAGAGCGTGCCCGCGTTCACGCTCGCAGCCGGCGACCCGGTGCCCGGGCGCGAGGGCTTCAAGCTGCGACAAGCGCTCGGCGATTCACTGAAGGGCTCCGTGTGGCACGCGTTTGACGGCAAGCTCAAAACCAGCCGCGTCTTCAAGTTCGCGGTTGATGGCGAGCGCCTCGCTTCGCTCAAACGCGAGTACACGATTTACCGCGTACTCCAGCAGGAGTTGGGCGAGCGAGCCGATTTCGCGCGCGTTCTCGGCGCCAACTTTTCAAACCCACCCTATTTTTTGGAGTGCGAGTACGGCGGCGTGGACCTGCCCACCTGGGCGGCCGACCACGGGCGGCTGGACCGCATGGCACTCGCCGAGCGGCTCGCGCTGTTCCTGCAGATCGCACATGCGGTGGCCGCCGCACACGCGGTCGGCGTGCTGCACAAGGATCTCAAGCCCTCCAACGTGCTGATCGCCGAAGAAGGTGGTCGATGGATCGCGCGGCTCACCGATTTCGGGAGCAGTCGTCTGCTCGAACCCGGCCGGCTCGCCGAACTCGGCGTGACGGCGATGGGTATGACGATGACGCAAGGTGCGGGCGACGGTTTGCTCGGCAGCACGCCGCTGTACCTCGCGCCTGAGTTGCTGGCGGGCCAATCGCCAACCACCGGCAGCGACCTGTACGCGCTCGGGCTGATGCTGTACCAGTTGCTGGTCGGCGATTTCCGCCGCCCGATGTCGACCGGCTGGGAGCGTGACATCAACGACCGGCTGCTGTGCCAGGACCTTGTGGCAGCAACCGAAGGCCGGCCCGATCGCCGACTCGGCAGCGTCTCCGAGTTCGCGGAGCGGCTCGGCTCGCTCGAACGGCGCCAGGCCGACGAAGCGCAGCGCACACAGGAAGCGCAGCGCGCCGCCGAAGTGGCGCGGCAATGGCAGAAGTCGCGCGCGCGCAGACCTTGGCTCGCGGCCTTGGTGACCAGCCTCGTGGTTGGCCTCGCCGCCAGTATTTGGTTCTATTCGCAGGCCAGCGCGGCACAGAAACGCGCCGAGCAAGAGTCGGCGCGCGCGCAGTCGATCAACGATTTTCTGAACAAGGACGTGCTGCAGTCGGCCGACGTGATGCGCGCCGGCACCCGGCGCACGGTCTCGATGGTCGATGTGATGGCGCGTGCTTCTGAGCGGGCAGCCGAACGCTTCAAACAACTGCCGCGCGCGGAGGCATCGGTTCGCCGCGAGCTCGGCGAAACCTACTTGCGCATGAACTACCTTCCCGACGCCGACCGTGAGTTCACACGCGCGATCGCACTGCTCGAACCACTGGTACCGCACGATGACCCCGAACTCGCCGCAGCGCGCTTCGCAGCAGCGCAGAGCTGGGTCGGGCGCGACCACCCCGAAGAGTCGTTGAAGCGGCTCGAAGCCGCAGAGCGCGCGGCACCGCCCGAGGCACTGCGCGGCAGCGGCCCGCTCGCGCTGCTCGCAACGCGGGCCCGCATCGAGGTGCTGATCGACGGCCACAAGTACAAAGACGCGCTGCCCGTCGCGCTGCGGCGGCTCGGGCTGGTCGATCAGGCGCCGTCGGCCGACACGGCGCAGCGCTTCGAGGCCCGGCAAACGTTGAGCGAGATTTACATCCGCCTCGGCGATGACCAAAAAGCCAAGGCGCTGCTGACCGAAGTGATGAGCCCGCCTTACAACCAGCGCAGCGTCGGCGACGTGCTGTTTGCACGCGCCAAGATGCAACTCGGCCGAGACCAGATCAACCAAGGCCGCTATGCGGAGGCGAAAACCCTGCTGACAGAGGTGCGCGACACCTTGACTGCCGCATACGGCCCGGACGCGCTGCATGTCGCCCTTGCCAACTCAGAACTTTCCGATCTGCATGCGAACTTGGGCGATTTCGACCAGGCTGCCGCCGACGGGCGTGCCGCGATCGCAGGACTCCAGGCCTCGGTCGGTGAAGATCACGGGTTCGTCGGCATCGCCAAAGCCAACCTCTCGTTGATCCGCCTGAACCAGGGCAGCGCCGCTGTGGCGTTGAGTGGACTCGATGCCGAGCGGCCCCGCATCGCAGCGATGCGCGATCCGGCGGCGCTGCTGGCAGGCATCGACTTCGGCCGCGCCAAAGCGTTGACCGACCTGCGCCGTCCGGCCGAGGCGCTGAGGCTGCTCGACACAATCGATCCGGTCGCACTCGCCGACGGAACGTGGGGCCCACGCGACTTCGAATGGCAATTGCAGGCCGAGAAAGGCCGTGCGATGCTGGCGCTCGGGCGCACAGGGGAAGGGCGGAAACTGGTCACTTCAGCCGTCGTCGCAATGCGCGGCGCAGGCACGTCTCGCTGGCTGCTGGAACGCTATGAAAAACTGCTGAGACGATCATGAACGAGCGTTGGAAACCAAGCGTCACCGTCGCCGCGATCATCGTGCGGCACGTTCAGGGCGAAGCGCAGTTCCTGCTCGTTGAAGAACACACGCCCGAAGGGCTGAAGCTGAACAACCCGGCCGGCCACCTGGACGAAGCGGAGTCGCCCCAGCAAGCCGTGGTGCGCGAAGCGCTGGAAGAGACCGCCCGCGTGTTCACGCCTGA
>JANXWV010000109.1 GCA_025350965.1 Rhizobacter sp.
GCCTGCAGGCGGATCTGAAATTGGGCGGCGAACACGGCGTGATCTCCAGCGCGCTGCACCGCGACGATTTCAACTCGCGCGGCATGAGCGCCGCCGCCGACCACACCAGGCTGCCTTTCGACGTGAACGGCCAGCACATCCTGCTGATCGACGACGTGCTCTACACCGGGCGCACCATTCGCGCGGTGATCAACGAGCTGTACGACTTCGGCCGCCCGGCCAGCGTGCAGCTCGCGGTGCTGGTGGACCGGGGCGGGCGCGAGCTGCCGATCGCGGCGGCGGTCTCTGCGGCGCGGATCACCTTGCCAAAGGATCAACGGCTGTCGCTCGCGAAGAATGACGCGGGCCGCTTCAGCTTCGACATCAAGGAAGGCAGCTGATGTTGTCCCGACGAAACCCGCAACTCAACGCGCACGGCGAGCTGATCCATCTGCTCTCGATCGAAGGCCTGCCGCGCACCGTGCTCACGCACATCCTCGACACCGCCGGCACCTTCCTCAGCGTCAACGACCGCGAGGTCAAGAAGGTGCCGCTGCTGCGGGGAAAAAGCGTCTTCAACCTGTTCTTCGAGAACAGCACGCGCACCCGCACGACCTTCGAGATCGCGGCCAAGCGCTTGAGCGCCGACGTGATCAACCTCGACATCGCCAGATCGAGTGCGGCCAAGGGCGAGAGCCTGCTCGACACCATCGCGAACCTTTCCGCCATGCATGCCGACATGTTCGTCGTGCGCCACGGCGAGAGCGGCGCGCCGTACCTGATCGCGCAGCACTGCGCGCCGCACGTGCACGTGGTCAACGCCGGCGACGGGCGCCACGCGCACCCGACGCAGGGCCTGCTCGACATGTACACGATCCGCCACTTCAAGAAAGACTTCACGCAGCTCACGGTCGCCATCGTCGGCGACATCGTCAACTCGCGAGTGGCCCGTTCCGACATTCATGCGCTCACCACCCTGGGTGTGCCCGAGATCCGCGCCGTCGGCCCGAAGACGCTGGTGCCTGGCGACCTGGCCGCCATGGGCGTGCGCGTGTGCCACGACATGCGCGAAGGCGTGCGCGATGCCGACGTGATCATCATGCTGCGGCTGCAGAACGAGCGCATGAACGGTGCGGTGCTGCCGAGCGCGGCGGAGTTCTCGATGAACTACGGCTTGACGGCCGACAAGCTCGCGCTCGCCAAGCCCGATGCCATCGTCATGCACCCCGGGCCGATCAACCGCGGGGTCGAGATCGACTCGACCGTGGCTGACGGCGCGCAGAGCGTGATCCTGCCGCAGGTGACATTCGGCATCGCGGTGCGCATGGCGGTGATGTCGATCATCGCGGGGAACAACGCATGAAGGTCCTGATTCATGGCGGGCGCTTGATCGACCCTTCGAGCGGCCGTGATGAGGCGGCCGACGTGGCCATCGCCGCCGGGCGCATCGTTGCAATCCGCGCGCCGGGCACGGTCAGCGCAGACTTCCAGCCCGAGCGCCGCATCGATGCCGCCGGCCTGATCGTGGCACCCGGCCTCGTCGACCTGGCGGTGCGCCTGCGCGAGCCCGGCCATGAGCATGAAGGCATGCTCGAAAGTGAGATGGCCGCCGCCGTGGCGGGTGGCGTGACGAGCCTCGTCTGCCTGCCCGACACCGACCCCGTGCTCGACGAGCCCGGCCTGGTGCAGATGCTCAAGTTCCGCGCCCGCAACCTGAACCGTGCGCGGCTGTTCCCGCTCGGCGCACTGACACGCGGCTTGCAGGGCGAAGCACTGACCGAGATGACGGTGCTCACGCAAGCCGGCTGCGTGGGCTTCTCGCAGGCCGAAGCGGCCATCAAGGACACGCTCGTACTGCACCGAGCGCTGCAGTACGCGGCCACCTTCGGCTACGCCACCTGGCTGCGGCCGAACGATGCGTGGCTCGGCGTGGGCGTGGCCGCGAAGGGCCCCCTGGCCACACGCATGGGCCTGTCGGGCGTGCCGGTGGTGGCCGAGACGATTGCGCTCGCAACGATCTTCGAGCTCGTGCGCGACACCGGCGCGCGGGTGCACCTGTGCCGCATCAGCAGCGCTGCCGGCGTCGAGCTGGTGCGCCGCGCCAAGGCCGAGGGCCTGGCCGTCACCTGTGATGCCAGCATCAACCAGCTGCACTTGACCGACCTCGACATCGGGCACTTCGATGCAGCCATGCGCCTGACTCCGCCGCTGCGCCAACAGCGCGACCGCGACGCCATCCGCAGTGGGCTGGCCGACGGCAGCATCGACGCCCTCGTGAGTGACCACACGCCCGTGGCCGCCGATGCGAAGAACCTGCCCTTCGCCGAAGCCGAGCCCGGCGCGACAGGGCTGGAGCTGCTGCTGAGCCTGGCGCTGAAGTGGGGCACTGAGCAGAGGTTGCCGTTGGCACAGACGCTGGCCACGGTCACGAGTGCGCCCGTCAAGGTGCTGGGCGATGCGCTCGGTTCCCTCGCAGCGAGCGCCGGGCAACTGGTCGAAGGGGGCGTGGCCGACGTGTGCCTGTTCGACGCCGCCGCGCACTGGACCGTGCAGCCGGGCGCCCTGCGAAGCCAGGGCAAGCACACGCCGTTTGCCGGCTACGAACTGCCAGGCCGTGTGCGCTGCACGCTGGTGGCGGGCCGCGTGGCGTTCGACGCGCCCGCCTGATGCAGGGGCTGCGGCCGCTGCGGGCTGTGTGGCGCCTGCTGCGCTGTGCCGTGCACGTGCTGCACGGCATGGTGATCGCGGTGTTGCTGTTTCCGCGCTTCGGCGCCGCCGAGCGCCATGCACGCATCCGCTGGTGGGCGTCGAAGATGCTGGCGGTTCTCGGGGTGTCGCTGCGCGTGCACGGCACACCTGCCGTGGGTGCCAGCCTGCTGGTCGCGAACCACATCTCGTGGCTCGACATCCTCGCTATCCACGCGGTGCTGCCGCATGCGCGTTTCGTGTCGAAGGCCGACGTGAAGGCGTGGCCCTTGCTATCGCACCTGGTCGAGGCGGGCGGCACGCTGTACCTGGAGCGCGAGCGCAAGCGCGACGCGCTCCGCGTGGTGCACGCGATGGCCGAGGCGCTGCAAGCCGGTGAAACGGTGGCGGTGTTTCCGGAAGGCACCACGTCGGACGGGCGCGCGCTGCTGCCGTTCCATGCCAACCTGCTGCAGGCGGCCATCGCCACCGGAACGGCGGTTCAGCCAGTCGCGCTGCACTTCTCGGATTCAACTGACGCGTTCAGCCGTGCGGTCGAGTTCGTCGGCGACACGACGCTGGTGCAAAGCCTCTGGCGGGTGGTGTGCGGCCAGCGCATCACCGCGAACGTGGACCTGCTCGCGCCGCATGCCAGCACCCACCACGAGCGCCGCGTGCTGGCCGAGGCGCTGCGCGACGACATTTCAACGCAGTTGCAGCGCAGCAGCCAAGCACAGGCTTGAACCCGCCACGGGCTTGACCGAGGTTGGCCCGAAGCGCTGGAAGGTCAGCGCGGCTTGGTGTCGCGCGCCGCGCGGTCCAGGCACAGCAGCCGAGCCTGCTTGCTCGACGAGGCCTCGCAGCGCGCAGCGGCATCGTTCACGTCGCCGCTGGAAGCCGCCTTGCTGCCGCGAACGGCGCCTGGACTGCCGGTCGACGGCGCGGGCTTGCGGCCGAGCGGGATCGTCAGCTGCGGAGTCACCGCGCGATCCGGGCGCGACTCCGGGGCGGCGGTCAGCTCGGCGTTTTCGCGCTTCTGCTCCGGTGTCAGCAGGCGCGGGCCGATGGTCTTCAGGGGCGGGGCCGAGGCCGCCACGGCGGGTGCCGGTGCCGCCACCGGCACCTGAGATTGCACCTGACCCGACAGCGGCAACGCCAGCAACGCAAGGGTGGCCGTGAGTTTTCGCTGGCGACCGATCATGACAACTCCGCTTGCCGAGGCGAAGGCCCGGCGCATGGCATCGAGCATGCTGCCGGCGGCGCGCGGCCGGTGTAGGACGAACCGCCGACGTCAGCCCGTCTTGCCCTGCTGCGCCACTGCGGCCGCAGCCCGTCCGGCGGCCTCGGCGTCGCCGAGGTAGCGGCTGCGAATCGGCTTCAGCTCTGCGTCGAGCTCATAGACCAGCGGAATACCGTTGGGAATATTCAAGCCGACGATGGCGTCGTCGGAGATGCCGTCGAGGTACTTCACCAGCGCGCGAATGCTGTTGCCGTGCGCGGCGATCACGAGCCGCTGGCCGGACCGGATGGCTGGCGCAAGCGATTCGTGCCAGAGCGGCAGCACGCGTGCAACGGTGTCCTTCAAGCACTCGGTGAGAGGCACGTCGTTCGGGTTCAACCTGGCGTAGCGCAGGTCACCGCGTTCGGTGCGCGGGTCGCTCGCGTCGAGCACCGGCGGCGGCGTGTCATAACTGCGGCGCCAGACCAGCACCTGCTCGTCGCCGAACTGCTTCGCCGTCTCGGCCTTGTTCAGGCCTTGCAGTGCGCCGTAGTGCCGCTCGTTCAGGCGCCAGTCGTTGACCACGGGCACCCAGGTGCGGTCCATCTGGTCGAGCGTGTGCCACAGCGTCCAGATGGCGCGCTTGAGCACCGAGGTGTAGGCGATGTCGAACTCGAAGCCCTCGGCCTTCAGCAACTGGCCGGCCTGCTGCGCTTGTTGCACGCCCAGCTTTGTCAAGTCCACGTCGGTCCAGCCGGTGAAGCGGTTGGCGAGGTTCCAGGTCGATTCGCCATGGCGGATCAGGACGAGCTTGTGCATGGCGCGGGCCGGTTGGTTGAAGGGGAACGCCGGGGCCACCGGCCCCGAAGCTGCGGAATTCTATAATCGAGGTCTTATCGCAAATGCACTGGCGCCCTCGTGAAGTTCTTCATCGACAACTGGTTTTTGTTCCTCGCCGCTGCGGTGTCGGGTGGGTTGCTGCTGTGGCCCTTGATCAACAAGGGCGCGGGCGGTAGCAGCAAGCTGTCGACGAACGACGCCGTGCAACTCATCAACCGCGAGCGCGCGGTGCTGATCGACGTGAGCGAGCCGGCCGAGTACGCCGCCGGCCATGCCGCCGGTGCCAAGAGCGTGCCGCTCGGCAAGCTCGAAGCCTCCACCGACCTGCCGAAGAACAAGGCCTTGCCCTTGGTGGTCGTGTGCCCCACGGGCGCCCGTGCCAGCCGCGCGGTGGCCACCTTGAACAAGCTCGGCTTCGCGAACGCGCGGGCTCTGGCGGGCGGCTTCAACGCCTGGCGCGATGCCAACCTGCCGGTCGAGAAGACGGCCTGATCGCACCCACTCACGCCCATCAAACCCGACCGGAAGCAGCGCGATGCAAGCCGTCAAGATGTTCAGCACCAATTCGTGCCCGTTCTGCATTCGTGCCAAGGCACTGCTGCGCGAGCGCGGTGTGGATGCCATCGATGATCTGCGCATCGACGAGCGGCCCGAACTGCGCGGCACGATGATCGAGATGACCGGCCGCTACACGGTGCCGCAGATCTTCATCGGCGCCACGCACGTGGGCGGCTGCGACGATCTGATGGCACTCGACCGGCGCGGTGAACTTGTGCCGCTTCTGGCCGGTTCTGGCACCTGAGCGTCACCGGGCGTCGGCCATAATCGCCGCCGCATCTTGCCCGCTCCGCCCCGCGGCCGGGCCTTCTTTTCCAACCCGAGAATTCCATGGCTGACGAAACCCCCGTGTTCCAGATCCAACGCATCTACTTGAAGGATCTGTCGCTCGAACAACCGAACTCGCCCGACATCCTGCGCGAGCAGGGCCAGCCGCAAGTCGAGATCAACCTCGGCCTGGGCGCCGCGCCCATCGCCGACGGCGTGTACGAGGTGACCGTCACCGCCACGGTCACGACCAAGGTCAACGACAAGGTGTTGTTCCTCGTCGAAGCCAAGCAAGGCGGCATCTTCGAGATCCGCAACATTCCTGAGGATCAACTGCAGCCGATCATCGGCATCGCCTGCCCGGGGATCATCTACCCGTACCTGCGCGCCATCGTGTCCGATGTGTGCACACGCGCCGGCTTCCCGCCGGTGCTGCTGTCGGAGGTGAACTTCCAGGCCATGTTCGAAGCCCAGCAGGCACAGGCTGCCCAGGCCAACGGTGCTGCCATCAGCCCGACGGTGAACTGAGCCTTCTCGAACCGAGACGCGCCCCGCCCGGCACCATGAACCTCACGGTCCTGGGGGCCGGCGCATGGGGCACGGCGCTTGCCGCGAACGCGGCGCTGCGCCAGCCCACCGTGCTCTGGGCGCGCAATGCGGCACACGCCGCCGACATGGCCACCACACGCGGCAATGCGCGCTACTTGCCCGGCACGGTGCTCCCCGCAGCCTTGCAAGTCACCGGAGACCTGGCTCACGCGATGAGCCATGCCCGCGGCGGGCTGGTGATCGTGGCCACGCCGATGGCTGCGCTGGCCGAGATGCTGGCGGCGGGGGCGGCAGAGTCGGCCAGTGGCGACCACGCCGTGCTGTGGCTGTGCAAAGGCTTCCAGCAAGGAAGCGGCTGGCTCGGTCACGAGGTGGCACAAGCAGTCTGCCCATTGGCCCGCGTGGGTGTGCTGTCGGGCCCGAGCTTTGCCGCCGAAGTAGCGCGCGCGCAGCCCACCGCCCTTGTCGTGGCGAGCCTCGACGCGGCCCTGTGTGCCGAGGCGGTGCAGGCGCTGCATGGCGACACCTTGCGCATCTACACCTCCGACGACCCGATTGGCGTGGAAGTCGGTGGCGCGGTGAAGAACGTGCTGGCCATCGCGACCGGCATCGCAGATGGCATGCGGGGGCCTTCCACGGCGACCACGGGACTGGGCCTGAACGCACGCGCCGCGCTGATCACGCGCGGCCTGGCCGAGATGACGCGCCTGGGCGTGGCGCTGGGGGCGCGCGCAGAGACCTTCATGGGCCTGTCGGGCCTGGGCGACCTGGTGCTGACCGCCACGGGCGACCTGTCGCGCAACCGCAGCGTCGGCCGGATGCTGGCCCAGGGCCTGGCGCTGCCGGTGATCCTGCAGCAACTCGGCCATGTGGCCGAAGGCGTGAGCAGCGCTCCGATGGTGTTGGCGCGCGCCCGAGCGCTCGGTATCGACATGCCGATCACGCAGGCCGTGGTGGCGGTACTGGAGGGCCGCGTGCAGCCAGCCGAGGCGCTGGAACAGCTGATGGGGCGCGGCGCGCGGTCGGAACGGGCGTGACCCGGGTTTCGTGACGTCAGTCGATCGGCCCGGGAAGTGCGTCGTCAGGCACCGCCCGCGTAGCCGTTCTGGCGCCAGGCCTCGAAGACCGCCACGGCCACGGCGTTGCTCAGGTTCAGGCTGCGCTGGCCCGGGCGCAGCGGCAGGCGCACGCGCTGTGCGTCGTCGAACGTGTCCCGCACTTCGACCGGCAAGCCGGCGGTCTCGGAGCCGAATATCAGCCAGTCGCCGGGCGCCCATGCCACATCGGCAAACGCGCGGCTGCCTCGTGTAGTGAAGGCGAACAGCCGATCGGGTGCGGGTTGCAACTGCGTGACGAAGGCCTGCCACGACGCGTGGCAGCGCACCGACGCGTACTCGTGGTAGTCGAGCCCGGCGCGCTTCAACTGGCGGTCGCTCATGTCGAAGCCCAGCGGCTCGATCAGGTGCAGCGCGCAGCCGGTGTTGGCTGCCAGGCGGATCACGTTGCCGGTGTTCGGCGGGATCTCGGGCTGCACCAGAACGATGTTGAACATGGGCGGATTGTCGTGCCGCGCGGCCGGCCGGGGCTGTCAAGCAGCCCCTGGTTTCGGCGTTCGCGCGACGACCCACACGTCAACCTGTGCGGCACCGGCTTGCAGCAGCACGCGGGCGATCTCTGCAGCGGTGGCGCCGGTGGTCATCACGTCGTCGACGAGTGTGACCGTCTGGCCGCGCAACTCGGCGGCGCGAAGGGGCTCGACCGCGAAGGCGCTGCGCACGTTGGCGGCGCGCTCGTCAAGAGGTCGTGCCAGTTGGTGCGGGGTGTCGCGCACGCGCAGCAACAGGCGCGCGTCGGTGCGGCATCCGAACGGTCGGCGAAGATGCTTGACCAGTTCCCAGGCCTGGTTGCAACCGCGCTCACGCAGGCGCTCGGCGCTGAGCGGAACCGGCAGCATCAAGGTCGGCGTGCGGGTGGGCCCGGTCGCATCACTCGCGCGCACCGCCTCGAGCAGAAGGTGCGCCAGGGCCGGCGCCAAGTCGAGCGCAGCGTGGAACTTGAAACGCGCGATGAGCCCGTCCCACGGATGCCCGTACCCCACAGCCGCGACCGCCCGCTCGAACGGCGGCGGTTCGGTCAGGCATGCGCCACATGTGGCCACGCCGGCCGGCACGCGCAGCGCGCAGCGCCGGCACCGCGCAAGCGTGGGCGCAAAGCGCGCCACACAGGTGGCACAGACACGCCCGTGGCCCCAACCGTGGCACACCGCGCATAGGCTGGGCAGGCTCGGCGATGCGCGCCGCGGCAAACGAGATCGGGGTGGGTCAGAGGGCGGCAGCACCCGGTCAATATACTGGTGCGCCATGCTTGCCACCCCGCCCAGCGCCGCGCGCCGCCTCGACGCCACTGCGGTCAGCGCCGCCCTGCACCGCCTCGCGCGTTCGCCACAGCCCCCCTGGCTGCACACTGAAGTGGCGCGCCGGATGGCCGAGCGGCTCGAAGTGATCCTGCTGCAACCTGAACTGGTGCTGGATTGGTGGGGTGCGCTCGGCGCCGGTGCAGAACACCTGACACGGCAATACCCGAAGGCACGGCGCATCGTCGTCGAGCCTGACGCCGAGTGGCTTGCGCGCAGCCTTGAGGCCGCCCACCGGCCCTGGTGGTCGGCCGCCCGCTGGAGCGGTACAGCGCTCGAAGCGGTGGCCGACACCAGTGCCTTGCCGCAAGGTGCGCAGCTCGTCTGGGCCAACATGATGCTGCACGCCGTGGTCGACCCGCCAGCCCTGTTCGAGCGCTGGCACGGCTTGCTCGGCGTCGATGGCTTCGTGATGTTCTCGTGCCTCGGCCCGGGCACGCTGAGGGAACTGCGCGCACTCTATGCCCGGCTCGGCTGGCCCGCGCCGACGCCGGGCTTCATCGACATGCACGACCTCGGCGACATGCTGGTGCGAACCGGCTTTGCCGACCCGGTGATGGACCAGGAAACGCTGACGCTGCAATGGGCCTCGCCAGCCGCGCTGCTGGCCGAGTTGCGCGGGCTCGGCGGCAACACCGCGCCCGACCGCGCCCAGGGCCTGCGCACCCCGGGCTGGCGCCAACGCCTGGAGCGCGAGCTCGCTGCGCTGGCCGGGCCCGACGGCAAGATCGGCCTGAGCTTCGAGGTGGCGTACGGCCATGCCTTCAAGGCCAAACCGAAGCTGCGCGCCGACGCGCTCGCCACCGTGTCGCTCGCAGACATGCAGTCCATGGTGCGGACAAGCCGCAGTCGAGCGCAGGGGAGCGATCCTCTGCGGTAAACTCAACGAGTCGGGTTTACCCAAGCCTGCCTGTGATGTCGGCTCGCGAACAGCTTGCCCTCCGGCACCGGCGCGACAACATTTCCGTGCTGCCCGTCCGGCAGCCGTTTCAGGCACCAGCTCCAACCGATCAGCGCGGCATGTCAGCATCCCTTTCGCACCCTTCACTCGCTGGCGCGGCGGCACCTGCGGCTCTGCGCTTTGGTGTCGAAACTTCGGGTGCGGATCGGTCCATGACCTGGCAGCTCAAGCGCAACTGCTCGGCAACACCGCAGCAGATGCTCGGCTTCTACGCTTCGCTCTCCGTGCTCTCGCTGGTCATCGGTACGTTCTTCTGGGTCCAGGGCGCCACGTTCATCATGCCCTTTGCCTGGCTTGAACTGACTGCCGTTGCGGTGGCGCTGTTGCTCTACGCGCGCCATGCGACTGATCGCGAAACCATCTGCCTGCAGCGTGGGAGCCTCGTTGTCGAGCACATATCCGGCCGCGTCACCGAGCGAGTGGAATTCGCGCCGTCCTGGGTGCGGGTCGAACCGGCGCATGGCGCGCGGTCTCTCGTCGAACTGTCAGGCCAGGGCCAGCGTATCTGTGTGGGCCGGTTCGTGCGCCCCGAACTCCGCCGTCAACTGGCCGATGAATTGAGGTGGGCGCTGCGCCGCTGGCAAAGCGATGCACCGCGTGAAAAATATGAAAACTGAAGTGGCAACCATGAAGAAGATGAAGGCAGTCATTTGTAGCGGCTGGCGCGGCCTGGGGCAGTGGAGCCTGGGGTTTGGCGCACTGCTCGCAACGCATGCCGCCATGGCCGTGAACGACCTGCCGGGCGGCCCGGCCGTGAACCAGCTTGACTTGCACTTGCCGGTCACGCGCATCGCGGCCGACCAGCGCTGGCTGCACTACTTCATGCTGGTGATCTGCACGATCATCTTCCTCGCCGTGTTCGGCGTGATGTTCTATTCGATCTTCAAGCACCGCAAGTCGAAGGGCGCAAAGTCGGCCAACTTTCACGAGAGCGTGAAGGTCGAGATCGCGTGGACCATCGTGCCGTTCGTCATCGTCATTCTCATGGCGTTGCCCGCGACCAAAACCGTCGTGGCGATGAAAGACACGAGCGCGTCTGACCTGACCATCAAGGTGACTGGCAGCCAGTGGAAGTGGAGCTACGACTACCTGACGGGCGAGGGTGCCGGCATCGGTTTCGTTTCCACCATCGATGCGAGCCAGCGCGAAGACTCCAGCTCCGGCCGCCCACAGGTCGCCGACGACTACCTGCTCAAGGTCGATAACGCGCTCGTCGTGCCGGTCGACAAGAAGGTGCGCATCATCACGACCGCGAGCGACGTGATTCATGCGTTCTACGTCCCCTCGCTTGGGGTGCAGCAGAGCGCCATCCCCGGCTTCGTGCGTGACACTTGGTTCCGCGCAGAGAAGGTCGGCACCTACTACGGCCAGTGTTCGCAGCTGTGCGGCAAAGAGCACTCTTACATGCCGATCCAGGTCCAGGTGCTGTCCCAGGCCGACTACGCAGCTTGGGTCAATGTCAAGCAAAAGCAGGCCGCAGCGCTGGCGGACGATCCTGCCAAGGTCTGGGTCTTGCCTGACCTGATCGCCCGCGGCGAAAAGGTCTACGCCAGCAATTGCGCGGCTTGCCACCAGGCCAACGGCAAGGGCGGGGGGCCGATCAAACCGCTTGATGGCGCAGCCGTGGTGCTCGACACGGACGTGGGCAAGCAAATACACGTTCTACTGAACGGGCAGAACAACGGCGCGATGCCGTCGTGGAAGCAACTCACAGACACTGAGCTCGCTGCGGTGATCACCTACACCAAGAACAACTGGTCGAACAAGACGGGCCAGCTGGTGCAACCGGCCGATGTTGTCGCTGCCCGCAAGTAATCAAATTCTTTCGTACGGAACACAGGAATTGCCATGAGCGCAGTCATCGATCACCCCGGCCACGGCCACCAAGTACACGACGATCACGCCCACGGCGCGCCGCATGGGTGGCGCCGCTGGTTGTACGCGACAAACCACAAGGACATCGGCACGATGTACCTGTTGTTCTCGTTCACGATGTTCATCATCGGCGGCGTCTTGGCCCTGATCATCCGTGCAGAACTTTTTCAGCCCGGGCTGCAGTTCGTGAACCCGCAGATGTTCAACCAGCTCACCACGATGCACGGCCTGATCATGGTGTTCGGCGCCATCATGCCGGCGTTCGTAGGTTTCGCGAACTGGATGATTCCGTTGCAGATCGGTGCGGCCGACATGGCGTTCGCGCGCATGAACAACTTCAGCTTCTGGCTGCTGATCCCGGCGGCGATCATGATCGTGGGGTCTTTCTTCATGCCGGGGGGCGCGCCCGCCGCAGGCTGGACGCTCTACGCACCTCTGACGCTGCAGATGGGGCCTTCGATGGACGCCGGCATCTTCGCGCTGCACATCCTTGGAGCGAGCTCAATCATGGGCTCCATCAACATCGTCGTCACCATCCTCAACATGCGCGCCCCGGGCATGACGCTGATGAAGATGCCGCTGTTCTGCTGGACTTGGCTGATCACAGCCTATCTGTTGATCGCTGTGATGCCGGTTCTGGCCGGCGCCATCACGATGACGCTGACCGACCGCCACTTCGGCACACATTTCTTCAACCCCGCCGGCGGCGGCGACCCGGTGATGTACCAGCACATCTTCTGGTTCTTCGGCCACCCCGAGGTCTACATCATGATCTTGCCGGCCTTCGGCATCGTGAGCGCCATCATCCCGGCGTTCGCGCGCAAGCGCCTCTTCGGCTACACCTCGATGGTGTACGCCACGGCATCGATTGCGATCCTGTCGTTCATCGTCTGGGCGCACCACATGTTCACTTCGGGCATGCCGGTCACCGGTCAGCTGTTTTTCATGTATGCAACCATGCTGATCGCGGTGCCCACGGGCGTGAAGATCTTCAACTGGATCGCAACCATGTGGCGCGGTTCGATGACCTTCGAGACGCCGATGTTGTTCGCGGTCGGCTTCATCTTCGTGTTCACGATGGGCGGCTTCACCGGCCTGATCCTTGCGATGGCGCCGGTCGACATCCAACTGCACGACACCTACTATGTCGTCGCGCACTTCCACTACGTGCTCGTGGCGGGCTCGCTCTACGCGATGTTCGGTGGTTTCTATTACTGGGCGCCGAAGTGGACAGGCGTGATGTATTCCGAGACGCGCGGCAAGATCCACTTCTGGGCCTCGCTGATCTTCTTCAACATCACGTTTTTTCCGATGCACTTCCTCGGCCTCGCCGGCATGCCGCGCCGCTATGCCGACTACCCGATGCAGTTCACCGACTTCAACATGATCGCCACTGTGGGCGCATTCGGCTTCGGTTTGTCGCAGGTCTACTTCTTCTTCTTCGTCGTGTTGCCGGTGATGCGCGGCAAGGGCGAGCCAGCGCCGCAGCAGCCGTGGGAAGGCGCGGAGGGCCTGGAGTGGGAAGTGCCGTCACCGGCGCCTTTTCATACCTTCGAGACGCCGCCGAAGCTGAACCTCGCTGCAACGAAGATCGTCGGTTGAGCGCGTCGGGAAAACACGTTCCATGACGCCCGAGCAACAGAAGAAGGCGAACCTGCGGTTTGCGCTGATCCTGGCGTCGATCGCCGTCGCCATCTTCGTCGGCTTCATCTTCAAGAGCGCCGTGCTCGGCCCCTGAGCAAGTCGGTGCGATGGCGAGTTCCACGAAAATGACTCCGACCGGTGCGCTTGTGCGCGACAACTGGCGCATGGTCGGCAAGCTCTCGGTCATCACTGCCTTGATGTTCGGCTTCGGCTATGCGTTGGTGCCGATTTACAGGAGCATCTGCGACGCGCTGGGGATCAACGTGTTGTCGCTCGCCGAGCTCGGCGTTCAGGGTGGCTCACGCACCGGATACAAGAGCACTCAGGTCGACCTGAGCCGCGCCATCACCATCGAGTTCGACGCCAATTCGCGCGGCCCGTGGGAGTTCAAGCCCGCCATGCGCTCGGTCGTCGTGCACCCGGGCGAGCTGACGACCGTGATGTACGAGTTCCGCAACACGCAAAACCGTACGATGGCTGCGCAGGCCATTCCGAGCTACGCGCCCATGCAGGCGATGCCGTACTTCAACAAGCTCGAGTGCTTCTGCTTCAACGAGTACACGCTGAAGCCGGGTGAAGCCAAGCAGTGGCCGGTGGTGTTCGTGATCGACCCGAAGCTGTCGAAAGACGTGAAGACCATCACCTTGTCGTACACGTTCTTCGAGGTCGGAGGCAAGGTGCCGCCCGAGCCGGCGGGCAGGTCGGCTGCGGTGAATGCGTTGGGGCCGAAGTCATGAGCGGCGATGGAAGGGGCAGCGGCCTGCGAGAAGCGGCCCAGCGCAAGGGCTCGTTCGCGCAGACCCTGCGTGCGGTCGCGTGGTCGTTCTTCGGCGTGCGCAAGGGCAGCGAGTACGAAAAAGACGTGAGCCAACTCAACCCGGTGCACGTGGTTATTGCCGGGGTGATTGGCGCGGCCCTTTTCATCATCGTGCTGTTGTTGCTCGTGAACTGGGTGCTCGCTACCGGAGTGGCGAAGTGAGTGAACTTTCCGCATTGCGCTTGGCGATGCAATGATCAGATTCGACAGATTCAGGGACTAGGAGAAAACATGTCGGCAGCGACGCCCCACGGGGCACAACCGTATTACTTCGTACCGGCGCCTTCGCGCTTTCCGGTTCTCACGGCGCTCGGCCTGCTGTTGGTGATCTTCGGCGCGGGCCAGTGGGTCAACGGCCACGCCTGGGGCGCCTATGTGCTGCTCGCCGGCTTTGCGCTGTTCGTGTTCATCCTGCAGCAGTGGTTCCGAGCCGCCATCGGCGAGAGCGAAGGCGGCCTGTACAGCGACCGCATCGACGTGTCGTTCCGCTGGAGCATGAGCTGGTTCATCTTCTCCGAAGTGATGTTCTTCGGTGCCTTCTTCGGCGCGCTTTTCTGGACCCGCGTGCACGCATTGCCGAACCTCGGCAGCCTGGAGAACGCGGTGCTCTGGCCCGACTTCAAGGCCGTGTGGCCGAGTTCGGGCGTGGGCATCACGGGCTCACCTGCGAACATCGTCGAACCGTTCACCACGATGGGACCGTGGCCGATCCCGACCATCAACACGTTGCTGCTGCTGAGTTCGGGCGTCACGCTGACCATTGCGCACCACGCATTGATCGCAGGTCGCCGCGCCAAGACCATCGGCTTCATGTGGCTGACAGTGGTGCTGGGCGCCACCTTCCTCGGCTTCCAGGGATATGAATACGCTCACGCCTACAGCGAGCTGAACCTGAAGCTGAGTTCGGGTGCGTATGGTTCCACGTTCTACATGCTGACCGGCTTCCACGGCTTCCACGTGTTCATCGGCACGCTGATGCTGCTGTTCATCACGATCCGCCTGATGAAGGGCCACTTCACGCCGCAGCGCCACTTCGGCTTCGAAGGGGCAGCCTGGTACTGGCACTTCGTGGACGTGGTTTGGCTCGGCCTGTACATCGTGGTGTACTGGCTCTAGTCAGCCCCTCGGCCGACGCGTACGTCGGCCGATGCGCCCCGGGGGGATGCGGGCCGGTGCGGTTCACAGGGTGGGCCTCTTCATCGCCGATAGAGCGGCCCAGCGCTCGGCCCGATTCACTTGCCCAGCGGTATGCCTGTGGGCTGAATCCAGCCCGCCCAGTAACTGATCAGGATGCAGGCGAACAGCGTGATCGACAGCGCCACCCGCAGCGCCAGCGCACGCATCATGTTGCTGGTCTTGGGTTTGCCGTTGCGGCCGTCTTTCATCATGAAGACACCGGCCATGGCGAGCGCTCCGATGATGCCGACGAAGGCGAAAGCGATGATGAATTTCATGCGGCCTGATTATCGGCTTCGTACCCGCGCGGTGCCCACGCATGCCCTTGAGTAACTCGGCGCGCACTGTCGTCGTGGCGGTGGCGGCCGCGCTTGGCGTGGGGGCCACCGCCAACCTGGGCGCGTGGCAGTTGCGCCGTGCCGCACAGAAGCTTGCGCTCCAGGAGTCGCTCGACACGCGCGCACGCCTGCCCGAACTGGGCGCGGCTGAACTGGCGCGAGACGCTGCCGACGCGCAGGCCCAGCACTTCCGGCCGGTGCGCCTGCGTGGCACATGGGTCGAGCGCAGAACGGTGGTGCTCGAGAACCGGCCGATGAACGGCCGCGTCGGCTTCTACGTGGTGACGCCGCTGCAGCTCGACGGCCGGGCGGAAGCCGTGCTGGTGCAGCGTGGCTGGGTCGGGCGCAACCTGCTCGACCGAACCTTGCTGCCCCCACTCGACACGCCGCGTGGCAGCGTCGAGGTCATCGGCCACATCGCCCCGCCGCCCGCACGGCTCTATGACTTCGCGGGTGCCGCGAGCGGCGTGATCCGGCAAAATCTTGATCTCGTCGGGTTCGCCGTCGAGTCGGGGCTGGCACTCGCCCCGTTGTCGGTCCAGCAGGCCGATTCGCCTGCCACCGCAGGCGACGGCCTGTTGCGCCAATGGCCGCGCCCGGCGGTGGATGTTCAAAAGCACTATGGCTATGCGTTCCAGTGGTTCGCCCTGTGTGCGCTGATGGCAGGTCTGTATGTCTGGTTCCAACTCGTCCGCCCCCGCCTCATCGAGCAACGCCAGCGCCGCAGCTGATGCGTTGGCGCCGCTGAGTTTCACCGTGCACTCGATGCCCGCGCCTGCGCTCGCCGACGAACAGCGCCGCACGGCGAGTGGCCGGCTGAAGATGCTGCTGGTGCTTCTGGTCTGCGCGGCGCCCGTGGTGGCTTCGTACCTCACGTACTTCGTGATCCGGCCCGAGGGCCGCACCAACTACAGCGAGTTGATGGCGCCACTGCGGCCGATTCCCCCCGACCTGCCACTCACCGACTTGCAAGGCAGCCCGGTTCGCGCCGACACCCTGAAAGG
This sequence comes from Rhizobacter sp., assembly GCA_025350965.1. Classification (GTDB taxonomy): domain Bacteria; phylum Pseudomonadota; class Gammaproteobacteria; order Burkholderiales; family Burkholderiaceae_C; genus LMDS01. The sequence continues at coordinate 16,326 of JANXWV010000109.1, forward strand.
CCAGTGGTTGCTCGTCGTCGTGTCGGGAGGCGCGTGCGACGCCACCTGCGAACGCCACCTGTGGTTGCAACGGCAGCTGCGCGAAACCCTCGGCCGCGAGAAAGACCGGCTCGACAAGGTCTGGCTGATCAACGACGCCGCCACGCCACGTGCGCAGACGCTGGACGCGATCAGCACCCCTACGCAGGCGACGGTGCTTCGCGTCCCGCCGGCAGCGCTGGCGGCGTGGTTGCAGCCCGCCAAGGGCCAGGCCATCAGCGATCACCTGTACATCATCGACCCGCTCGGCAACTGGATGATGCGCGTGCCGCCGGCAGCGGAGCCGGCGAAGTTGAAGCGCGATGTCGAGAAGCTGCTGCGCGCATCGGCTGGCTGGGACAAGCCCGGCCGCTGAGCGGCCTGGGCCGATGACACCAACCGCGCCCACACCGTGAGCAACGTGTCCGCCTACGACCTCGCGCCGCTGACAGCCATTGCGCTGTTCGGCGCGCTGCTGGCCGTCGTCCCGTTCGTTTGGGTCTGGCGCCGCCAGCGCCACGCTGGCCAGGCTGGGCGGCTGCGCGCGCTGACGGTGCTGACCCTGTTTCTCACCTTCGACCTGGTGCTGTTCGGTGCATTCACGCGGCTCACCGACTCCGGCCTGGGCTGCCCTGACTGGCCGGGCTGTTACGGCAGTACCAGCCCGCTGGGCGCCAGTACCGCCATCGGCAGCGCACAGAGTGCCTTGCCCAGCGGCCCGGTCACTCACGGCAAGGCTTGGGTCGAGATGACGCACCGCTACCTCGCCACCGCCGTCGGTGCACTCATCACGCTGAGCTTGCTGATGAGCCTGATCGCCCTGCGCAGCGCACGTTCTGCGCGCTCGGGCCGAGCGTCTGGCATTGCGCTTGGCAAAGCGCCTGGCAGAGCGACCGGCCCAGCGCCGTGGTGGGCCGCAGCCACGCTGGTCTGGGTGTGCGGGCAGGGCGCGTTCGGCGCACTCACGGTCACGATGAAGCTGTACCCCGCCATCGTCACGCTGCACTTGCTCGGCGGCATCGGCTTGCTGGTGCTGCTGGCCTTGCAGGCAGAAAGCTTGCGCCCCGTGCCGCTGCAACTGCCGCGTGCGTTGCATCGCGCGACCTGGGGCGTGGCGCTGCTGTGCACCCTGCAGGTTGCGCTCGGCGGCTGGGTCAGCACCAACTATGCCGTGCTCGCCTGCAGCGAGTTCCCCACCTGCCAGGGGCACTGGTGGCCGCCGATGGACTTCGACCACGGCTTCACCTTGCTGCGCGAACTCGGCGCCGGCAAGGACGGCGGCTACCTGCCCTTCGCCGCGCTCACGGCCATCCACTACACCCACAGGCTGATGGCGTACGTCGTGCTGGCAGCGCTGCTGTTGCTGGCCTGGCGCCTGCACGCCACGGGCGCGCGCGCGCTGCAGCGTTGGGCGCTCGGGCTCCTTTGTGTGGCCGGGTGGCAGCTCGCCAGCGGCTTGGGCAACGTGCTGCTCGGCTGGCCGCTGCTCGCAGCGGTGGCCCACACCGGTGGCGCTGCTGCGCTGATCACGCTGCTGGCGGTGCTGCTTGCCCGCGCCCGGCAATCCAACGCGGTGGTGCCCACGGCGGTACCGGTGCCGACGCCAGCGCCGGCCACGCACCGAAGGCGCTTGCGCCCGGCTCCGTAAAATGCGCCGTTCACCATGACCAATACCGTTGCCCACCCTCCGCTGGCCAGCACGTCGCTGCCGTCGCGCGCCCGCCAGTTCTACGCGCTGACGAAGCCGCGGGTGGTGCAACTCATCGTGTTCTGCGCCGTCATCGGCATGCTGCTCGCCGTTCCCGGCCTGCCCGACTGGCGCGTCGCCGGCGCCGCGTTTGTCGGCATCTGGCTCGTGGCGGCGGCGGCGGCGGCGTTCAACTGTCTCGTTGAACAACACATCGATGCGCGCATGGCGCGTACCTCTTGGCGGCCGACCGCACGTGGCCAGCTCAGCAACGCCCAGACGCTCACCTTTTCTGCCCTGCTGTGTGCCGCAGGGGGCGCCTTGCTCTACACGGTGGTCAACCCGCTGACGATGTGGCTCACGCTGGCCACCTTCGTGGGCTACGCGATCATCTACACCGTGGTGCTCAAGCCGATGACGCCGCAGAACATCGTGATCGGCGGTGCCTCGGGCGCCATGCCGCCGGTACTCGGCTGGGCCGCGATCCGTGGCGAGGTGGGTTACGAGGCGCTCATCATGTGCCTCATCATCTTCCTGTGGACGCCGCCGCACTTCTGGGCCTTGGCGCTGTACCGCGCCGAGGACTATCGCAAGTCGGGCCTGCCGATGCTGCCCATCACGCACGGTGCCGAATTCACGCGGCTGCATGTGTTCCTGTACACGCTGGTTCTGTTCGCCGGCACGCTGCTGCCCTACGTCACCGGCATGAACGGCTGGATCTACCTGGTGGCCGCCATCGCGCTGAACGCCGTCTTCATTGCCCATGCGTGGAAGCTGTGGCGCAACTACTCCGACACGCTGGCGCGCAAGACCTTCCGATATTCGATCCTGTACCTGTCGCTGCTGTTCGCGGCACTGCTGCTCGACCACTACCTGATGCCGCTCCTCGAAGGGTCCGTATGAACATCAAGAGCGCAAGCCCTGACGCCAGGTCTGCATGGTTTGAACGATCCGCCGCCCTGTGCGCGGCGGTGTTGTTGGCCGCTGGCATTGCCGCGTGCGACAAGGCCTCCGCGCCATCGGCAGCGCCGCAGTTCCGCGGCATCGACATCACCGGCGCCGAATACGCGCGCAGCCTGTCGCTGCCCGACCAGTACGGGAAGCCGCGCACGCTGGACGACTTCAAGGGCAAGGTGGTGGTCGTGTTCTTTGGCTACACCCAATGCCCCGACGTGTGCCCGACCACCATGGTGGAACTCGCCCAGGTCAAGAAGGCGCTTGGCGCCGACGGCGAGCGGGTACAGGGCCTGTTCGTGAGCATCGATCCGGAGCGCGACACACCCGAGATCCTGAAGGCCTACATGGCCAGTTTCGACCCGAGCTTCGTGGCCCTGCGCGGCACGCCGGAGCAGACGCTCGCTGCCGCGAAAGAGTTCAAGGTTTTCTTCGCCAAGGTGCCCGGCAAGACCGAAGGCAGCTACACGATGGACCACACGGCCGGCTCGTACATCCTCGACGGCAACGGCAAGGTGCGCCTGTTCGAGCGTTATGGTGGCGGTGTCGAGGCACTGACCACCGACTTGAAGGCGCTGCTCGCGCCCGCGTGATCCCGCATTGAAAACAGCCCCGAAGGGCTGTTCTGTTTTCGGCAGGCCATGCCTGTCTCGTGTCAGACCGATTCGGCCAGCGCCTTGCGCATCTTCTTCATCGCCGCCACCTCGATCTGGCGAATGCGTTCTGCACTCACGCCGTACTCGCTGGCCAGCTCGTGCAGCGTCATGCCGCCGGATGAATCGTCGTTGACCTTCAGCCAGCGCTCTTCGACGATCCGGCGGCTGCGCGCATCGAGCGCGTCGAGCGCCAGCGCGATGCCATCGCCGGCCAGCCAGTCGCGGTTGCGCGCTTCGAGCACGCGGCTTGGCTCGCTGGCGTCATCGGCCAGGTACGCGATGGGCGCATAGCTTTCTTCGCCGTCGTCGGTTTGCGGCTCCAGCGCCACGTCGCCGCCCGAGAGGCGGGTTTCCATCTCGAGCACTTCCTCGCGCTTCACGTTCAGCGTGCGTGCCAAGGTGTCGACTTCACCCTGCGTCAGCGTGGAACGGTGCGTGTCGACGTCGGCGGCATCGTTCTTCAGGTTCTGCTTCATCGAGCGCAGGTTGAAGAACAGCTTGCGCTGGGCCTTCGTGGTGGCCACCTTGACCATGCGCCAGTTCTTCAGGATGTACTCGTGGATCTCGGCCTTGATCCAGTGCATCGCGTAGCTCACGAGACGCACGCCCTGGTCGGGGTCGAAGCGCTTCACAGCCTTCATCAGGCCGATGTTGCCTTCCTGGATCAAGTCGCCGTGGGGCAGGCCGTAGCCGAGGTACTTGCGCGAGATCGAGACCACCAGGCGCAGGTGCGACAGCACCAGCTTTCCGGCGGCGTCGATATCGCCGCTTTCGCGCAGACGGCGCGCGGCATTCAACTCTTCCTCGTGGGTGAGCAATGGCACGCGATTGATGGCCGAAATATAGGCGTCGAGGTTGCCCAGCGAAGGCACCAGGGCCCACGGGTCACGGACGGTCAAGGCGGCGGTGGTGTTCATGGAAGCTACAGACACGCTGAACTCCTTTTCAGTTCCGTTCATATTAGCACTCGACAAGGAAGAGTGCTGATTCCCGGTTTTCGACCGGCAAATACGGCTCGGCGCGTGCAAGATGAGGCCGGTGTCGGTGCGTCACCGCGTGGACAATGGGTGGTCTTTCCGGGTCTGTTGCGGGCCCGGTTTCAATGAATCTCCGAGGTGTACTTGTTCAAGAATCTGATCGTCTATCGCATCGCCGCCGGCTGGTCTGCCGCAGTCGCCCAAGTCGAAGAGAGCCTGGCCAAAGCGGCGTTCGTGCCTTGCGGCCCCACCCAACCCCTGTCGCTTGGCTGGACCGCGCCACGCGGCAGCGCGCACGGCCCGCTCGTCGAAACCGTGGCCGGCCAGTGGCTGATGAAGCTGGCCATCGAGCAGAAGGTGCTGCCGGCTTCGGTCGTGAAGCGCCGTGCCGAGGAACGCGCGCTGCACATCGAGCAGACCACCGGCCGCAAGCCGGGAAAGAAGCAGACGAAGGCGCTTCGCGACGAGGCCATGCTCGACCTGCTGCCGCTCGCCTTCACGAAGCAGGCTGCGGTGCCGGTGTGGGTCGACGTCAAGCACCAGCTGTTGATGATCGATGCCGGCAGCGTCTCGAAGGCCGACCAGGTGGTGACGCTGCTCGTCAAGTCGCTCGAAAGCCTGGTGCCGATGCTGGTGCACACCGCAGAGTCGCCTGCTGCGGTGATGGCGGCGTGGCTGCTCGATGGCTCGGCCGCGCCGCCGTTCACCGTGGACCGCGAGTGCGAGTTGAAGTCGGCTGACGAGATGAAGTCGGTCGTGCGCTACGCGCGCCACCCGCTCGACACCGACGAAGTACGCCAGCACATCGCGGCAGGCAAGCTGCCCACGCGCCTGGCGCTCACCTGGCGCGACCGGGTGTCGTTCGTGCTGACCGACGCGCTGCAGCTGAAGAAGATCGCGCTGCTCGACGTGGTGATGGAAGCCCCGGGCCGTGGCGACAAGGCCGACGACGCGTTCGATGCGAACGCCGCCATCGCCACCGGCGAGTTGGCCCCGCTGATCGCCGACTTGATCGACGCGCTCGGCGGCGAGCAGGCGCCCGGCTCGGTCGTTGCCAGCGCAGCGCAGCCGGTCAACGCGCCGGCAAGCCGGCAGCCAGTTCCCGCGTGAGTTGCGCAGCCGGCACCGCCCGGCAGCCGCTCGTGTTCTGACCCGCCCACAGCGGCGAGAAGTCACCGCGGCCCAGAGCCTCGGCTTTCGCGCGCAGCGGCGCCATCAGGCCGGTGGCGAGCGGGAATGCCGGGGCGGCCCGGCTCATCGGCCCCAGCTCGCGCATGGCACGGTTCACGATGCCGCGTGCCGGCCGACCGGTGAACAGGTTCGTCAGCGCGGTGCACCCCGCCGCAGCGCTTTGCAGGGCGGCACGGTGCACGGCGCTCGTGGTGGCCTCTGGGCACAGCAGGTAGGCGGTGCCGACTTGAACGCCGGCCGCACCCAGTGCCATTGCGGCGGCCACGCCTTGCGCATCGGCAATGCCCCCGGCCGCGATCACCGGCACGCGCAAGGCCCGCACGAGTTGCGGCAGCAGCGCGAATGTGCCGACTTGGGTCGAGATGTCGTCACCGAGGAACATGCCCCGGTGGCCACCGGCCTCCAGTCCCTGCGCAATGACGGCATCGGCGCCGTTCGCCTCCAACCACAGCGCTTCGTCGAGCGTGGTCGCCGACGACAGGATCACCGCGCGGGAGACTCGCACGCGCTGCATCAGTGCAGCACTCGGCAGGCCGAAGTGAAAGCTCACGACCGGCGGCTCGAACTCGGCCACGAGGTCGGCCAGCGCCTCGCTGAATGGCGCGCGGCCGGTGGCCACGGTCAGGACGGCCGCATCGACACCGAACTCGGCGTGGTACGGCGCGAGCGCCGCGCGCCAGGCGGCATCGCGCTCGGCATCGGGTGCAGGCGCTTCATGGCAAAAGAAGTTGACGTTGAACGGGCGTGCGGTCTGCGCCTTCAGCGCGGTCAGTTCCTGGCGCAAGGCGTCGAGTGCCAGCAGCGCGGCCGGCAGCGAGCCCAGGCCGCCGGCGTTCGAGACCGCCACCGCCAGCGCGTGGCCTTGCACGCCGGCCATCGGCGCCTGGATGATGGGCAACTCGGTGCGAAGCAGGTCGTGAATGCGTGCCATCGCGGCTCCTCGCGGCTCGTGGTCTTCCGGCGGTTCACCCGAACCGCGACTCTGACTGCGCCAGCAAGTTGTCCACCACCGCCAGCAACTCCGACACACTGACCGGCTTCGTCAGGTAGTGGCTGCAGCCTGCGGCGAAGGCCTCGGCAATCTGCTGGGCCAGCGCATCGGCCGAGACCACGACCACCGGGATGCCGGCGGTGCGAACGTCGGCTTGCAGCGCACGCAGCAGGTCGATGCCGTTCATGTCGGGCAGGTGCATGTCGAGCAGCAGCAGGTCGGGCACGCGTGCGCGGATGGCCGCGAGCCCGGCTGTGCCGGTCATCGTGACCTGCAGTTCGACCTGTGGCCGCTGCGCCAGGATGCCGCGCATCACCTCGACGTTGGTCTCGTTGTCTTCCACATAGTGCACCAGCCGGCGGTGGTAGGCGGCCGGTTCGGTGGCCAGGTCGACGAGGTCGGAGCGCACCGTGTCGGGGTCGGGCGAACACGGCAGGCGCAGGATGAAGGACGACCCCTGCCCGGCCACGCTGCGGGCGCGGAGCGTGCCGCCCATCAACTCCGCCAGGCGCTGGCTGATCACGAGGCCTATGCCCGTTCCGGGCTGGGTAGAGCGTTCGCGGCCGAGCCGGTTGAAGGGCTGGAACAGCTCGGCGAGCTGTTGCGGCGTCATGCCCAGGCCGGTGTCGGTGACGGCGATCTCCACCGTGTCCGCGCTGCTCATCCGGCACCCGATGTGCACGCGCCCCGACTCGGCGTTGTACTTCACTGCGTTGCTCAGCAGGTTGGTCAGGATCTGCTTCACGCGCGTGGCGTCGCCCACCAGTGTGTGAGCGCCATCGGCCATTTCCTGTGAGATGCGGATGTTGCGGCTGCGCGCATCGCCTTCTACCAGCGCCAGCGTGGCCGACAGCAGATCGCCGATGACCAGCGTTTCGATCTTCAGCCGCACGTTGCCCGACTCGATGCGCGACAGGTCGAGCACGTCGTTGATCATCTCCAGCAGGTGCCAGCCGGCCTGCTGGATTTGCGTGACCCACGGCAGTTGTGCCGCAGTGAGCGGGTGACGCTGGTCGAGTTCGAGCAGTTGCGCGAACCCGAGCATCGCGTTCAGCGGCGTGCGCAGTTCGTGGCTCATCCGCGAGAGAAACTCGCTCTTCGCGCGGTTCGAGGCCTCGGCTGCTTCGCGCGCGCGCTCGGCTTCCTCGAGCTTCATGTGCTCGGTGATGTCTTCGACCACGCCGACGATGCTGCGTGGCTTGCCGTTCGCATCGCGCAGCAACGACACGGTGGCCTGCACCCACACGGTGGTGCCTTGGCGGGTGATCACGCGTTTGTGGCGCCTGAACATGGGCACGTCGCCGCGCACCAGTTGTTCGCGCAATTCGTTGTCTTGCGCCACGTCGTCGGGGTGGGTGTAGTCGACCAGGCTCATCGAGACGAGCTCGGCTTCTGTGTAGCCGGTGAGCGTGCAATAGCGCGGGTTGGTTTGGCGCACACCGCCTTGCAAGTCGGTGTACACCACGCCGATGGGCACGCTGTTCAGGATGTTGCGAAAGCGCTGCTCGCTCTCGCGCAGCGCTGCTTCGGCAACCTGCCGGTCGTGAACCTCGGCCTGCAATGCCGCCGTGCGCTCGCGCACGGCGGTCTCGATGCGCCGCGTGCGGCCTGTGACGATCAACAGGAAGCCACCGAGCATGGCCGTGGAGAGCAGGCCCACCAACGAGAAGAGCCAGGCATCGGCGCTGCTCGATTCGGGCAGGTCTTGCGGGCGGGCCTGCACGCGCAACTCCCACTGACGGCCGGCGAATTCGACGCCACGAACGTGCTGAAGCGGCATGGCATCGGCTTCGCAACCCACTCGGCCTGCCAGGCGGCGCAGCAGCGCACCCGGGCTGGTATCGACGATGCACAGGCTCAGGTAAGCCGGCACCTGGGCCAGCAGGCCCTTCAACTGCTCGCTCGGGCGCAGCGTCACGAACACCACCCCACGGGTTGCCTCCAAGCGCTGCGCCGGGCTCGGCGCCACGGGCTTGTACACCGCCTGGTAGATCACCACACCGGGGTCGAAGATCGTCGCCCGCCCGGGTGTCTGGGTAAGCCGGAAACCTGCCGTGGCCACGGGTGCCCCCGTGCGCCGCGCCTGTTCGATCGCCGATCGTGCTGCCGGAATGGACAGCGCGTTCACCCCCAGCGCACCGCCGTTGGTCGCCATGGGCTCGACGTAGCGCATCGCAATCACCTCGGCGTCTGACGTGGCCGATTGGCCTGCGCCCGGCGCGGCGGGCAAGTCGGTGCGGTCGAACACCGCAAAGCCGGCCTGGCCACTGGCGCGCGCCTTGGCTTCGAACTGCGGCAGGTTGTCGCGTTGCACGCGCTCGCTCCAGCCTATCGCCTGCAGTACGCCGTCATGCAGCCAGGCCTCGGTGGCCAGCTGCATCTCGTCACGCGTCACGTCGTCGGAGGCGATGAACACACCGTGCAGGGCCCGCAGCGCATGGATGGGTTGCTGCAACTGCGCAGCCAGGGCGAGCGTCGCGCTGGTGGCGTCGCGGTCGAAGCCGGTGCGCAGGCGCTCATGGCTCCAGGCCACGACCTGGCGCACGCCCAGAGCAAGCAACGCGGTGACGAGCGTGAGCGTCAGGCCCACGCTCATGCGGCGCGGAGCCCACGCCTCGCGCGGGCGCGCCAGCAGCGTGAAAAGCACCGGCGTGGCAATGAGCACGCCGAGCAGGTCGCCGATCCACCAGGTGGCCAGGCTGAGTGGCAGCTTGGCCAGTGGCACCGTTTGCGTGAACACCAGCGCCGCGTTACCCACCGCCGAGCTGACCAGGCACGACGCGGCATTGGCCAGAAGGAACGCGACCACCTCGCGTGGTTCGCCGAGCGTGAGAGGCTGCGGCGTGAAACGCTTCACCAGGAGCGCGCCAGCCCACGCCTGCAGCGAAGCGCCACAGCCGATGGCCAGCGCCAGCAGCAGCGAGGTCGGGCTGGGGTGGGCGGGGTCGGCCGCCAGCGAAAGGTTGACGAAGACTGCGGCCAGCGCCAGCGCCGGCAGCATGCGCCGGCCGAACAGCAACACGCTCGCCAGGGCCACGCCTGCGGCCGGGTAGAGCGGCGATGCATAGCCTGGTGGAATGGCGAGTGGCAGCGCCGCCAGCCCGGCCAACACGTAGGCAGTGAAGGTCAGCAATGCGGCCGCGAGCCAGTGAACCGGCCGATCCGAAGCGAGCTCTGGAGTCACGTGAGGTGGCGTTCGCGCAGCGGGTACATCGGTGGCTTGCGCCGGTTGTCAGAGCCTCAAACGTTGAACAGGAAGTTCAGCACGTCACCGTCCTTGACCACGTATTCCTTGCCCTCCGCGCGCATCTTGCCCGCGTCCTTTGCGCCTTGCTCGCCCTTGAAGGCGATGAAGTCGTCGAAGGCGATGGTCTGAGCGCGGATGAAGCCACGCTCGAAGTCGGTGTGGATCACGCCGGCGGCCTGCGGCCCCGTGTCGCCCACATGGATCGTCCAGGCGCGCACTTCCTTCACGCCGGCGGTGAAGTAGGTTTGCAGCCCCAGCAGCTTGAACGCAGCGCGGATCAGGCGGTTCAGGCCCGGCTCGGTCTGGCCCATCTCGCCGAGGAACATGAGCCTGTCTTCGTCGCTCATCTCGGACAGCTCGGCCTCGGTCTTGGCGCAGATCGCCACCACCGGCGCGTTCTGGGCATCCGCGTAGGCGCGCAGCCGGTCGAGGTAGGGGTTGTTCTCGAAGCCGCTCTCGTCGACGTTGCCGACGAACATGGCGGGCTTCGCGGTGATCAGGCACAGCGGCTTCACGAGCACCAGTTCTTCCTTGCTGAACGCAATGCCGCGAACCGGCTTGGCCTCGTTCAGCGCCGCCATGCACTTGGTCAGCACGTCAACGATCTTCTGCGCTTCCTTGTCGCCAGAGCGTGCCACCTTGTTGTAACGGTGCAACCCCTTCTCCACGGTGCTCATGTCGGCCAGGCACAGCTCGGTCTGGATCACTTCGATGTCCGAGATCGGGTCGACCTTGCCGGCCACGTGGATGACGTTCTCGTCATCGAAGCAGCGCACCACGTTGACGATCGCATCGGTCTCGCGGATGTGCGCGAGGAACTGGTTGCCCAGGCCCTCGCCCTTGCTCGCGCCGGCCACCAGGCCTGCGATGTCGACGAACTCGACGATGGCCGGGACGATGCGCTCCGGCTTGACGATGACCGCCAGCGCGTCGAGCCGCGGGTCGGGCAGCTCGACGATGCCCACGTTCGGCTCGATCGTGCAGAACGGGTAGTTCTCCGCCGCGATGCCGGCCTTCGTGAGGGCATTGAACAGAGTGGACTTGCCCACGTTGGGCAAGCCGACGATGCCGCATTTGAGGCTCATGGACGGGGCTTTCTGAGGTGGGTCGCCCGGGGTTGCTCTGAAGGAGCCGGGCGAAAAGGTAAGCCTGCCATTTTAACTTGCGCGATGATGCGCAGGACCTGCCACCCACGCGCCACCCACCGGAGAACCGCATGCCTGCGTTCACCTTGATTGCCACGCACACCAAAGACCTCGGCGGTGGCTTCATGGTGCGCCGAGCACTGCCCTCGGCACAGCAGCAGGCGGTCGGCCCGTTCGTGTTTTTCGACCACTTCGGCCCCGTGACCGCCGGGCCGGCCGACAACCACGACGTGCGGCCGCACCCGCACATCGGCCTGGCAACGGTCACCTATCTCTTCGAGGGCGCGATGATGCATCGCGACTCCACGGGCGTGGTGCAGCGCATCGAGCCCGGCGCGATCAACTGGATGACGGCGGGGCGCGGCATCGTGCACTCCGAGCGCACCCCCGATGACCTGCGGAGCGTGGTGCGGCGCAGCCACGGGCTGCAGTTGTGGGTGGCGCTGCCCGCAGAGCATGAAGAAGACGCGCCGGGTTTCGAGCACACGCGGGCCAGCGCCATTCCGTCGGCACAAATCGAGGGCGTGACCGTGCGCGTGCTGGTGGGCGAAGCTTTCGGGCTGCGCTCGCCGGTGCGCACCTCGTCGCCCACGCTGTACCTCGACTTCGATTTCGGAAGCGGCGGCGACACCCCCATCACGGTGCCGGCTGCCGCCGAGGAGCGTGCGCTGTACGGCGTCGATCAGGCCTTCACGCTGGACGGTGCCGAGGTGCCGGCCCACACGCTGGCGGTGCTGCCGGCCGGCACCGAGCCGCGGCTTGCGGCAGCGCAGGGCGGGCGCGTCGTGCTCGTCGGCGGGGCACCGCTCGGCCACCGCTTCATCGTGTGGAACTTCGTCTCCAGCCGGAAAGAACGCGTGGTTCAGGCGCAGGACGCCTGGGAAGCCCAGACCATGGGTCAAGTGCCTGGAGAGACCGAGTTCATTCCGTTGCCGCTGCGGCGGGCTTGATCACTCCGCAGCCGCTGTAGCGGCCTTCAGCCTTCCGGCGCGCGTGCTCGCGCGGCCCAGCATCAACGCATTGCCGAGCAGCGCCAGCCCGGCGCCAGCGGCGGTCAGCGCATCGGGCGCGTAGCCCTCGAATGCGACCGACATTGCCAGCGCCAGCAAGGGCGTGAGCGCGCCCACGCTGCCCGCCGGGCCGGGGCCGATGCGTTCTTGCAGAGTCAGGAAACAGGCGAAGGTCAACACCGACCCGAGCAGCGCCAGGTACAGCAGCGCCACCCACCACGAGGCGACCGTCGGCAGTGCAAAGCTCTGCCCTTGAACCCACGCGATCAGCGCCGCCGCCGCCGCGCCGTACAGCATGCCGAAGCCCAGCGCGGGCCAGAAGGGCAGGCGGTGCGTGCGGTTGCGGCTCGCGCTCAGGCTGCCGATGGTCGACAGCAGGACCGATGCGACCGTGAACGCCACCCCGAGGGCGGTGCCCGCGCCCTGCGCGGCCTTGCCAAACTCCTTGCCGAATTCGGGCCAGAAGATAAGCACCACGCCAGCCATGGCGAGCACGCCGCCCCAGATGAAGCGCCGCGTCACCGCCACCCCGAACAGCAGCAGCGCACCCAGCCCGCTGATCAGCGGCGACGCCGAATAGCCGACCGCCACAAGCCCCGATGCCACGTGCTGTTCAGCGTGGTAGACGCACACATACGACACGCCGTACATGAAGCCGCCCTGCACCACAAAGCGCGCGTGGTCGACTGGCCCGAAGCGCAGCGGCACGCCGCGCCAGGCGCACCAGCCCAGCACCAACATCGCGGCCAGGCCGAAGCGCAGCGCCACGCCCACCTCGGGTGGCGTGTGGCCGATCTGGTAGGTGATCACGTGCCAGGTCGTGCCCCAGGTGAGCACGCAGGTGGCGAGCAGCTGCCAGGTCTTGAGGCGGTGCATCGGGCAGTGGTTGCGGATGGGTCGACGCGGTCAGTCGACTGGATCAGGCGAAAGCGAACGTGGCTGCACCGGTCATGCCCGCACGCAGCGTGCGCTCGATGCCTTCGACGATCACCGCGTTCATGCCGAAGGTGATCGCGCCGGTAAGCCTTGCATCGGCGCGGTAGGTGGTCAGCGTGTCGCCCACCGCGTGGCCGGTCTCGGCGGTCGCGGGGTTCACGTCGGGGATCGGGCAGCGCACGCACGGTTTGACGAGCTTCAGCCGAATCGACCCCTCGGGCGTGTCGAACACGATCTCGTCGAGTGCGTCTTCGCCGTGCGGGTCCAGGCCATCGAGCACGATGTTCGGGCGAAAGCGCGCCATCGCGGCCGGCGCGTGGCCGGCCGCTTCGAGGCGGCGGTTCAACTCGGCCAGGCCAGCGACCGATGCGACGAGCATCGGGTAGCCATCGGTGAACGCGTTCTCGGCCTCTAGCGGGCCCGTCCAGCGCCGCTCGGACAGGCGCTTCTGTTCGGGGTCGAAGCGCACCAGGCGGAGCGTCTGGCCGAGGAAATCGGTGAACCACTGGGCACACAGATCGCCCATGTCGTAGGCGGCCACCTCGTCGTTCCAAACCGCCACGCGCACCGGCTTCTCGACCGTGTCGAGCTTCAGGTGCAGCGCCAGCATGCCGGGTGCGCGCAACACCAGCTCGAAGGTCTTCAACTCGGTGCGCACCAGCGCCATGCGCGGCAAGGTGCGCTGTGTGACGAACCGGCCCTGCGCGTCGACGAGCATCCAGGCGCGGTCGAACTCGAGCCCGGTCTCGATCACCAGCGCCTCGGCCACATCGATGCCGGCGCACGACTTCACCGGGTACACGTGAAGCGAGTGCACCCGCACCGGAACATCACCTTGCGCATCGTTCAAAACACTCTCCCAGGGGCCGTTGCAACAGGAGGGCGATTGTGCCTTTGCTCCACCCGTGAGGTCATCGGCCGCTCCCTACAATCCGGGGCATGGAACGATTCGATGTGCAGGTGCTCGGCGCGGGCATCGTGGGGCGCAGCCTCGCGCTGTCGCTTGCGCGGTTGGGCCTGCGCGTGGCTTTGCGCGCCGACACGTCTAGAGCCGAAACGTCCAGCGCCGATGCCTCTCGTGCCGACACCCCTCGTGCCGATGCCGCACCCGATGTCCGGGCCTATGCGCTGAACGCTTCATCGGTGGCGCTGCTGAGCAGCCTGAGGGTCTGGGACGCACTGCCCGCGCACGCCGCCACGCCAGTGCTCGACATGCACGTGCTAGGCGACGCCGCGCCCGCCTCACTCGACTTCTCGGCTTGGCAGCAGCGGGTGAGCGCGCTGGCATGGATCACCGATGCCGCCGTGCTCGAGCGCGAACTGGCACAGGCGGTGCGCTTCGCGCCGCACATCACCGTGGTCAACGGCAGCACCGAAGTGCAGGCCGCGCTCACCGCGCTGTGTGACGGCAAGGACTCGCCGGCCCGCGCAGCGCTCGGCGTGGCGTTCGACCGCCACGACTACGGTCACCGCGCCATCGCTGCGCGCCTGACCAGCCCGCGCGCCCATCAGGGCATGGCGCGGCAGTGGTTCGGCTCGCCCGACGTGCTGGCCTTGCTGCCGTTCGACACGCCCGCACCCGGCCACTCGTACGCGCTGGTGTGGTCGGTGCCCGAGGCGCGCGCCGCCGAGTTGCTGGCGGCCGACGACGCGGCCTTCGAGCAGGCTCTGATGCAGGCGACCCACGCCGAAGCCGGCGAACTGACGATCAAATCAGCGCGCGCCAGCTGGCCACTGATGCACGCTCGCGCGCAAGCCTGGGCAGGCCCGGGCTGGGTGCTGCTGGGCGACGCCGCGCATGTGGTTCACCCACTCGCCGGGCAGGGCCTGAACCTGGGCCTGGCCGACGTGGCTGCGCTGACCCGCGTGATCGAGCAGCGCGAAGTCTGGCGCGATCTCGGCGACGAGAGGCTGCTGCGCCGCTACACCCGAGAGCGCGCCGCGCCCACGTGGGCCATGGGGCAGGTCACCGATGGTCTGCTGAACCTGTTCGCCGAACCCTCGCCGACGGTACGGGAACTTCGCAACCGCGGGCTGAGTCTCGTCAACCGGCTCTCGCCGTTGAAGCGCTGGCTGACGGCTCAGGCCCTGCGTGCCTGAGCCGACCCGAACGCCTTGAAAGTACCTGCATGAACCCTCTCTTTCGCACCCGCATCCAGTCTTTCGGCGCCACCCGCTGCGCGCTCGCCGTGGCGGTGCTGCTCGTAGCGTCGGTGGCCGTGCCGGCCGCCGCCGATGAAGCGCTGATCCGCAAGAACATCGCCGAGCGGCTGCCCGATTTCCCGAAGATCGACGAGGTCTCGAAGACCCCGATCCCGGGCTTGTTCGAGGTGCGCATCGGCACCGAGATCGTCTACACCGACGAGCGCGGCGACCACATCATCGAAGGCCAGATGATCGAAACGCGCTCGCGCAGCAACCTGACCGAAGCGCGGGTGGCCAAGCTCACCGCCATCGACTTCGCGGCCCTGCCGCTGAAAGACGCCATCGTCTGGAAACAGGGCACCGGTGCGCGCAAGCTGGTGGTGTTCGCCGACCCGAACTGTGGCTACTGCAAGAAGTTCGAGAAAGAAATGCAGCAGGTGAAGGACGTGACCGTCTACACCTTCCTGTACCCGATTCTGGGCGGCGATTCGCCGGAAAAGTCGCGCAACATCTGGTGCGCGAAAGACAACAGCGCAGCGTGGCGCGAGTGGATGATCAACGGCGTGGCCCCCGCGCGCAACATGGGCCAGTGCGACACCGGCGCGCTGCTGCGCAATGCCGCGCTCGGCAAGAAGCACAAGGTCAACGGCACGCCCGCGCTGGTGTTCGAAGACGGCAAGCGGGTGCCGGGCGCGATGGCACCGGAGCAGGTCGAGAAGCAGCTTTTGATGAGCCGCCCGAAGGCCTGATTTACCCGGCTCAACCCGGATCAGAGAACGTCGAGCCGGTCGAACACGGCCTGCGCATCCACGCGCAAGGCACTGCGGGCTTCGGCGCTCAAACGCGCCACGTTCTTCGCCATCAGCGCGGTGCGCGGGTTCGCGGCAAGCGCACTCTCGTGGCGGTCGAGGAAGTTCCAGTAAAGCACCGTGTACGGGCAGGTCGGCTTGCTGCGCTTGGCGGCGTCTTTCGCGGTCGGCGCGTAGTGGCAAGCCGCGCAGTGGTTGCTCATGCGGTCGATGTACGCACCCGAGGCCACGTACGGCTTGCTCGTGAAGCGCCCGCCATCGGCGTACAGCGCCATGCCGGCCACGTTCGGGAGTTCGGCCCACTCGACCGCATCGACATACACCGCGAGAAACCACGCCGCCACCTGCTTCGGGTCGATCTCGGCCAGCAGCGCGAACAGGCCGGTCACCATGAGCCGCTGGATGTGATGCGAGTAGCCGTGGCGAAGCGTCTGCTCGATGGCGTCACGGGCGCAGGCCATGCTTGTTGCGCCAGTCCAGTACCAGGCCGGCAGGGCGCGCGTAGCGTGCAGGTGGTTCGCATCAGTCATGTCGGGCATGTCCAACTGGTACACGCCGCGAATGAACTCGCGCCAGCCCAGCACCTGGCGGATGAAACCTTCCACGCTGGCCAACGGCGCACGGCCGGCGCGGTATGCGGCCTCGGCCGCTTCGACCACTTCGCGCGGGTCGAGCAGGTGCAGGTTCAGGCTGGTGGACAGCAGTGAATGCCAGCCGAAGGGTGTGCCGGCCCACATCGCGTCCTGGTGGTCGCCGAAGTTCGGCAGGCGCGCGTGGATGAAGGTGTGGAGCGCCAGCAGCGCCTGCGCGCGCGACACCGGCCAGGCGAAGTGCGCCAGCGTGCCGGGGTGCGCGGCGAAGCGCTGCTCGACCTCGGCCATCACCTCATGGGTGATGGCGTCGGGCGCGAACGATTCATGGGGTGGGATCAACCCCGGCCCGGCCTTCGGGTAGGGCTTGCGGTTGTCGGCATCAAAGTTCCACGCACCGCCTTCGGGCTCGCCCGCGTCGTCGAGCAATACGCGGTGGGTACGCCGCATTTCGCGGTAGAAGAACTCCATGCGCAACTGCCGCCCGTAGCGCTGCGACCAGCGCGTGAACTCGGCGCGCGAGCACATGAAGTGGGTGTCGTCGATGACCCGGAGTGGGGTGGACGCCGCAGCGCAGGTCTGCGCAATGTCTTGCGCCAGGCGCCACTCGCCGGGCTCGGCCACGCGAACGACTTCGGGGTTGAGTGCACGCAGCTGATCTCGCAATCGCGAAGCCAGTGCCGGCTCGGCGCTGTCACTCAAAGCAACGTAGTGCACCGTGAACCCACGCGCACGAAGCTCGTCGCGGAAGTGCCGCATGGCCGACAGGAACAGTGTGACGCGCGCCTTGTGGCTCCACACGTGGGTGGCTTCGCCGGGCGCTTCGATCATCAACACCGCGTCGGTGCGGGCATCGATACCGGCGAGCGCCGGGTTGGCGTGACTGAGCTGGTCACCCAGCACCAGCACGAGCGTGTTCGTCGCGCCGTTTGCGTTGCCGAGCTGGGCCGTCATCGGGCTTGGGCTCGGCAGCGGTCGGAGCAGTACTTCACGTCAGCCCAGTTCTTGGCCCACGCGCGGCGCCAGGTCATGGTGCGGCCGCACTGCACGCAAGGCTTGCTCGGCAGCCCCGCCTTGTTGCCCCGAAAGCCGGGCACGGCTGGTGTCAGCCGGCCTTCTTGGCCCATGCGCTGCACCAGCCTTTGGTGTTGACTTGTTTGCCAGCGAACAGCGGGCAGTTGCCCGCCGCGTCAGCCGGCTTGCCCTGGAACAGGGCGCAGTTGCCGCACTGTTGCGCGTTGTCGTGCTTGGCGTACTTCTTCGCATCGACCTTGGTTGTGTCGGCTGCGTAGCCGAGTGCCACGGCCTGCGGATCTTTCTCGTCGAGCTTGGCCTGTGCCATGGCCTGGCCGGTGGCGGCGAGCGCGGCACCGGTGGTGGCGATGGTCATCATGAACTGGCGGCGGCTGGTGGTCATGGCGTGTCTCGAGGTCGGTTGAGGGAAGTGCACTTTGGTGCTGGAATGACTCGCTGACTATAGCAAACGGTCTGATTTCAACCGGGATGGTCAGGCTTTGTCCCGATATGGGTGAGCGCTAGCGAAGAAAAAAGAGTCAAATACGGTTCAATGTCGTCCCAACCTTCGTTCAACTCAAGTGGCCGTGCCGCCCCGTACGGCGTGGGCTGCCGCAGTGGGGCAGCAGCCCGCATGGCCGGCATTCCCGTGGCCACGCTGCGGGTCTGGGAGCGGCGCTATGAAGTTGTCGGCCCGGCGCGCGCCGCATCCGGCCAGCGGCTGTACTCACCGCTCGACGTGGAGCGGCTGGTGCTGATCAAGCAACTGGTCGACATGGGCCATGCCATCGGCACGGTTGCCCGCGAATCGCTGGAGGCGCTGCGCGCGCTTGCGGCGGTGCGTGGCGTCGAGGCGCCTCCTTCTGCGGCGCGCGCCGCGACCTTGTCACTGGTGGTCGTGGGCCGCAGCCTGGCGCGGCGCCTTGCAGAGGGCAACGGGCAGCGCGCCATGGCATGGGCAGGCGCGCATGTCGCGGCCACTTTCGGTGACCTGCCGCAGGCACTCTCGGTGTTGAGCGGCCGCACGGCGAGTGGCCGAGCCGGTGCGCTGCCGCCTGCGGCCGATGTACTGCTGGTGCAACTGGCGTCGCTGCAGCCCGATGCGACCGAGCAGGTGCTGGAGCTGGCCGATGGCTGGCCCGCCGGCTCGCAGGTGCCCCGACTGGCGGTGGTCTACGGGTTCGCAGCCGAGCCCGTGTTGCAGCGCCTGCGCGATGCCGGTGTCGCATTGTTCCGTGCACCGCTGGCAGCCCACGACCTGCATGCGCTGCTGGCCCCGCTCGGTCATTCTTCGGGCGCGCCCGCTGCTGCGCCGCTGCTGCGCTCGCCGGCGCCGCCGCGCCGGTTCGATGACGAAGCATTGGCGCAGTTCGCCGCAGCGTCGTCCACCGTGGCGTGCGAATGCCCGCGCCACGTGGCCGAACTGGTGATGCAGTTGTCGGCGTTCGAGGCCTACAGCACCGACTGCACCAGCCGCAGCCCGGCCGACGCGCAACTTCACGCCTACTTGGCCGAAGTGGCCGGCTCGGCGCGCGCGTTGTTCGAGCAGGCGCTGGAGCGCATCGCGGTGGCGGAAGGGCTGGACGTGCCACACGCCCGCAGCGCCATCAGCTGACGGGCTGTCAAGTCGGCGCGCCAAACTCAAACACGCGCCCCGTCACGCGTACTTCAACTCCCCCGTCTTCCCCCGGAACACCCGGTACGAAAACACCGTGTACGCGGCAATCGCCGGCACCGAAATGCAGGTGCCGAAGAGGATCACCTTCAGCGCCTCGGGGCTGCTGGCGGCTTGCCAGATGGTGAGTTTGTCGATCACCACGAACGGGTAGATGCTGTACGCCAGGCCCAGGAAGCCGAGCACGAAGACCATGATGAGCAGCACGAACGGCACCCAGCATTCGGCCCCGCGCACCGCTTGCGAGTTGAGCAGTGCGCGCACCGCGAGCAACGCCACGCCGGTCATCAGCGGGATGGCCATCAGCGCAATGATCTCGGGCAGCGCGAACCAGCGCTCGCGCACCGTGGCGCTGATCCACGGCGTGGCCATGGAGATGAGCACCATGCCCACCACCATCGGCCCCCAGGCGATCTTGGCCCAGCCGATGGCGCGCTCCTGCAACTCGCCTTCCGTCTTCATCACGAGCCAGGTCGCGCCCATCAACGCATAGGCCATCGGCAGCGCGATGGCGATTGCCGCAGCGAAGACCGGGTAGTTCCAGCCCTCGCCGAAGCCGCTGATGTAGCGCCCGAGCATCCAGCCCTGCGAGACCGACGCGAGCACCGAGCCGGCGAAGAAGAGCCGGTCCCACGTGGTCTTGTGCGTGTCCTTGGCCTTGACGCGGAAGTCGAACGCCACGCCGCGCAAGGTCAGGCCGACGAGCATCAGCGTGACCGGCAGGTACAGCTCGCCGAGCACCACGCCGTGCGCCTTTGGGAACGCCACGAGCAGGATGCCCACGCCGAGCACGAGCCAGGTTTCGTTCGCATCCCAGAACGGGCCGATGGAGGCGACCATCACGTCTTTCTCGGCCGGTGTGGCGCGGTGCATCAGCATGCCCACGCCAAGGTCGTAGCCGTCGCTCACCACGTAAATCAGCATCGCGACGCCCATCAGCGCCATGAAGATGACGGGCAGCATGCTGTCGAAGCTCATGACGCTCATGCAGCATTCCCTGCCGGCATCACCGGCGACGTGGCCGCGCCCACCGGCGTGCCCGCGCGCTCGGCCGCTTCGACTGCGAGCACCTCTTCGGGCTTCTCGGCCATGTACTTCAGCACGCTCACGTAGGCTGCAATCAGCGCGAGGTACAGCGTGACGTAGAGCGCCAGCGTCGCGCCGATCATGCCGGGTGGGTTTTGCGTCACCACGTCAGCGGTGCGTACCAGCCCGTACACGATGAACGGCTGGCGGCCGATCTCGGTCACGTACCAGCCGGCCACGGTGGCCACCCAGCCCGAGAACGTCATGCCCGCGAACAGCCACAGCAGCGCACGCGGCAGGGCGGCTGTGCGCCAACCGGCACGGCGGTACAGCCACCAGCCGGCCCAGCTCGTGGCGAGCATCAACATCCCCACGCCAACCATGATGCGAAACGCAAAGAAGATCGGCAGCGGCGGCGGGTGCCTGCCCTCGAACTCGTTCAGGCCCTTGATCTCGCCGTCGATGTCGTGGGTGAGGATGAGGCTCGCGAGCTTCGGCACCTTCACCTCGAAGTGGTTCATGCGCTGCGCGTTGTCGGGAATGGCGAACAGCAGCAACGGTGCGCCCCGCTCGGTCTCCCACACGCCCTCCATCGCGGCGACCTTCTGAGGCTGGTGCTCGAGGGTGTTCAGCCCATGCGCATCGCCGGCGATGATCTGCAGCGGGATCGCGAACGCCGCGAGCGTCAGGCCCACGCGCATCACCCTCGGTGCCGAGCGCTGCCCCACGCCACGCAGCACCTGCCAGGCGCTCAGGCCGGTCAGCAGGAACGCGCAGGTCAGCGCCGAGGCCAGCAGCACGTGCGTGAAGCGGTAAGGGAACGACGGGTTGAAGATCACCTCGACCCAGCTCTTCACGTGGTACGTGCCAGCGATGACTTCATAGCCGGCTGGCGTTTGCATCCACGAGTTCAGCGCGATGATCCAGAACGCCGACAGCGTGGTGCCGAAGGCGACGAAGAACGACGCCATCAGGTGCACCCGTTCGCTGACCCGGCCATGGCCGAACAGCATGATGCCGAGGAAGCCGGCCTCCAGGAAGAACGCGGTCAGCACCTCGTAGCCGAGCAAAGGCCCGGCGATGTTGCCCACGCGCTCCATGAAGCCTGGCCAGTTGGTGCCGAACTGGAAGCTCATGGTGATGCCGCTGACCACGCCGAGCGCAAAGGTCAGCGCGAACACCTTGGTCCAGAAGCGGTAGGCGTCGAGCCAGCCCTGAGCGGCGGCCGGGTCGGCACCGGTGCGCGTTTTGAGCCAGCGCAGGCGGAAGAACAGCAACAACCAGCCGAGCGCAATGCTGATGGTCGGGAACAGGATGTGAAACGTGATGTTCGCCGCGAACTGCATGCGGGAGAGGATCAATGCATCCATGTCGTTCCTTTTCGGTTGCTGGCCCCGGGATTCCCTCGTGCTGCGCGGTGACAGGTTCAGCGAATTGCGCTGATGCCTTGGAGGGCTTTCACCGCCCCCGCGCCGACCGACGCGCCGAAGCGCTTGGCGAGGCGCTCGGCCACATTCTCCTTCGGCGTGTAGTCGATCACTTCTTCGGCCTTGATGACCTCGCGCGCCACATAGTCAAGGCTGCCGAGGTGGTCGATCAGGCCGTTCTCCAGCGCCTGCTCGCCGTTCCAGAACAGGCCGCTGAAGGTGTCGCCGGTTTCCTTCAGGCGCTTGCCGCGGCCTTCCCTCACGACCGCAATGAACTGCTGGTGGATCTGATCGATGGTGGTTTGCAGGTATGCGCGCTGCTTCGGCGGCAGCGGCGAGAACGGATCGCCGATGCCCTTGTTTTCGCCGGCCGTGATGAGGCGGCGTTCGATGCCCAGCTTCTCCATCGCGCCGACAGCGCCGAAGCTGTCCATCAGCACGCCGATGGAGCCCACCACGCTGGCCTTGTCGGCGTAGATTTCATCGGCGGCCACGGCAATGTAGTACGCGCCGGAGGCACAGGTTTCTTCGACGACCGCATAGACCTTCTTCTTGTGCAAAGCCTTCAGTCGGCGGATCTCGTCGTTGATCAGGCCGCTTTGCACCGGGCTGCCGCCGGGCGAGTTGAAGCGCAGCACCACGGCCATTGCGCCGGCGTCTTCGAACGCGGACTTCAAGCCCGGGAACAGGTTCTCGGCGCTGGCTTCGGCCCCGGCAGCGATCTCGCCGCGCACCTCAATCAGCGCGGTGTGCGGGCCGGCCGGAACGTTGCCGTGGCCGCGCGAGGCGACCAGCGACCCTGCGATCAGGCCGAACACCAGCAACCACGCCAGGCGGAAAAACACGCGCCAGCGCCGCTCGGTGCGGCGGTCGCTAAGGTAGTCGCGGGCGAAGGTCTGAGCGACGCCGTCCCAGGCGCTGGTGCCGGGGACGGTGCTCGCACCGGTGGTCGACGTGGCATGGGGCGAGGCGCTTGGAGCAGCGCCCGGGGTGTCATCGGAAGTGGTCATGGGCGCCTTGTGGCCCGCACCGTTGGCGTCAGTCGGCGAAGGCAGGTTGTGTGTCACGAGAAGGATACCAATACACCTGACCGTCGCGCTCGAAGGTCTCTATCGCGGTGAGCTTGCCACGCCCGCAGGGGCCGCCGGCGCAGCGCCCGGTGTGCGGCTCGTACGCGGCGCCGTGGGTCGCGCAGAGGATGTATTCCTTGCCGGTGTCGAGGAAGACGCCGGGCTGCCAGTCCATCTCGGTGGGCACGTGCAGGCAGCGGTTCAGGTAGGCGACCACTTGGCCATCGAAGCGCAGCGCGAAGGCGCGCGCCGGTTGCCGGTACTGCAGCACGTCGAACACGTGCGCCGTGCCGCGCTCGACCAGGTCGGCCGAGGCGCACAGAAGCAGCGCGCCGGCCAGGTTGGGGCGTTCGGCGCCGTCAGGCATGGTGCTGCAACCAGTCGCTCAGTTCCGCCGTGGAGTGCGCCACATGAAGCGGCGCGTACACGTGGAACTCGCTCGGCTCGTGCGCGCCGTAGCTGACGCCCACGCTCGCCGCGCCGGCGTTGGCGGCAAGCAGCAGATCATGCGTGGTGTCGCCGATCATCAGGGTGCGGGCCGGGTCGGTACTGAGCTGGTCCATCAGCTCGCGCAGCATGCGCGGGTCGGGCTTCGATGCGGTCTCGTCCGCCGTGCGGCTGGCGTCGAACAGGCCGCGCAGCACCGAGCTGCCGAGCGCGTCGTCGAGCCCGCGGCGCGACTTGCCCGTGGCCACGGCCAGCAGGTGGCCGCGAGACTTCAGCGCGTTGAGCATCGTCAACGTGCCGTCGAAGAACGCGATCTCGTGCTGGCGCGCCGTGTAGTGGTGGCGGTAGCGCGCGGCCAGCTCGGTGTAGCGCTCGCGCGGCAAGGTGGGTGCGGCGTGTTGCAAGGCCTCGGCGAGGCCCATGCCGATGACGTAGCTCGCGTCGCGGTCGGTCGGCACCGCCACGCCCACGTCGGCACACGCGGCCTGGATGCAACGCGTGATCAGCGCGGTCGAGTCGTAGAGCGTGCCGTCCCAGTCGAAGACGATCAGGTCGAAGCGGCGGGCGGTGGTCATGGGCGGGCGGTGTCAAGAGCGTGGAGCAGGGCCTCACATTCTGCGGGCAGCGGCGCGCAAAGCACGATCACCTCGCCCGTCGCGGGGTGGGCAAAGCGCAGCTGCTTCGCGTGCAGGAACATGCGGTCGAAGCGCGCGCCCGGCACGGCCGCGCCTTTCGCCAGCGCCTTGTTGAGCGCGAAGTCGCCGTACTTCTCGTCGCCCGCGATCGGGTGGCCTTCGTGCGTGAGGTGCACGCGGATCTGGTGCGTGCGGCCGGTCTTGATGGTCACGTCGAGCAGCGTGAAGGCATCGAATTTCTGTGCCACTTTGACGAGCGTGATCGAGCGGCGCCCCGCCTCATGGTCGTCGCCCACCACGTGCACCCGACGTTCGCCCTCGGCCGACAGCACCTTGTTCAGCGCCAGGTCGACCACCTTCTTGCCCACCGGCCATGCGCCGATCACCAGCGCGGCGTAGGTCTTGCCGATGACCTTCTCGCCGGTGTGCACGCGCAACTGGTCTTGCAATGCCACGAGTGCCGAGCGGCGCTTGGCGATCAGCAACAGGCCCGATGTCTCCTTGTCGAGCCGGTGCACAAGTTCCAGGAACTTGGCTGTCGGGCGTGCCCGGCGCAGCTGCTCGATCACGCCGAAGCTCACGCCGCTGCCGCCATGCACCGCCACGCCCGCAGGCTTGTCGATGGCCATCAGGTGCTCGTCTTCGAACACCACCGTGAACTCGCGCGGCGGCGCCGGCGGTACTTCGCTGCGATCGGCCACGCGCACCGGCGGAATGCGCACCTCGTCGCCGATGGCGAGGCGCGTGTCAGCCGCCGCACGGCCCTTGTTCACCCGCACTTCGCCGGAGCGGATCACGCGGTACACGTGCGTCTTGGGCACGCCCTTGAGCAGCTTGACGAGGAAGTTGTCGAGCCGCTGGCCTTCCGAGCCCTCGTCGATGACGACTCGGTGCACGGCCGGCGGCAGCTGTGTTGACGGCGTCGTCGCAGATGCGCGAGCGGGTGCCGGAATCACGGGCTTGTTCCGAGGCGCAGTCGGTGGTTTGGCCCCTATAATGCGTTGCACCACGTAGCCGCCGTAAGTGATTGATTCTTCAGAGTTTAGTCTCAGGATCAATGTACCGAAGGCAGCTCGTGGCGGCCGGGTTTGCGCCCGGCCACATGGTGATGCAACACCTCGATGCCCGCTGCGGGCGCCGTCCCCAAGTGACGCAGCAGCCGCGAGCCCGGGGTGGCAGAGCAAACAAAGACAGAGCCCATTCAAAAGGTTTCCCGGGCAGGAGACCGAAGCACGCTGCCAAACCTAGGCAACTAGGACGGAAACGGCCCGCAGCGCCCGCCTCGAAGCTTCTGCTCGCGTCCAGTGACCCCATGCGGATGTTGACGCCAGCCCCCGAACCACTGCGCCCCGTGCGCTCGCTGCCCAGGCCACCCGCCTGCAGGCCAGCGTGCGCGCCACGCGCAGCCCGGAGGCGCCGCGCCCTCGCCGAACATGCCTTGCCCTCGCGGCAGGTGTGCCGGCAGTACCCCGCACTCGCCACTGCCACGCACGCGCCAACGCTGCCTGAACCGCCGGTCGTCTGACCGCTCCGATTCAACCGCAGTCCAGGGCGACACCCTTCGGTTCTCTTTCCCGTTTCTCGTGCATCGAATCGTCGCCTGCCGGCCCTTGCTGGCGGTGACTGTGGGTGATGCGCAGCGCACAGCCGCTGCGCCAGAAGGAGTGCACGAATGAAACGCATGCTGATCAACGCGACTCAGCCCGAAGAGCGCCGCCTGGCCATCGTCGATGGCCAGAAGCTGATGGACTTCGAGACCGAAATCGAAGGCCGCGAGCAACGCAAAGGGAACATCTACAAGGCCGTGGTGACACGCGTCGAGCCCTCGCTCGAGGCCTGCTTCATCGACTACGGCGAAGACCGCCACGGTTTCCTGCCGTTCAAGGAAATCTCGAAGAACTACTTCCGCGAAGGCGCCTCGGTGCGCGACGCGCGCATCCAGGACTGCATCTCGAACGGGCAGGAACTGCTGGTTCAGGTCGAGAAGGAAGAGCGCGGCAACAAGGGCGCGGCGCTGACCACGTTCGTGAGCCTCGCCGGCCGCTACCTCGTGCTGATGCCGAACAACCCGCGTGGCGGTGGTGTTTCGCGTCGCATCGAAGGTGAAGACCGCGAAGAGCTGAAGGAAAACCTCGACCAGCTCGAGTACCCGAAGGGCATGAGCCTGATCGCGCGCACCGCCGGCATCGGCCGCACCGCGCCCGAATTGCAGTGGGACCTGAACTACATGCTCAAGCTCTGGACCGCCATCGA
>JANXWV010000114.1 GCA_025350965.1 Rhizobacter sp.
CGCGCTTACGCGGATCAACGCTACGCGGCACTGGCAGAGTGTGTCGCTTCCTGCAGCGACCCGCGCGAAGCGGTTCGGGGCATGCTCGCCGTCATCGCGGATGTCGATAGCGGTACCCGCGGCTGCTTGTTCGTCAACGCCGTCGCCGAGCTCGCGCCGGGCGACGCCGAGCTGGTGGCATTCGCGCAATCGCACACCGCACGCGTCGGCGCCCTGATGGAAGCAACGCTGCGCCGTCTGGGCTGTACCAAGAGCGCAGCCTCCGAGCGGTCCGGCGCCTTGCTGGCGCTGGCGATGGGTGTCACGACACTGCGCAAGACCGGCGTGCCAACCGCGCAGCTGCTCGCCTTGCTCGCCCAGGCCGATCACTTGATTCCGGGTCCAGCTCCAACGAATAGGAAACGTCCATGAACGAAACCGTCCCGGCCATGCCGGTCGTCTTCATACCTGCCTTGCTGTACGACGAACAGCAGTATCGCGACGTGATCAGCGCGCAGGGGGAAGGCATCGTGCCGCACGTGCTGATGTCGCCTCAGCCGCGGCTGGAAGACAGCGTCGCCGACATCCTGGAGCGCGCGCCCGCGCACTTCGGGCTGGTCGGTACTTCCTGCGGCGGCATCTGGCCGGCGGTCTGGCGGCGACGCCCGACGCCGTGGTCGACATGCTGGCAGGGCTTCTTGTGCACAAGAACGCCGTCGCCCAGGCCGCGGTATTCAAGGAGCTGGCTCAGCGCGTGGGCGGGCAGGCTGGTGTCGCGCACGCAGGGACGTGCGCACGGAGTGCGCCGGGAGGCCGAGCCCAGGGTCGGCGGCTTGAAGATGCCGGCTTTGGTGCTGTGGGGTGAGCAGGACGCATTGGTGCCCGTTGCAGTGGGTGAAGCGCCGGCGACCGCGCTGCCGAACGCGCAGTTCGAAGTGCTGCCGGAGTGCGGGCATCTGCCGACGTTGGAGAAACCGGTCGAAGCGCCTGCCTTGTTTGCCAAGTTGTCGAACTCGGTCGAGGCACGCGCGATGTGACGAAGATTTCGAGGCACGCAAATGATCAGCAGGGAGTCGGACGCTCGGCTGGTCAAAACTGCACATGCAGACAGGTCCGCGAGTTCGTTCGAACCAGAGGTCAACCACATGAAGATGAATCATTTGCGATCGGGAACAGGCAAGCCGCTCTTGCTCATCCACGGGCTGGGCGGCAGCGCCCGATCCTGGTCCACCATCTGGGACCCATTGGCTGCACGCCACGACGTCATTGCCGTCGATTTGCCCGGCTTCGGCGCCACGCCGCCATTGCGCGGTGAAACTTCGATCCGCACGCTGTGCGATGCGGTCACTTCATTCATCGACGCGCAGGGCCTGCGCGGCGTGGACGCGGTTGGCAGTTCGATGGGCGCGCGGCTAGTGCTCGAGTTGGCGCGTCGAGGCGGCGTGCTGGGTTCTGTCGTTTCTCTCGATCCGGGAGGCTTCTGGCGTGGCTGGGAGCGCCACGCCTTCTTCTCCTCGATCTGGCTCTCGATCCGCGCCGTGCGCATGTTGCAGCCACTCATGCCGGCCATCGCCGGCAACAAGATTGCACGCACCATGCTGCTGGCGCAGTTTTCCAGGAAGCCTTGGGCACTTGATCCCGCCGTCGTCCTCGACGAAATGCGCAGCTTTGCACATGCACTCTCCTTTGACGAATTGCTGCATCGACTGGCTTTTGGCGAAGTACAAGAAGGCGCACCTCGCGGCAGCATCGATGCACCACTCGTCATCGGCTGGGGCCGCCAGGACAAGGTCTGTTTCCCGCGCCAGGCGAAGCGGGCACTGGCCCTGTTTCCGGACGCGCAAATGCACTGGTTCGAACGATGCGGCCACTTCCCACATTGGGATGCGCCCGATGAAACCGCAAGGCTCATTCTCGACACGTTCTCGCGGCGAGAGGCCTCGTCAACGGCCGGAACGTCGGTTTTAAAAGGCGAAGTCCTAGGAGCCGTTGCGGGACTGTGAAGCATCGATGGGCCGTTAGCGTCAGTTCTCATAAAGCTCGACCGCGACGACGCGTTTGCAGGTCAGGCCGTGCGTAGGAAGGTCTAGCAGACGATGCAAGTCTTGGAGATCAAGGCAGATGCGATGGAATTGCTGTAAGCAGTCCTTCGCGAGCAGCCGCTCTTGGCCGAAATGAGGCGCACTTGAGGGTCAGCTCCATGAAACGCCAGCTTGACCGGCAGGTCTACGGCAGCGAGTTCGAACTTGCGAAGACCCGCCCGCGACCCGAACCGGTCGCACGCGTCCTCGGATTCGACGGCACAAAGCCGTCATTGGTATCCCCTGGCGCGCCGCTTCACGATGTCGGGATACACCGTTACTGACCGGCATCGCGGAAACCGAGGGTCGGCTTCGCCGCACCATGGAAGCAACCGACCGACTCGCAACTCGACCGCTCAAACTCGACGGGATTCATCGTGCCCGATGTATCGCGGCTGAGCGCTGGCGCGCAGTTCCTTCAAGCAACTACCAGTAGGCTCTCAATCCGAGAACGTGAACCATGACAAACTCTGCCCGCGTTTCGCTCTCCCAATCGACACGGCCTGGGAAGTCGGCACCCAAAAGCCGGTGCTATGCGCTTAAAGCCGGCCGCCAGTCAACGAGCCAAGAAGTCGGCGACCGACGTGGTCATCGCTACAGAATTTGCGCCTGCGGTGGCCATCGCATTGCTAGAGAAAACCGATCAGCCACCTGGCGCAGCGGCGTCGGCTCTGGACTGCCTGGCAGCAGGGGCAGCGCCTTCGGAAACCGACGGCAAGGTGCGCGTGCAACTCATTTTCGAGAACGGCGCGGTCCTGCCGGTCGAAATGAGCAACGCCGCAGGAGCTGCGCTGTCCAAGGGGCTGGCGGAAGAACTTGCCGAGAAGTAGGCCTTTGTTCGGCCGCGCCACGGGTCGATCGGCGGGCTTGGCGACCGCCTCACCAGGCGCGTTGATCTCGTGGCACTCGAACGCATGTTGACGGAGCTTCAAATCCACATCGGGCCCAAGCAATGATGATTCAACCAAGCTCCTCGTCCCCGACGACCGCCGACACACCGGTGCCTCCGGTGGCGGCCGCCGCGCTGGAGCAGGCGCTCGAACAAAGTCATGAAGTCAAAGCCAAGGTCGAAGCCTGCGCCGAGGATTTAGCGCAGGCGAATGAAGGCGCGAAGAGAACCATCGCAGCGGGTGCGACGACTCTGCCTGCTAGACAGACCCTTGATCACACCGAGGCGGTCGAGATCAAGGTGCAGGAATGCGCCGACGATCTGGAAAGCGTGACGAAGACCCTGGCGCAGGGGATCGACGACTTGAAGGTGGTTGAAGTTGCCCTGGCAAGCTCGCGAACAGCATTGGCGGAAACAGCCGCCTCCCTCGAGTCTGCACTGGCGAGCGAGGAGCGAGCCAATCTCAGGGCCTTGCACGACCACGCAACCGGCCTGCCCAACCGAGCGCTGTTCGACGATCGGCTCTCGCAGGCTCTCGCGCTTGCCGAACGCCACGGCTGGACGGTAGCCGTGATGTTTCTCGATCTCGATCGCTTCAAGAACGTGAATGATGTTCACGGGCATGCCGCGGGTGATGTCGTGTTGAAGGAGGTTGCGAAGCGTCTCTCACAGGACGCGCGGGACGAGGACAGCGTGTGCCGCAATGGCGGCGACGAGTTCCTGTACCTGTTGATGAATCCACAAGGCCGAGAGAATGTCGAGCGGATCGCAGCCGCGGTGATCGACAACCTCGCGCGGACCATTCGCGTGG
>JANXWV010000121.1 GCA_025350965.1 Rhizobacter sp.
TCGCGCGGCACCGCTGCGCCGCGTTGACCCACCAGGAAGTCGAGATCCACGCCTTCATCCGCTTGCAGCACATGATCGATGTACAGCTTCCAGTAGCCGCTGGTCATGGCCGGAGGCGGCGCCTTCCACGCCGACAAGCGCGCAGCCAACTCCGCGTCGCTGATGTGCAGGTGCAAGCGCCGCTCGGGCACGTTGAGTTCTATCAGGTCGCCGTTCGCAACCACCGCCAACGGCCCGCCCGCCGCCGCCTCGGGCGCGGTGTGCAGCACGACCGTGCCGTAGGCGGTGCCGCTCATGCGCGCGTCGCTGATGCGGACCATGTCGGTGATGCCCTTGCGCAGCACCTTCGGCGGCAGCGGCATGTTGCCCACCTCGGCCATGCCCGGGTAGCCGCGCGGGCCGCAGTTCTTCAGGACCATCACGCAGGTCTCATCGATGTCGAGCGCGTCGTCGTCGATGCGCGCATGGAAGTCTTCGATGTTCTCGAACACCACCGCGCGGCCGGTGTGCACCATCAACGCCGGCGTGGCCGCGCTCGGCTTGATGACGGCACCGCGCGGCGCCAGGTTGCCGCGCAGCACGGCGATGCCGGCGTTGGCCTTGAACGGCTCGGCCAGCGACTTGATGACCTCGGGGTTGTCGTTGCGCGCATCGGCGATGTTCTCGCCCACGGTGCAGCCGTTGGCGGTGACCGCGCCGAGGTGCAGGTGTTGCGCGATTTCCTTCATCACCGCCGGCAAGCCGCCCGCGTAGCAGAAGTCTTCCATCAGGTACCGGCCCGAGGGCTGCAGGTTCACCAGGCACGGCAGCGTGCTGGCGAGCCGGTCGAAGTCGTCGATGCTCAGCTCGACGCCCACACGCCGTGCGATCGCCACGAGGTGGATCACCGCGTTGGTCGAGCCACCGATCGCCGCCAGCGTTTTGATGGCGTTCTCGAACGCCTCGCGCGTCAGCACGGTCGAAAGCTTCTGGTCGGTGTGCACCATCTCGACCACGCGCCGCCCGGCGTTGCGCGCGATCACGTTGCGCCGGCCATCGACCGCCGGGTAGGCCGCGTTGCCGGGCAAGCCCAGGCCCAATGCCTCGACCATGCTCGCCATCGTGCTGGCGGTGCCCATCGTCATGCAGTGGCCGTGGCTGCGGTGCATGCAGCTCTCGGCCTCGAAGAAGTCTTGCAACTTGAGCGTGCCGGCGCGCACCTGCTCGCTCATGCTCCACACGCCGGTGCCCGAGCCCAGCTCTTGCCCGCGCCACTTGCCGTTGAGCATCGGCCCGCCGCTGACGCCGATGGTCGGCAGGTTCACGCTCGCCGCACCCATCACGAGCGCAGGCGTGGTCTTGTCGCAGCCCATCAGCAGCACCACGCCGTCGATCGGGTTGCCGCGAATGCTCTCTTCCACGTCCATGCTGGCGAGGTTGCGGTAAAGCATGGCGGTCGGGCGCAGCAAGGTCTCGCCCAGGCTCATCACCGGGAACTCGAGCGGGAAACCGCCGGCCTCGTAGACACCGATCTTGACTTGTTCTGCCAAGGTCCTGAAGTGCGAGTTGCAGGGCGTGAGTTCGCTGAACGTGTTGCAGATGCCGATCACCGGCCGGCCATCGAACTGGTCGTGCGGAATGCCCTTGCCCTTGACCCAGCTGCGGTAGGCGAAACCGTCGCGGTCTTGCCTTCCGAACCACTGCTGGCTGCGCAGTTCGCTCGGCTTCTTTCGCGCTGTCGTCATCACGCTGTCCTTGATTCGTTGGGTTCGCTGGTTTCGTCGATGGCGGGCGGCAGCGCGTTGAGCCCGGCCACGAAGTCGGCCAGCATCGGTACGAAGCGCTCGCCCTGCCCAGCCGCGTCCATGGCCGCGAAGCTGTTCTTCACCTGCGCCTGGATCGGGTTGACCACGCCGAGTTCGTTCGCCATGCTGGCGAGGTAGCGCATGTCTTTGTGCGCGTTGCTGATGGTGAAGCGGTGCGCGTTCTCGTCGTGCGCGAGCGACCACTGCATGAAGGTGTCGTAGAAGGGGCTGCGCATGCGGCCGGCGCCGATCACCGAATGGAACTGCTCGATCGACAGGCCCGCCTTGCGCGAGATCGCCAGCGCCTCGGCGAACAGCGCCGCATAGCCCATGGCGACGAAGTTGTTGACGAGCTTCATCTTGTGCCCCAGGCCCACCGGGCCGAGGTGAACCACGTTCCCGGCCCAGCAGCGCAGCACCGGCTCGATGCGTGCGAAGGTGGCCGCATCGGCGCCGACCATGGTGTCGAGCGTCCCGGCCTCGGCCTCTTTCGGGGTGCGCGAGAGCGGCGCATCGACGAAGGTCACGCCGGCGGCCTGGGCCTCGGCGGCCAGGGCGAGTGTGGACACCGGGTTCGAGGTGGAACAGTCGATGACGACCAGCCCCGGCCGCGCGCCGGCCAGCAAGCCGTGGGCACCGCGCATCAGCGCCTCGACCTGCGGCGAGCCCGTCACGCACAGGTGGACGATGTCGCAGGCTGCAGCCACGTCGCGCGCGGTCTTCACCTCTCGCGCGCCGAGCGCCACGAGCTTGTCGACCGGCTCGCGTTTGCGGTGCCCCATCACCACCAACGGGTAGCCCTTGGTCACGATGTTCTTCGCCATGCCGTGGCCCATCAGGCCCACGCCGATGAAGCCGATCACGGGGTTGGCGCTCACTGTGTCATTCACTGCGTCGTTCACTGTCTTACTCCTTCACCGACCCCGTCATCCCCGACACGTAGTGCTCGACGAAGAAGGAGTACACGAACGCCACAGGCAGCGAGCCCAGCAATGCGCCGGCCATCAGCGAACCCCAGTGGTAAACATCGCCCTCGACCAGTTCGGTGATGACACCGACCGGCACGGTCTTCATCTCGCTCGACGAGATGAACGTGAGCGCATAGATGAACTCGTTCCAGCTCAGTGTGAACGCGAAGATGCCGGCCGAAATGAGCCCCGGCACCGCGAGCGGCAGGATGATCTTGATGAGGATCTGCCAGCGGCTCGCACCATCGATCAGCGCGCACTCTTCCAGCTCGTACGGGATCGACCTGAAGTAGCTCATCAGCAGCCAGGTGCTGAACGGAATCAGGAAGGTCGGGTACGACAGGATCAGCGCCCAGCGGCTGTCGAACAGGCCGAGCTGAAAGATGATGGACGCGAGCGGAATGAACAGGATGCTCGGCGGCACCAGGTAGGCCAGGAAGATGGCCCCGCCTGCCGCTTTCGCCCCCTGGAAGCGCAACCGTTCGATGGCGTAGGCCGCCAGCACCGAGGCCACCAGCGAAATGGCGGTGGACACCACCGACACGATCACGGTGTTCAGCAGCCACGCCGGGTAGGCCGTGTGGAACAGCAGCTTCTCGAAGTGCGCGAGCGTGGGTGCGATCACCCAGAACGGGTTGCCGTCGCGCGAGAGCAGCTCGTTGTTCGGCTTGAACGACGTGACCACCATCCAATAGAACGGGAACAGCAGCACGAACACGAAGATGCCGATGGGGATGTACAGCGTGACCCAGCGGCGCGGAATCGACTGCAGGTAGTCCATGCCCTGCGCGCTGTCGTCTTTCTTGTCGCTGCGGCTCACTTGTCGCCCCCTTGTTGCCAGGCGCGGCGCTGCAGGCCGAAGTAGCTGAACATGATCGCGCCCAGCAGGAAGGGCACCATCAGCGTGGCCAGCGCCGCGCCTTCACCGAGCGCGCCGCCCGAGATGGCGCGCTGGAACGACAGCGTGGCCATCAGGTGCGTGGCGTTCAGCGGGCCGCCGCGTGTCAGCACGTAGATCAGCTGGAAGTCGGTGAAGGTGAACAGCACCGAGAACGTCATGACCACCGCAATGATCGGCGTGAGCAGCGGCAGCGTGATGTGCCGGAACTGCTGCCACGGCGTCGCGCCGTCGATGGCCGAGGCTTCGTAGTACGAGGGCGAGATGGTCTGCAAACCAGCGAGCAGCGAGATCGCCACGAACGGCACGCCGCGCCACACGTTCGCAACGATGGTCGAGAAGCGGGCGTTCCACGGGTTGCCCAGGAAGTCGATGTACCGGTCGATCAGCCCGAGCTTCATCAGCACCCAGCTGATGACCGAGAACTGCGCGTCGTAGAGCCACCAGAATGCGATGGCCGACAGCGCCGTCGGCACGATCCACGGCAGCAGCACCACGGCGCGGAAGAAGCTCTTGAACGGCAGGTTGCGGTTCAGCAGCAGCGCGAGCCACAGGCCCAGCACGAACTTGAACACGCTCGCAACCACGGTGTAGAAGAGCGTGTTGAAGAGCGCCAGCTGCGCCACGCTGTCGGTCACGAGGTAGCTGAAGTTCTCGAGGCCGACCCACTCGCCGGCCCGGCCCACCTTGGCGTCGGTGAAGCCGAGCCAGGTGCCCAGACCGAGCGGGTAGGTCAGGAACAGCAGCAGCAACACCGCCGCAGGCAGCATGAACGCCCAGCCGAGGGCGTTGCGGCTGTTCTGGAACCGATCAAGCAATGCGCGCAAGGGGCTGGACCTTGTAGGGGACTTCAAACCTTGTAATACCGCTCGGCGCGCTTCTGGGCGCGCTCGGCCGCTTCCTTCGGCGTCTTCGACCCGCTGGCGGCTTCTGCCACCATGTTGACGACGATGAAGTCGGCGCCCGCCCCGGCCGAGGCGTAGCCCAGCTTGCCCGCGTAGCCGGCCGGCCGCATGTTCTTCACGGCGTCGCGGTACGGCGTGTTCTTCGGGTCGATGGTCCAGATCGGGCTGGCCGCATAGGTGGCGAGCGGCGGCGCAATGTAGCCGCCGGCGCCGGTTTGCCACGGGTCGAACTGCTCGCGCTCCATCATGAACTGCAGGAACGCCTTCGCCGCGTTCGGGTACTTCGTGTACTTCATGACCATCTGGTTGAAGAACAGGTGCGACTCGGTGGGCACGCCGACCGGGCCGACCGGGAACGACGCGTGCTGGATGTCTTCCTGCAGTTCCTTGACCTTCGGGTCGGTCGAGTTCTTCGCGGCGTAGTAGATCGAGATGCCGTTGTTGGTAACGCTGATCTGGCTGTCGAGGAACGCCTTGTTGTTGTTCGGGTCGAGCCACGAGAGCGTGCCCGGAATGAAGGTGGCGTACATCTCCTTCGCGTACTCCAGCGCCTTGATTGTCTCGGGGCTGTCGATCACGACCTTGTTGGTCTTGTCGACGAGCTTGCCGCCGAACGCCCACATCAGCCAGTTGCACCACAGGCCGTCGCCGGTCGCGTTGCCCAGCGCAAAGCCACCTGGCGTGCCCTTCTCTTTCAGCGCCTTGAGCATCTTCAGGAAGTCGTCGGTGTTCTTCGGGAAGGTGTCGAAGCCGGCCGCCTTCACCTGGCTCTGGCGGTACACCATGTACGAGCCAGCCGCGCCCAGCGCCAGGCCGAGCCACTTCTTGCCGTCGGGCTTGAGGTAGGCCTCGCAGGCCGGGTACCAGCCGCCGTACTTCTTGCCCAGGTACTCGGCCACGTCGGTCACGTCGAGCAGCTTCTCGGGGTACAGGTTCGCATCGTCGTTGGTCGACAGGATGATGTCGGGCCCGGCGCCTGTGTTGGCTGCAACGGCCGCCTTGGGCCGCACGTCTTCCCAGCCTTCGTTGTCGACACGCACCTCGATGCCGGTCTTCTCGGTGAACTTCTTGACGTTGACCATGTAGGCGTCGATGTCGCCTTGCACGAAGCGGCTCCAACGCAGCACGCGCAGCTTGGCGTCTTTCTCGGGCTTGAGCACGAGCGTTTGCGCATGCACGGCTGGCGCCGCCAGCAACGCGCCCGCGCCACCCACGGCAGCGGCGGCAGCGCCAGCGGAACCTTCGAGAAACTTGCGGCGGTTGAAGTCATTCATGGGTTGTCTCCTCGGTGTTGAACGGAAAGGCTGATTCGGGCCGCGAGCTGGTGCGGCCAATTCATGCGGCAAGCAGTTGACCCGTGCCGGCATCGAAGAGGTGAGCCCGCTGCAGGTCGGGTTGCAGCCGGATGGTGCTGCCGGGGGCGAAGTCGTGGCGCTCGCGGAACACGGCCGACAGCTCCACGCCTTCGTGGCGACAGGCGACGAAGGTGTCCATGCCGGTGGGCTCCATCACGACCACATGGGCCGGAATGCCGCCCGCATCGGTCAGCATCAAATGCTCGGGCCGTGTGCCGTAGACGACCGGTTGGCCGTCGGCGCCGCCAGCGCGCAAGGGCGCATCGAGTTGCGTGCCATCGGTGAGTTCAACCCGCAACTGCCCGCCACTGCGGCGCAGCGTGCCGGGCAGGAAGTTCATCGCCGGCGAGCCGATGAAGCCGGCCACGAACTGGTTCGCCGGGAAGTCGTACAGCTCCAGCGGGCTGCCGGTCTGCTCGATCCGGCCGTCACGCATCACGACGATCTTGTCGCCCATCGTCATGGCCTCGATCTGGTCGTGCGTGACGTAAATCGACGTGGTCTTCAGGCGCTGGTGCAGCTCCTTGATCTCGCTGCGCATCGCCACCCGCAGCTTCGCGTCGAGGTTCGAGAGCGGCTCGTCGAACAGGAATACCTGCGGGTCACGCACGATGGCGCGGCCCATCGCCACGCGCTGGCGCTGCCCGCCCGACAGCTGGCGCGGGTAGCGGTCGAGCAGCGCGCCGAGCGCCAATATCTCGGCCGCGCGGCCGACCTTCGATTCGATCTCGGCCTTCGTCTGCTTGGCAAGCGCGAGCGAAAACGCCATGTTCTCGCGCACCGTCATGTGCGGGTACAACGCGTAGTTCTGAAACACCATCGCGATGTCGCGCTCCTTCGGCTGGAGGTCGTTCACGCGGCGCTCGCCGATGCGGATCTCGCCGCCGTTGATCTGTTCCAGGCCGGCGATCATGCGCAGCAGCGTGGACTTGCCGCAGCCGGACGGGCCGACCAGCACGGTGAACGAACCGTCGGCGATGTCGATGTCGACGCCGTGCAGGATGGGCGTGCTGCCGAAGCTCTTCTTGACGGCGGAGATCGTGACGCTGGCCATGCAATCGAATCCTGGTTGGGGCACCGGGCCGCACCCTGTCGGCGGTCGTGGCTTGGGTGCTGATGCCGACAAAGTATCTGCACCGCGCCGTGCCTGCGCCATCAGGGCAAACAGCGAGGCGCCGGCCGAAACGCACTTGTATGATGACCCGACAACCATGCTCGATTCACCCACCATCATCCGCTCCCCCGCGCCGCTGACGACCGAGCGCTTGTCGGACCGGCTCGCCGCCCGGCTGGTCGGGCAGATCACCTCCGGCGCGCTGCTGCCGGGCGCACGCCTGCCCACCGAAGTGCAGCTCGCGTTGGCGCACGGCGTGTCACGCACGGTGGTGCGCGAGGCGGTGCACCAACTCAAGTCGCGCCAGCTCGTGAGTGCGCGTCAGGGTCTGGGCGTGTTCGTGTCGCAGCCCCCCGCGAACCGGCCACTCGAATTCGACCCGCGTGTGCTCGATTCGGTGCAAGCCGTGGTGCATGTGGTCGAGGTGCGCCGCGTGCTCGAAGGCGAGATCGCCGCACTCGCCGCCGAACGCGCCACACGCGCGCAGGTGGCGGCACTTCGGCGCGCGCTGAAGGCGATCGACAAGGCGGCGGCTGCCGGTGAAGACGGCGTGGCCGAAGACCTGGCCTTTCACCGCGCGATCGGTGACTCGACCGGCAACCCGCAGTTTCGCCTGCTGCTCGGCTTCCTGGAGCAGTACCTGCGCGAAGGCATGCGCATCACCCGCGGCAACGAGGCGCGCCGCGTTGACTTCATGGCCGCCGTGCGGCGTGAGCATGCCGACATCGTCGAAGCCATTGCCGCGCGCGACCCGGTGGCGGCACGCCGCTGCGCCATGGCGCACTTGCGGCATGGCGAGCGCCGGCTCGTCGAAGGTGGCGTGCTCGATGGGTCGACGCGCAAGCGGGTTCTTCAGCCACTCCGCAAGCCACCACCGAAGACGGCCCCGCCGGCCCGAACGTCAGCCCTGCCCACCCTTGCCACGCGAGCCCGCCGATGACGAACAGCGCGACCACCACCCCCGCCTCACCGCCCACGCTGGGCGTCATCGGCCTCGGCTCGATGGGCATGGGCGCAGCCCTCACCGCCCTTCGCAACGGTTGCAGCGTGTGCGGCCTCGACACCCGCGCCGCGGCGCGCGAGCGCTTCATTGCGCAGGGCGGCACGGCCACCGCATCGCTCGCCCACCTCGGCGCCACCTGCGACGCCGCGATGGTGCTGGTCGTGAACGCCGCGCAGACCGAAGAGGTGCTGTTCGCAACCGACGGCCTGGCTGCCCTCATGAAACCCGGCTCGGTTGTCATCGCCTCCGCCACGGTCGACCCGACGCTGCCACCACTGTGGGAAGCGCGCCTGGCCGAGCGCGGCCTGTGGCTGATCGACGCGCCGGTGTCGGGCGGCGCGGTCAAAGCGGCGGCGGGCCAGATGACAGTGATGGCCTCGGGCAAGCCCGAGGCGTTCGCTGCGGTGGGCGGTTTGCTCGATGCGGTGGCGGGCAAGGTGTACCGGCTCGGCGACCGCGCCGGCATCGGCTCGACCGTGAAGATGGTGAACCAGCATCTCGCGGGCGTGCACATCGCCGCCGCCTGCGAAGGCATGGCGCTGGGCATGCGCGCCGGTGCCGACCCGCATGCCTTGTACGAAGTCATCTGCAATTCGGCGGGCATGAGCTGGATGTTCCAGAACCGCGTGCCGCACATCCTGGCCGGCGACTACACGCCGCTGTCGGCCGTGAACATCTTCATCAAGGACCTGGGCATCGTGCTCGACGCCGCGCGCAAGCTCGCGTTCCCGTTGCCACTGGCAGCGGCGGCGCACCAGCTGTACATCGCCACCGCAGCCGCCGGGCATGGTGCAGAAGACGATTCGGCAGTGATCAAGTACTACGCGCAGCTCGCGGGTCTCGAGCTGCCTGCGGCTGCGGCTTCGGCCCCGACCGCAACGCCAGCACCATGATTCTCGGTGTCATCGCCGACGACTTCACCGGTGCCACCGACGTGGCCAGCATGCTGGTGCGCGCGGGGCTGCGCACCGCGCTGGTCATCGGCGTGCCGAACGGTGCGCCGCCGGCGGCCGACGCCATCGTCGTCGCGCTGAAGAGCCGCACCGTGCCGGCCGCTGATGCGGTGCGCGAGTCGCTTGCGGCCCTGCGCTGGCTGCAAGCTGCGGCGGGGGTCGAGGGCCTTCGCCAGTGCTACTTCAAGTACTGCTCGACCTTCGACAGCACACCGGCCGGCAACATCGGCCCAGTGACCGATGCGTTGATGGATGCACTGAGTGACCAACCCAACGCGGGCTTCAGCATCGCCTGCCCCGCCTTCCCCGAGAACGGCCGCACGGTGTTCCGCGGCCACCTGTTCGTGGGCGACGAGTTGCTGTCGGACTCGGGCATGCGCAACCACCCGCTCACGCCGATGACCGACGCGAACCTGGTGCGCGTGCTGCAGGCGCAGTGCCGGCGCCGCGTCGGGCTGATCCGCCACGACACGGTGGCGCAGGGCGTGGCCGCCGTGCGCGAGCGCATTGCGGTGCTGCGGGCCGAGGGCTTCGGCGTGGCGGTGGCCGATGCCATTGCCAATGCCGACCTGCGCGTGCTGGGCGAAGCGTGTGCCGACCTGCCCCTGCTCACGGCCGGCTCGGGCCTGGCGCTCGGCCTGCCCGACGCGTACGCCGCGCGCGGCTGGGTGCAACCCGATGCGCAGGCTGCGCGGCTCGACGCGATGCACGGGCCGGCTGCCGTGCTGTCGGGTTCCTGTTCGCTCGCCACCAACGCGCAGGTGGCCGCATGGCAAGCCGCAGGCAAGCCAGCCTTCGCGCTCGACGTGCGCGCGCTGGCGCGCGGCGAGCCGGTCGCGGAACGCGCGCTGGCGTGCGCCCGGGCGCACATCGCAAACGGGCCGGTGCTGGTGTTCGCCACCGCGCCGGCCGATGCGCTGAAGGCGCTGCAGGCCGAGCTCGGCGCGGCCGAGGCGGGCGCCTGGGTCGAGGCCTGCCTGGCACAGGTGGCGCTCGCACTCGTCAATGCGGGCGTGCGGCGGCTCGTGGTGGCCGGCGGCGAGACCTCGGGCGCGGTGGTGCAGGCGCTCGCCATCAGCACCTTGCGCATCGGCCCGGCCATCTGCCCCGGCGTGCCGTGGACGCAAGCCGAGCGGGCGGGCGCACCACTGTGGCTGGCGCTCAAGTCGGGCAACTTCGGCGGGCCAGGGTTCTTTGCGGACGCACTGGCGATGACCGCATGACAAACATGCCGACATTCACTGCCCAGCGCACCGAGATCTGCCGCGTCGGCCGCTCACTTTACGAGCGTGGCTATGTGCACGCGAGCGCCGGCAACGTCAGCGTGCGCTTGCCCGATGGCGGGGGCTTTCTGATCACGCCGACCGATGCCTGCCTGGGCCGGCTGGAGCCCGGCGCGCTCGCACATGTCGATGTGCAGGGTGCACAGCGCAGCGGCGAGCCGGCCAGCAAAACGCTTGCGCTTCACCGCAGCATCTACGCCGCCGAACCCGAGGCGCACTGCGTGATCCACACCCATTCCACGCACCTCGTGGCGCTGACGCTCGCCGGGGTGTGGAGCGCCGCCGACATCGTGCCGCCGATCACGCCGTACTACGTGATGAAGGTTGGCCACGTGCCGCTGATCGGCTACCACCGGCCCGGCGACCCGCGTGTTGCCGAGCGCGTGACGGAAGCCATCACCGCAGCGCGCAACGCGGGCGTGCCCCTGCGCGCCGTGATGCTGGAGCGGCTCGGCCCGAACGTTTGGCACGTCACACCGGCGCAGGCCATGGCCGTGCTCGAAGAACTCGAAGAGACCGCGCGGCTGTGGCTGATGACCGAGCCCAAACCCGCGCCCTTGTCGCCTGAGCGCATCGACGAGTTGCGGCAGGCCTTCGGCGCGCGCTGGTGATGCACGCGCCCCCACCCCATCAACCGGCGACCACCCCATGAAATTGCTCATCACCGGCGGCGGCGGCTTTCTCGGGGCGCGGCTGGCGCGCGCGTTGCTGGAAGGCGGCATGCTCGCCGGCCGGCACATCGAGGCGATATGCCTCACCGACATCGCCCCACCGCCGCCCGACCTGCTGGCCGATGCGCACGTACATGCCGCGACCGGACCGTTGCTGACGCAACTCGATGCACTGAAGGAACACCGCTTCGACGGCGTGTTCCACCTGGCCTCGGCCGTATCGGGCGAATGCGAGGCCGATTTCGACTTGGGGCTGCGCTCCAACCTCGACAGCACGCGCGCGCTGCTCGACGCGCTGCGCGCGCAGGCCGCCGCCGGCGGGCCGGTGGCGCGCATGGTGTTCTCGAGCTCGGTCGCCGTGTTCGGGCCCGACTCGGGCGTGCCGATGCCCGCGCTCGTCACAGACACCACGCTGCCTGCACCGCAAACCTCGTACGGCACGCAGAAGCTGGTCTGCGAACATCTGGTGGCCGACTACACGCGCAAGGGCTTCATCGACGGCCGCAGTGCGCGGCTGATGACCGTGACCGTGCGGCCGGGCAAGCCGAACGGCGCCGCGTCGTCGTTCTTCAGCGGCATCATCCGCGAGCCGCTGGCGGGGGTGGACACGGTCTGCCCGGTGGGGCCGGAGGTGTCGCACCCGGTGTCTTCGCCGGCCCGCACGGTCGACGGCCTCATCAAGGTGTTCGAGGCCAGCCGCGAAGCGCTGGGCGGGCGCCTGGCGCTCAACCTGCCGGGCCTGAACGTGACCGTGGCCGAGATGCTGGCTGCGCTCGAACAAGTGGCCGGCCGCGCGGTGCGCGAGCGTGTGCGCTTCGAGCGCGACGAGCGCATCGCATCCATCGTGGGCGGCTGGGCGCGCGGCGCCACGGCCGAGCGGGCGGCCCGGCTGGGGCTTGCGCCGCACGAGCGCTTCACCGACATCATCGAGCAGTACATCGCCGACTGCCGCGCGCGGCCCGATGCCGCACTCACACTGAAGGGGCTCATTGCATGAACCAGATCGACCTCAAAGGCCGCGTGGCCGTGATCACCGGCGGGGCACAGGGCATCGGCATGGCCATCGCCGAACGCATGCTGCACTCGGGTGCCAGCGTGGTGCTGTGGGACGTGGACGCGGCACTGCTCGTGGACGCCGAAACCGCCCTCGGCGCGCTCGGCTCCGGCGGCAAGATCAGCACCGCCATCGTCGAGCTGACGATGGAAGCCGACGTGGCCGACGCCGCGCAGCGCGCCGTCGCGGCGCATGGCCGCATCGACATCCTCGTCAACAACGCCGGCATCACCGGTGGCAACGCGCCGACCTGGGAACTGGCGCCCGACGTGTGGCGCCGCGTGATCGAGGTGAACCTGATCGCCCCGTACCTCACCTGCCGCGCGGTGGTGCCGCAGATGGTGAAGCAGGGCTACGGCCGCATCGTCAACATCGCGTCGGTGGCGGGCAAGGAAGGCAACCCGAACGCGTCGCACTACAGCGCGTCGAAGGCGGGGTTGATCGCGTTGACCAAGTCGCTCGGCAAGGAGCTGGCAACCCAGGGCGTGCTCGTCAACGCCGTCAGCCCGGCGGCCGCAAAGACCGCCATGTTCGCGTCGATGACGCAACAGCACATCGACTTCATGCTCAGCAAGATCCCGATGGCCCGCTTCCTGGAAGTGAACGAGGCGGCCGCGATGGTGGCGTGGCTGGCATCGGAAGAGTGCTCGTTCAGCACGGGCGCGGTGTTCGACCTTTCAGGCGGACGCGCGACGTACTGAGTTCCACACGGCGCTCGAGCGCTGCACAACCCCCGGGGCGCGGGGGCAGCCTCCTGTGGATGAGCGATGACGTTTTCGGCAACCTTGGTTAGCGTGGCATTGGTCACCAACCTGCGGGCCCTGCCCCGTGCCAACAAGGGAATCCGATGAACTTCGCTGTTCGCAACCTCGCCGTTGCCCTGATCGCCTGCGGCGCCATTACCGCCACCCACGCCGCTTCGGGTGTGCCAGAACTGCGTCACTTCGAGATCAACACCATCTCTCCCAGCGGGCCGTCACAGAGCTGGAGGGGCAGTGACAATTTCAACAACGGTGACCCCTACACGGGGCTCACGTACGAACGCAACGCATCCGGCTTCCCGACAGTGGCCGGCGCATACCAGGCATCGACGTTGACGGCGGGCGCCGAACTGAATGGCGCCGGCAGCGACTTCGTGGGCACCCACTACGGCGTGGGTGGCCTCGCGTTCCGCCTTGGTGACTCGATCGACACCACCAACAACCTCACGCCGGCAGGCACCAGCGCCCGTTCGACCATCCTGCGTCCGTCTATCGTGGCGGGTACTGCGCTCGGCTTGCTCCCGAAGTCGGGTGGGTTCGAGATGTTTTCAGTCTGGAACTACGCGCCGCTGCAAGCCGGCGAGTCGCTCGCGCTGGTGATCGCGGGAACCAACGGCCCGAACTACACCGACCGCCTGAACCTCGCGATGCGCAGCGACTACGCGACCGGCGCGGTGACGTTCTCGTTCGAGCAGCAATCGATCGTCGGCACCACGATCACGCGCACCACGCTCGGCTCGGTCACGCCGAGCGCCATGTACGGCGATCTGTCGAGCGTCGACCACTTCGCCTTCGGCCTGCGCCGCGACGTTCCGACGGCCCTCGACCCGAACCCGACAGTCCATGCGTCCATTACCTTTCTCGATGCTGCGGTCGATGCCAACGACAGTCTGATCGAGCTGGCCCGATACGACTTCAGTGCCACCGGCGTGAGCTTTCAGAGTGCGATCAGCAACTTCGCCTCGCCGTTCCTCGCAGCGAACTGGACCGAGCCGAATGTCACAGCCGTCCCCGAGCCCGGCACGTGGGCGCTGATGGCCCTGGGCCTCACCGGCCTCGGTCTGCGGGCGCGGCAGCGCAAGGCCTGAAGACCCGCCTGGAAGCGGCGCGCCGGTTCACGCTCCCGGCGATGCCGCGCGCAGAGGCGCATCTGCCCCCGACCAGGCGCGCTCGTACTGCTGCTTCACCGCCGCTGTCTCTGCTGCCTTCGCCTGCCGCTGCGTCGCCGCGAGCAGGCCACGCAAGGCCCAACCGCTGCCGGGTTGTGCGCGCAGGTCGTCGCGGAATGCGGCTTCGGCTTCAGCCCAGCGGCCGGCGCGCATGAGCAGTTGCCCAAGTTGGATGCGCGAGCCGGCGCCCAGGATCGGGGGCTCTTGCCCTTCCAGAGCGGCTTCCAATTCGGCGGCGCGCTGCAAGGTGGCGCGGGCGGCGGCCGCGTCGCCGCTGGCGGCTTCGACCTCGGCCTGCAGTTGCGCGCTCAACACCGCGAGGACGGTGCGCTTTTCTTCATCGGGCTTCTGACCGGCCGACGGCGGCGATTCGAGCACACGCTTCAACGCGGCGGAGGCCTCGCGTGCCGCCGCGAGATTGCCGGTGCGCGCGAAGGCGATCCCGCGCGCATGCTCGCGCACGCCGGCGGCCATGCCCTTGTCACCGGCTGCCTCAGGCTCGCTCAGCACGGCGTCGAAACGTTCGAGCCGCACCAGCGTGAGCAGCGGCAGGCTGCGCATCAGCTCGCTGTAGCTGCTCTTGCCCTTGGCGGCCAGCACGGCGAGCGCGCGTGCCTGCGCGAGCGCCTCGTCGCCATGCCCGTCCATCAGCGCGGCGAACCACAGGAAATAGGTGTTGTGCCGGTCCCAGTTGTGCACGGTCTCGAAGCCTTGTGACTTGGTGAGCGCGGTTTGCCGCAGCTCGGCCGCAAGCGCTTCTTCGTTGACGCGCCGCGCGTCACCGTAGCGCGCCAGGCGAACGTACACGTGCGAGGGCATGTGCACCAGGTGCGGCGATTCAGGCGCGAGCCGGCCCAGGCGGTCGGCAGCTGTGGCGGCGAGCTCGGGCATGGGCGACGTGTCCATTGCATGCACGAGGTAGTGGTTCAGGCCGGTGTGG
The DNA here is from genome assembly GCA_025350965.1 of Rhizobacter sp. Lineage (GTDB taxonomy): Bacteria > Pseudomonadota > Gammaproteobacteria > Burkholderiales > Burkholderiaceae_C > LMDS01. The sequence goes on from JANXWV010000121.1 coordinate 14,859, forward strand.
TCGGGTGTCTTCGCGAGCGCGGCCTCCAGGCGCTGCACCATCAGCAGCACGTCGGGCGAAGGTGCGCCGGTCTTGCGGTCCCACAGCACATCAGGTGTGGCGATGATCACCGCCTCGGCGAAGAACGAGGTGATGTCGGGGTCGGCGGGGTAAGCGTCGGAGAGCTCGCGCATCTTGCGCGCATAGGCCACGTCGAGCGGGTCGGAAGCCTCCACGCCAGGCTTGCCGCAGCTGGCAGCGAGCAGCGGTGCGTCCATCGGGTCGATGCGCTTCGCATCGGCATAGCGCAGCACCAATGCATCGATGAGGGCGGCCTCGCGCTTCGTGGCGCCGCCACCGTGGGCGCGCGCGTAACGCGCATAGCGGCGCGCCTCGGCCATGTCGCCGCGCGGGCCGCTGTTGATGTTCGGCCCGAGTGCATAGGCCACGCCCCAGGCGCACATGGCGCAGTTCGGGTCTTTGGCAAGCGCGGCCTTGAAGGTGCGAGCGGCCTCGTCTTCGTTGAACGCGTACGACTGCAGCATGCCGCGCGTGAACAGAACCTGCGCCTCGGGCACGGTGGTCGTGATGAGCCAGGCGAGCGTGCCGAAACCTTCGAGCACCGGTGCACGGGCCGTGCGGTCGGGTTCGAAGAACATGGCGCATGCCGTGAGCGCCACCGCGCCCCCAGCCACTGCGAGAGAACGAAACGCGACGAGTCCCATGGGTGCTCCCCAAAGCGGCCGCGTCGCGAACCGTGTCAGGCCTTCGCAGCCTCCTGGTCCTGCAGCAGCCGCCACATCACCTTGCCCGACCCGGACTTGGGCAGGCTCTCGACGAACTCTACCAACTTGGGCACCTTGTAGGCGGCCATGTGCTCGCGCGCCCAGGCGGTGATGTCTTCCGGGTTCGTGTTGCCGCGCGCCTCGGCGCGGAGCACGATCACAGCCTTGACGGTTTCGCCACGGTAGGCATCACGTGCCGAGATGATGCAGGCCTCTTGCACGGCAGGGTGCTTGAAGAGCAACAACTCCACCTCCGCCGGCCAGACCTTGAACCCGCTCGCGTTGATCATGCGCTTGAGCCGGTCGGTCATGAAGAAGTAGCCTTCCTCGTCCATGCGGCCGAGGTCGCCGGTGCGGAAGAACTTCGCGCCACCATCGACGAAGGGCAATGCGGTGAAGGCGTTGTCGGTGGCCTTCGGGTGGCCCCAGTAGCCCTTGAACACCATCGGCCCGCGGGTGACGATTTCACCGACCTCGCCAACGGGCATCTCGGCCAGCGTCAGCGGGTCGACCACGTACGACTCGACACTGAAGATCGGGAAGCCCAGGCACTGCAGCTTGGCGCGCTCGGGCGGGTTGGCGTGGGTGGGCGCGGCGGTTTCGGTCAGGCCGTAGCCCTCGGCGAACGGCAGCTTGAACTCGTCGAGCAGCCGCTGCGCCACGGCCTGCGGCATGGCGGCGCCGCCGCCGCTGAGGTAGGTCAGGCTGGTCAGGTCGAAGCTCTTGTAGTTGGGGCTCGCGAACAGGTCGATGATCATCGTGGGGATGCACGTGAAGTGCGTGATCCGGTACTTCGAGATCAACCGCCCGGCGAGTTCGCGGTCCCAGCGCGGCAGGATCACGCTGGTGCTGCCGATGAACACGTTGCCGAGCACGCCGTACAGCATGCCGGTGATGTGGAACATCGGCACGACCGCGAGGCTGATCGACTCGGGGCTCGCGTGCCCCCACTGCCCGCCGCCCACCGCGTTCGACATCAGTGTGCGGTGGGTGTGGATGCAGCCCTTGGGCAGGCCGGTAGTGCCCGAGGTGTAGGGCAGCAGCGCCATGTCGTCGGGCTGCGCGGTGTGCGGGCCGGGCACCCGACCTTCCTTGATCACATCGAGCCAGCGCTCGAAGCGCGCGCTGCCGCCGTCGGGCAGGGCCGGATCGCTGCGAAGCCAGGCTTCCATCGCGGCCGGCGGCGCGTCGGCCGGGTCGATGGGGCCGAGCGGCATGGTGTCGGTGTAGCGGGTGACGAGCACGTGGCCCAGCCGCTGCCCGGCCGGCACCTCGGGGCTTGCATTGGCCGTGGCCACGATGCCGGCCAGGTCGGCCGAGCAGATGACCACGCGCGTCTGCGGGTCGGTGATGTAGTGGCTGAACTCGTCGGCGCGGTTCATCGGGTTCACCGGCACCACCACCGCGTTGGCACGCAGGACGGCGTAGCACGCGACCGCGTACTGCGGGCAGTTCTGCATGAACACCGCGACCCGGTCGCCGGCTTTCACGCCCACGCTTTGCAGCCAGCCAGCCAGGGATTCGGCCTGCGCCTGCATTTCGCCGAAGCTGAGCGCCCGGCCGAAGAACAGGTAAGCCGGTTTGTGCGGGAAGCGCGCCGCCGATACCTGCAGGTTGAACCACAGCGAGGTCTCGGGCACGGCCAGCGCGCGCGGAATACGCCTGGGCCAGACGGCATGGTGCGGGCGCGTGTTGGCCAGGGAATCGGGCGGGGCGATGGTGTCGTTGGATGGCAAGGGAAACTCCATGAGTGCAGGCAGCGCGGACAGTGGGCGCCGGGTGTGCCCGAGGTATAGCGCAGCAGGCGGCTGGCGCAAACGGAGACAACCCGGGTGTGCCCGCACGCAGCAGCCGGCACAGAGCTTGCATAGTGATGCGTTAGTCTCACGCCCAGCGCCAAGACGCCTGCACGTGACACGCCCAAGCCCTGGAGACCTCGCCCATGACGACCCGCCGCACGCTTCTCAAACGACTCTCGCTGAACACCCTCGCCGCGCTCGCTGCGGCACCGATGCTCTGGCTCGGCAGCGCCCACGCGCAGACCGCGCTCGACGACGTGATGGCGAAGAAGACCATCCTGATTGCCATTCCCACCGACTCGGCGCCCTATGGCTTCGTCGGCACCGACCTCGCGCCACAGGGGCTCGACGTGGACATGGCGAACCTGATCGGCGCCAAGCTCGGCGTGAAGGTCGAGCTGGTGCCGGTGACCAGCGCCAACCGCATTGCGTACCTTCAAACGAAGAAGGCCGACCTCGTGATTTCCACGCTCGGCAAGAACCCGGACCGCGAGAAGGTCATCGATTTCACGAGCGCGTACTCGCCGTTCTTCCAGGCCGTGTTCGGGCCGAAGAGCCTCAGCGTCAAGACTCCGGCGGACCTGGCGGGCAAGAGCGTGGCCGTGACACGCGGTGCGATGGAAGACCAGGAACTCGGCAAGATCGCCCCTCCCGGCGTGGACATCAAGCGCTTCGAAGACATGAACGGCACGGTCTCGGCGTTCTCGGCCGGGCAGGTGCAATTGATGGCGGTCGGCGCGTCGGTGGCCGGCAACTTCATGGGCAAGAGCCCGCAACTGGGCACCGAGTTCAAGCTGCTGCTGAAGGACTCGCCCAACTACATCGGCGTGGCCAAGGGCGAAGACAAGCTGCGCCTGAAGGTCAACGACATCATTGCCGACGCGCGCAAGTCGGGCGAGCTGAACAAGCTTGCGCTGAAGTGGCTCGGCCGGCCGCTGGGAGAGCTGCCCTGAACTTTGCTCTGAGCTGCACCTGACCCGTTCCACATGATTGCCTTCGACTTCGGCGCCGTTCTCGCCGAGTGGCCGCTGCTGGCCAGGGGTGTGGCGGCCACGGTGGCGCTGACTGCCGTGTCGGCCAGCGTCGGCGTGGCGCTGGGCGTGGCGTGTGCCTGGGCGCGGCTGCATGGGCCGGCGTGGTTGAAGCGGGTGGTGGGCGCGTATGTCGAGCTGATCCGCAACACGCCGTTCATCGTGCAGCTGTTCTTCCTGTTCTTCGGCTTGCCGCAGCTCGGCGTGAAGCTGTCGCCCGAGGTGGCTTCGGTGCTGGCCATGGTCGTGAACCTGGGCGCCTACGCGGCCGAGATCGTGCGGGCCGGCATTGCGACCACGCCGAAAGGGCAGATCGAAGCGGCACAGAGCCTGGCGCTGACCGAGCTGCAGGTGTTCACGCGCGTGGTGTTGCCGCCGTCGCTCAAACGTGTGTGGCCCGCCCTCGTCAGCCAGATCATCATCGTGATGCTCGGCTCGGCGGTGTGCGGGCAGATCTCGACGCCCGAACTCTCCTATGCAGCGAACCTGATCCAGTCGCGCAACTTCCGCGCGTTCGAGGCCTTCATCATCGCCACACTCCTGTACCTGGCCTTGTCGATGGCCTTGCGCAAGTTGTTGAACTGGGCCGGGCCCCGGTTCATCTTCGGGCGCTGACGCTAAGGCAACGACGATGGTCGACTTCTCGCTCTGGGACATCTTCCGCAACCTGCTGCTGGCGGCGCGCTGGACGGTGTCGCTCTCGCTGATCGCGTTCATCGGCGGCGGCGTGGTGGGGCTGGCGCTGCTCGTGGCGCGCATCGCCAAACTGCGCGGCGCCGAGCCGCTGGTCGGCGGTTACGTGCAGCTGTTCCAGGGCACGCCGCTGCTGATGCAGCTGTTCCTCGCGTACTTCGGCCTGGCGCTGTTCGGCATCAACGTGTCGCCCTGGGTGGCGGCCGCGCTGGCGCTCACGTTCTATACCAGCGCCTTCCTGACCGAGATCTGGCGCGGCTGTGTGAACGCCGTCAACAAGGGGCAGTGGGAAGCGTCGTCGGCGCTGGCCATGAGCCTGCGCGAGCAACTGCGGCACGTCATCGGCCCGCAGGCGCTGCGGGTTGCGGTGCCGCCGACGGTGGGCTTTCTGGTGCAGGTGATCAAGGGCACAGCGCTCGCGTCGGTGATCGGCTTCATCGAGCTGACCAAGGCCGCGACGATGATCACCAATGCCACGTTCAGGCCCTTCACGGTCTACGCCTGCGTGGCCCTGATGTACTTCGTGTTGTGCTTCCCCATCTCGGCGTGGAGCAAGTCTCTGGAGAAGAAGCTGCATGGCCACCGCTGAAGGCATTGTCGAGATCAAGGGCCTGCGCAAGCGCTTCGGCACGAACGAGGTGTTGAAGGGCATCGACCTGTCGGTCAAGCAGGGCGAAGTCATCGCCATCATCGGCAAGAGCGGCTCGGGCAAGAGCACGCTGCTGCGCTGCATCAACGGGCTGGAGCAGTTCAACGAGGGCTCGCTCACGGTCGACGGCAACCCGCTGCTCCACGGCGACAAGGCTGCGATGCGCACCCTGCGCCAGCGCGTGGGCATGATCTTTCAGGGTTTCAACCTGTTTCCCCACTTGAGCGTGGGGCGCAACGTGATGCTGGCGCCCACGCTGGTGAAGAAGCGCGACACGGCGGCCGCCACCGAGCAGGCAAGGGCGCTGCTGGCCCGCGTCGGCCTGGCCGAGAAGTTCGACGCGCGGCCCGATGAACTGTCGGGTGGCCAGCAGCAACGCGTGGCCATCGCGCGCGCGCTGGCCATGGAGCCGGCCGTGCTGCTGTGCGACGAGATCACCTCCGCGCTCGACCCCGAACTGGTGGGCGAGGTGCTGCGCGTGGTGGAGTCGCTGGCCGTCGAAGGCATGACGCTGATGATGGTCACGCACGAGATGAGCTTCGCGCGCAAGGTGTCGGACCGGCTGGTGTTCATGCATGCTGGGCGCATTCACGAGATCGGGCCGCCGGAGCAGATCTTCAGCAACCCGCAGACGCCGGAGTTGCGCCAGTTTCTTTCATCGATCACCGATTGACGCGATGGCGGCGCAAGCCGCCGGGCGCCGGCTTCAGCCGCTACCTTTGCGCGGCAGCGCCCGCCGCTACTGCCCGCCCGTGCGGTTGCGCTTGATCTCCATCAGCCGTGCGCACTCGGGCTGGTCGCGGAAGCGCGGGTTCTCGCACTCACGCTCCATGCACAAGGCCATCGCGATGAACACGCGCGAGCCGCAAGCTTCACGCGCGCTCGACGGCGCGGCGCCAATCGGGAACGGCAGCTGGCGCACTGGCGGCGGTGCGTCGCGCCCGGTGGTCATGCCGCGCGGCATGACGTCTTCGCTGGTGCCTTCGTTGCCAGCCGCGGTGGCGCTGTCGAGAACCCGGGCGGGCACGGGCCGCAGTTTGAGCCGGGCCACCGCACTGGCCGGCGCAGACGCGCCGATCACGGCCATGGCCGCCTTGGCACTGCCATCGGAGCGGGCCGCCTTGGCGCCATCAGTGGCCACTGCTGCCGCTTGCAGCGCCCCACTGCTCGCCGGCAAGACAGGTGCCATCGACACCACTGCCGATGCCGCGACGGGTACTGCGGGCGCGGCCGCCGTTGCCACTGCCGGGGCCGTGCTGACCTCGGTCACGGCCGGGGCAGTGCTGGCTCCGGTCACTGCCGCCAAGGGCGCGGCCGTGGGAGCAGCCGTGGGAGCAGCCAAAGGTGCGGCCAACGCAGCACTCGCGCTGCTGGCCGCCTGATCGGCGACGAGCGCCGGCCGCGAGCCGCCGAGCACGCCGACGAACTGCCACAGCACGACCGCAGCAAGCACCGCCAGGGCTGCCACGGCGCCGAACACCACGCCGCGCCGCCTGGGCGCGGCAGACGGGTTTGCGCGCGGCACACCGGCGCCCGGGGACGTTGCTGACGGTGGCGCAGCGGGCGGCAACACGGGCGGCGCGCCGGCGGCGACCGGGCTCGGCTGCGCTGGGGCACGCACCGCCAAGGGCGGCGGCGCCGTGCCCGCCATCGGCGTCCAGGCGGTCTGTTCGAACGCCGTCTGAACGCGGGTCGGGGCAGCGTTGCGGCCATCGACCAGCAGCGTCTGCTGGAAGGTCGGCTCGATGCGCGTTTCGCCGAAAGGCGCAGCGTCGGCCAAGGGCATCGGCGCGGAGTCGCCGGGCAGCGTGATGCCCGCCCGGCTGTTGCCCGCAAGCGATGGCACGGCCATCTGCCCGCTCAATGCGGCGCGCACGCTGGCCACGTTCTGCGGCCGCTCCAGCGGCCGCACGCCGAGCATCCAGGCCACCACCGACATGAAGTGCGCAGACACCCCAGGCGCCACGCGGTGCTCGATCTGCTCGGCATCGCTCTGCACCGCACGCGCCGTGGCCGGAGCCGGCGGCGCGCCGAACAGCAAGTAGTGCACGACCGCGCCGAGCGCATACACGTCGGTCCACGGGCCCTGGCGCATCGCCGTCATGTCGGCGTACTGTTCGATGGGCGCGTAGCTGGGCTTGAGGATCGCCGTGAGCGACTGCGTTCGGTCGCTGATCACACGGCGTGCGGCGCCGAAGTCGAGCAGGATCGGCGCACCTTCAGGTGGCAGCAGGATGTTGTCGGGCGCGATGTCGCGGTGGAACACGCCTTCGCGGTGCAACTGGTCCAGCGCGTCGAGCATGGGATCGAGCACGCTGCGGATCCAGGCCTCGTCGGGCGCCTGGGCCATGGCGCGCCGCGCGTCGCGCAGCGTCACGCCTTGGAGGTAGGGCATGACCATGTAGGCCGTCGCGTTGTCTTCCCAGAAACGGTAGACCTTGACGAGCGACGGATGGTCGAAGCGCGCCAGCAAACGCGCCTCGTTCACGAACGAACGCAGCCCGATGGCGTAGGTCTCGGCGAACGACCCGGAGCGAATGGTCACGGCGGGCCCGGCGCCACGCGATGCCAGCGATGCTGGCATGTATTCTTTCAACGCCACCTGCCGTTCGAGCGAATGGTCCTGCGCGAGGTAGACGATGCCGAAGCCGCCAACACCCAGCACGCGCACGATCTCGAACTCACCGAAGCGGGTGCCGGGGGGCAGCGCGTCGTGATCGGCGAACGGTGCTGCCGGGGCGGGCGGGCGGGGTGCGGGCAAGTCGTTGCTCATCGGCTGAAGTGCAACCAGAAGTACAGCCGGCAAGCTTACCCCACCACCTTGCGCGGGGGCTCCCCTCTGTTGAGGGTGGACGCGAGGTCTTCACCCCAGCGCAGTGTCGGCAACTTCAGGGCCGGGTCACTCGGTACAGCACATATTGGGACGCTTCAAGTCGGTGGTAATAGAGCGACTTCTCGTCCGGCGACAAGGTCGGCCCTTCTGCCAGGCCGTCGATGCTCGCCACCCGTTGCGGCGGGCCGAAGGGCAATGTGGTCGCGGTGCGCGTCGCGGTGTAGATTGATGGCGTGCCGTTGTCGACACGGTTGAAGAAGATCTCGAGCCCCGACTTGGAAACCGTCGGCGCGTAGGCCACGTTGCCGGAGTTCACCTGCTGCATGATCTGATCGCTGTTGGTGGCGCGTACGAAGCCCGTTCCCTGGCGCTCGAAGAGCACGATGTTGGCTGCAAGTGGTGCACTGAGGAATACGAACAGGCCCTCGGCAACGTACAGCTGGTTGCCGTCAGGGCTGATCGAGGCGTCGAAATCCAGCATGGCAATGCTGTTCGGTGCGATGCCTTGAACCAGCTCCACACCTGTCAGGGCGCCATCGGCAAACTGCCCGCGGTACACGCTGGCCTGGGTGGCGGCGGCCGTGCGCAGCGAGATGAAGTAGAGAACCCCGTTGCGGTCCATCGACGGCACACCGTCGAGCGCGCCGGAGTTTGCACCCCTGATCGGCCCTCGGTACTGGTACGTCAGGTCGTCAACGCGCTCGGCATAGCGCAGATTGGTGTTGGTGTCGGCGGCGTTCGAGTTGTTGAAGAAGATGTACCGCCCGTCCGGGCTGACGAAGGGCTCCATCGCACTGTCGGTGTAGCCGAGCAAGGTCACGCGCTTGGGTTGAGTGAAGGCGGCGGGCGATGTCGGGCTGGGTGCAACGACCGCGGCGGCGAGGGTCGTGTCGCTGCTTCCCCCACACGCGGTCAGTGCCGTCGCAGCCACTGCCAAGCCGAGTTGATGCCAGAGTTTCATGAGAGCCACGATGTGATTGAGTACATCGCTCGATGATAGGGACGAAGTCTGCGCTAGCGTGGCGGACAGTCACCTGACCGCGTGTAGTCCCCAGACCACAGCCGCCAGCCGGCTCGCTGGTTTGGACGGGCAGCTTCAGTGTTGCGGCTGTGCACCTAAAATCGTCGCCTCGCTTGCTTTCTGCCCGTACCCATGTCCACCATCCTCCAGCACCTTCCCGCAGGCCAGAAGGTCGGCATCGCCTTCTCCGGCGGCCTGGACACCAGTGCGGCGCTGCACTGGATGCGCAACAAGGGCGCCATTCCCTACGCGTACACCGCGAACCTGGGCCAGCCCGACGAGCCCGACTACGACGAGATCCCGCGCAAGGCCATGCTGTATGGCGCCGAGCAGGCACGCCTGATCGATTGCCGCGCGCAGTTGGCTGCAGAAGGTATCGCCGCGTTGCAGGCCGGCGCGTTCCATATCTCGACCGCCGGCGTCACTTACTTCAACACCACGCCGCTGGGCCGCGCCGTCACGGGCACCATGCTGGTCGCGGCCATGAAAGACGACGACGTCAACATCTGGGGCGACGGCAGCACCTACAAGGGCAACGACATCGAGCGTTTCTACCGCTACGGCCTGCTCTGCAACCCGAACCTCAAGATCTACAAGCCCTGGCTCGATCAGGCTTTCATCGACGAACTGGGCGGCCGCGCCGAGATGTCGGCCTTCATGGCGCAGGCGGGCTTCGCCTACAAGATGTCGTCCGAGAAGGCCTACTCGACCGACTCGAACATGCTGGGCGCCACGCACGAAGCGAAAGACCTGGAACTGCTCACGAGCGGCATGAAGATCGTGCAGCCGATCATGGGCGTGGCCTTCTGGCGCGACGACGTCGTGGTGAAGGCGGAAACCGTGACCGTGCACTTCGAGCAGGGCCGGCCGGTGGCGCTGAACGGCACGGCGTACGCTAGCATGGTCGAGTTGCTGCTGGAGGCCAACCGCATCGGCGGGCGCCACGGCCTGGGCATGAGCGACCAGATCGAGAACCGCATCATCGAGGCCAAGAGCCGCGGCATCTATGAGGCGCCCGGCCTGGCGCTGCTGCACATCGCCTACGAGCGGCTCGTGACCGGCATTCACAACGAAGACACCATCGAGCAATACCGCATGAACGGCCTGAGGCTCGGCCGCCTGCTGTACCAGGGCCGCTGGTTCGACCCGCAGGCCATCATGCTGCGCGAGACCGCGCAGCGCTGGGTGGCGCGCGCGATCACCGGTGAAGTGACGATTGAGCTGCGGCGCGGCAACGACTACTCGATCCTGTCGACCGCGTCGCCGAACCTGACCTACCAGCCCGAGCGGCTGACGATGGAAAAGGGCGAGTCCAGCTTCTCGCCGCAAGACCGCATCGGCCAGCTCACGATGCGCAACCTCGACATCGTGGACACGCGCGAGAAGCTCGCGATCTACGCCCGCGCCGGGCTGCTGACGCAATCCCCGGGCGCGGCGCTGCCGCAACTGGGCACCGATCTTGGCGGCGACGATTCGAAGTAGCCGCAGCCTGGGTGGCTCGCCCTCGCGTCAGCGCGCGTCACGTTGAGCCCGTAGACTCAAGCCAATGCGCCTGCCTTCACCCTGGAACCTGAACACGCTGCTGGCGCGCGGCGTGCTCGCGCTGTTGCTGCTGTTCGCGCAGCACCAGGCAGCCACGCACTGGCTTTCGCACACGGCGGAGTCCAAGTTCGCCAAGCACGGCGGTTCCAGCCCTGCCGAACATTGCGATGAATGCCTGGCGCTGGGCGCGCTGGGCACGGCAGCCACCGCCGCCCCTCCGGCCATGCCGGTGTGTGGCGTGCAACACGTGCTTGTTGCGCTGCCCGTGCCCGCCTGCACGCCGGCGGCGCTGTCGCTGGCCTACCGTTCCCGGGCGCCGCCGACCCTGTCCTGAGCCCAGCCACGCCACGCGCGCTGCCCTGCACGCGCGCGCCGACCCGCTCTTCGACAGGATCACCATGTTCAAATTTCTCGCCCTGGCGAGCGCCATTGCGCTCGCCTTTCAGTGCGCCGTCGCCCACGCCGCCGACACCGCACCGACCCCGCCCGCCCCCAGCGCATCCAACGCAGGCGTCACCCAGCTCGCGCCGGTCGAAGTCAAGGCCCAGCGCGACCGGCTCGACGCCGCGCGCAGCTCGCTCTCGCCAGAGACCGGCAGCACCGTCTACCGCTTCGACAAGACCGACATCGGCAACCTGCCACTGGGTGACGCCACACCGCTGAACCAGGTGCTGTTGCGCGCCCCCGGCGTGGTGGGCGATTCGTACGGCCAGTTGCACGTGCGCGGCGACCACGCGAACCTGCAGTACCGCATCAATGGCGTCGTGATTCCCGAAGCCATCAGCGGCTTCGGCCAGGCACTCGACACGCGTTTCGCCGATCAGGTGAACGTGCTGACCGGTGCGCTGCCAGCGCAGTACGGCTACCGCACGGCGGGTGTCGTCGACATCACGACGAAAGGGGCCGACCTCGACAACGCCGGCAGCGTCGACTTCAGCATCGGCTCTCGCGGCCACCGCGAGGCGAGCCTGAACATCGGCGGCACCCGCGGCAACCTGCAGTACTTCCTGACCGGCTCGCTTCTGCGCAACGACATCGGCGTCGAAAACCCCACGCCCGACAAGAATGCGCTGCACGACAACACCCGCCAGGGCAAAGGCTTCGCTTACCTGAGCTATCTGCTCGGCAGCGACAGCCGCCTGAGCCTGATGCTCGGCAAGTCGACCAGCCGTTTCCAGATTCCTGACGTGTCGGGTGAGTCACCCAGCTTCACGCTGGCCGGTGCAGCGCCTCTTGCATCGGACAGCCTCGACGCGAACCAGCGCGAGCGCAACAGCTTTCAGGTGCTGACATTCCAGTCGAGCGCGGCGCCCGGCACCGACTACCAGGTCTCGGTGTTCCGCCGCGTGACCGACCTGCGCTACCAGCCGGACCCGGTGGGCGACCTCACCTACAACGGCGTGGCGGCCGACGTGTTTCGCAGCAACACGGCGGTGGGCGTTCAGGCCGACATGAGCACGAAGCTCGGCGCGCAGCACACCCTGCGCGCCGGTTTGTTCGCGCAGCGCGAGCGCGGCAGCGTCGACAACAACTCGCTCGTGTTCCCGGCCGATGCCAATGGCAACCAGACCAGCGACACACCACTGCAAATCACCGACAACGCGAGCGTCGGCGGCCACCTGTTCGGCGTGTACGTGCAAGACGAATGGCAGCCGACGAAGGAACTCACGGTGAACTACGGCCTGCGCTACGACAAGGTGAACACCGTCGCGTCCGAGTCGCAGTGGAGCCCGCGCATCGGCCTGGTCTACCAGCTCGGCGACGCGACCCGCGTGCACGCCGGCTATGCGCGCTACTTCACGCCACCGCCGACCGAGAAGATCGACACCACCTCGGTGCAGAAGTTCTTGGGCACCACGAACGCACTGCCGTCGGATGCGAACACGGCCGTGCAATCGGAGCGCTCGCACTACTTCGATCTCGGCGTGTCGCACCAGCTCACGGCGGCACTCACGTTCGGCGCTGATGCCTACTTCCGCCAGGTGAGCCACCTTCAGGACGAAGGCCAGTTCGGCAACGCGCTGATCTACTCGGCGTTCAACTTCGAACGCGGCCGCATCTACGGGCTCGAACTGTCGGCCTCGTACAAGGACCCGAAGAGTCCGCGCCTGTCGGCCTATGCGAACCTGGGGTTCACGTCGGCGCGCGGCAAGGGCATCGAGACCGGGCAGTTCAACTTCGACGACACCGAGCTGGCCTACATCCAGAACCACTGGGTGCACCTGGATCACGAGCAAACCGTGGTGGCCTCGGCCGGCGCGTCCTACCGGCTGGCGGGCGGCACGACGCTCGGCGGCGACGTGCTCTACGGCAGCGGCCTGCGCAAGGGCTTCGCCAACACCGAGCACCTGCCCGGCTTCACGCAGGTCAACGCCTCGGCCATGCACAGCTTCGCGCTCGGCGGCTTCGGCAAGCTGGACGCGCGGCTGTCGGTCATCAACCTGTTCGACCGCAGCTACCAGCTGCGCGACGGCAGCGGCATCGGCGTGGGCGCGCCGCAATACGCGCCGCGCCGCGCCGTCTACCTGGCGCTGAGCAAGCCGTTCACGTTCTGATGCGGGCCGCCGGCAGGCGTGAACCTGCGTGCGAAAATCTTGCTGATGAACGCCTCGACCCCGACACGCCGCAGGCTGCTCGGCGCGGCCGGCAGCGGCCTGGCGCTGTGGCCGCTGACCAGCTGGCCGCTCGATGCACCCGGCTCGACCAGCGCGCCGGTGATCCTCACGATCACCGGCGCCATCCGCCAGCGCAATGACCGAGACGCCGCCACCTTCGACCTGCCCCGGCTCGAAGCCCTGCCGCGCAGCAGCTTCTCGACCCGCACACCGTGGTACCCGCAGCCGCGCAAGTTCACCGGCGTGCTGGTGCGCGACCTGCTCGCCGCCGTCGGCGCCACCGGCACGACCCTCATCGCCACGGCGCTGAACGACTACCGAGTCAGCATCCCGGCCGACGACCTGGCCCGCAACGGCGCGCTGCTGGCGTACTGGCTCGACGACAAACCGATGGCAGTGCGCGACAAGGGGCCGCTGGTGATCATCTACCCGTTCGACGAGCGGCCCGAGCTGCGCACGGCCGTGCACTACAGCCGCGCCATCTGGCAACTGCGCAGCCTCGAAGCCCAATGACACCCGGCGTGGCCACCGACCGCCGCGCCGTGCCGCGCCGCGCCTGGATGGCCTGGCTCGCCACCACGCTGGTGCTGGTGCTGGCGGCCATCGCCTACGTGCAGTGGCGGCAGTTCAAGCTGCTCGATACGGCGTCGCACTTCCAGAACGACGCACTCGGCTGGAGCTTCTCGCAGCTTGAAACCGAACAGCTGCGCCTGCGCAACGAGATGCAGTCGCACCTCGATGACCCGGCCCTGCACGGGCTGGCTGCGGTGCGCCTGCGCTACGACATCTTCGTCAGCCGGGTCGGCCTGGTCGACCACGAACGCGCGGCGCGCATCATGGCGCAGCAGGCCATTTACGGCCCGGCGGTTGCGAAGGTGCAGGCCTTCGTGCGCGAGGCCGACCAGTGGCTCGGCGAGAGGCCGTCGATGCCGCTGACGCGCGCCGCCGTGGTGCACCTGTTGCCGATGCTCGACGAACTCGGCGTGCCCCTGCACGACCTGTCGCTCGGCGCCTCGCACCTGCTCTACCAGCGTGCCACCGAGCGCAACGGCGCGGTGCGCCAGCAGGCGCAGATGGGCATTGCCCTGACCGCGTTCCAATGCCTGCTGATGTTCGCACTGGCGTTCATCGTGCTGCGCCAGTTCCGCTCGATCACCGAACGGCGGCGCGCGCTCGAGACCCTGGCCGACACGCTGGGCACCGCACGCCGCGAGGCCGATGCCGCGAACCGCGCCAAGAGCGTGTTCCTGGCCAACATGAGCCACGAGATCCGCACGCCTTTCCACGGCATGTTGGGCATGATGTCGCTGTTGCAGGACAGCCGCCTCACGCCTGCGCAGCAGAACATGCTGGGAACGGCGCGTGAATCGGCAGAGCACCTGCTCGACATCCTGAACGACATCCTCGACCTCTCGCAGCTCGAATCCGGCAAGCTACAGGTGCAGCCGGTCACCATCGACTTGCAACAGCTCGTCGCGCAGGTCGAGGCGCTGATGCGAGCGCAGGCCCACGCCAAGGGGCTCGCGCTCGAGGTTCACATGGCGCCGAACGTGCCGCGCTGGGTGCGGGCCGACGCGACGAGGCTCAAGCAGATCCTCTTCAATCTGCTCAGCAACGGCCTGAAGTTCACGCGCGTCGGCGCGGTGGGTCTGGACGTGACCTGCCGGGGCGACGGCGCGCTGCTCTTCACCGTGACCGATTCGGGCATCGGCATGGACGACGCCACGCTCGGCCGCCTGTTCCAGCGTTTCATGCAGGGCGACGAAACGCCGTCGCGCCAAGCCCATGGCACGGGTCTCGGGCTGCAGATCTCGCGCGAGCTGGCGCAACTGATGGGCGGCGACATCGCAGTGCGCAGCCAGCCCGGTGCGGGCAGCGCGTTCAGCGTTTGGCTGCCCCTGCCAGCCGCAGGCCCGCCAATTGCACCGGCCAACGAGGCCGGCATGCCCGACGGCGTGGCCACGCGGCGCCTGCACGTGCTCGTCGCGGAAGACCACCCGGTGAACCGCGCCTACATGGAGGCCGTGCTCGACAAGCTCGGCCACAGCGCCGTGTTCGCACCAGACGGTGCCACTGCCCTTCAGGCCGTGCAGGCCGCCACGGAGCGCTTCGACGTGGTGCTGATGGACCTGCACATGCCGGGCATGGACGGCTTCGCCGCGACCCGTGCCATCCGCGCACTGCCGCCGCCACGTGGCACGGTGCCCATCGTCGCGTTGACGGCCGATGCCTTCCACGAGTCACGCCACCTCGCAACCCAAGCGGGCATGAACGGCTTCATCACGAAGCCGGCGCACCTGCCGCAACTTCGCGACGCACTGGCGCGCTACAACGTGGCCGAGCCCGCCGCGGGCGAGGCAGCGGGCCACGCGCCGACCGGCGGGCCGACCCTGCCAAGCACTGCCACCAACGGTGCGGCCAGCACCGAAGACGGGCTCGACCTGGTCACCATTGCCGATGTGCGGCAGTCGCTTTCTGCGGAGCAGTTCAGCAACCTGCTCGCCGGTTTCTTCGACGAGCAGGCGCGCCTGGTGCCCGAGATGCGGCACAGCGCAACCCACGTTGCATCGAGCGACGCGCGGGCCGACCTGCGCGCCCGAGCCCACGCCCTGAAGGGCGCCAGCGCAAGCCTCGGCCTGCAAGGCGTGGCCGCACTCGCGGCACAGCTTCAGCGCGGCCCAGCGGACGCGCCGAGCGTGCTGGTGCTTGAACAGGTGGGCGCCATCGAGCGCCAGCTGGAGGCGTCACGCGACCAGTGCGTGAAGCGCGGCTTGCTTGTTGGCTGAGCGCCTGCCACCGACATGCGTTTGATCGCCTCACACTTGCGATCAGGCGGGTGCCGCCTGCCGCGACGCTCGACATGCCAAGGCCGTGGAATTCGGCCGATACCCGAACGGCAGTGGCGCCCGTTCCCCTGCGATTGTTGAAAGCAGCCCGCGCTACACCACCACCGGCTCCGACTCCAACCGGATGCCGAAGCGCCCATACACGCTTTCCTGGATCGCGCGCGCCAGCAGCATCACCTCGGAGCCGATGGCGCCGCCCCGGTTCACCAGCACCAGCGCCTGCTTCTCGTAGACACCCGCGTTGCCGACCGTCTTGCCCTTCCAGCCGCAGGCGTCGATCATCCAGCCCGCCGCGAGTTTCACGCTGCCGTCGGGCAGCGGGTAGTGCACGATCTCGGGGTCGCGGCCGATGATGTCGCGGCACTGCTCGATGGTCACCACCGGGTTCTTGAAGAAGCTGCCGGCATTGCCGATCAGCGCCGGGTCAGGCAGCTTGGCTCGGCGGATCGCGCAGACCCAGTCGAACACCTGCTGTGCGCTCGGTGCGGTGATGCCGGTCTCTGCCATGCGGCGTTCGAGTTCCAGGTAGCCGAGCACCGGCTGCCACGGCTTGGGCAGGCAAAAGCGCACCCGCGTGATCACGCTGCGGCCGGCCAGCAAGTGCTTGAACACGCTGTCGCGGTAGCCGAAGGCGCACACGCCCGAGTGCAGCGTCACGCTGCGGCCGGTGACCAGGTCAACGGCGTCAAGCGAGTCGAAGCGGTCTTTCAGCTCGACGCCGTAGGCGCCGATGTTCTGCACCGGCGCCGCCCCCACGGTACCGGGGATGAGCGCCAGGTTCTCCAGCCCCGGCCAGCCGTTCGCGAGCGTGTACGCCACGAACTCGTGCCAGCCCACGCCGGCGCCGGCCTCGACGACCCAGGCGTCGGCGCGTTCTTCGACGAGCCGCATGCCCGGCACCTCGATCTTCAGCACCACCTGGGGCATGTCGCGCGTGAGGATGATGTTGCTGCCGCCGCCGAGCACGAACTTCGGCGCACGGCCGAGCTTCGGGTGGTCGACCACCCGGGTCACGTCGGCATCGCTTGCGATGCGCACAAGCGTGTGCGCCACCGCCGGAAGGTGGAAGGTGTTGAACGGCTTGAGGCTCACGCCCGACTCGATTTGCATGGGACAATTTTCAACCTTTTCATGTGTCAACAGGACGACCCCATGCCCAGCTTCGACACCGTGCTCGAACCCAACCTCGTCGAGCTGCGCAACGCCATCGACCAGACCGCCAAGGAAATCGGAACCCGCTTCGACTTCAAGGGCTCGTCGGCGAAGGCCGAGTTGAAGGAAAAAGAGATCACCGTCTGGGCCGACAGCGACTTCCAGATCGGCCAGGTCATGGACGTGCTGATCGCCAAACTCACGAAGCGCGGTGTCGACATCCGCTTCCTCGACCGCAGCGCCAAGATCGAGAAGATCGGCGGCGACAAGGTCAAGCAGCTCATCGTGGTGAAGAACGGCATCGACGCCGACACCGCGAAGAAGATCCAGAACGCGGTCAAGCAAAGCAAGATCAAGGTGCAGGCCGCGATCCAGGGCGACACGGTCCGCGTGACCGGCACGAAGCGCGACGACCTGCAGGCCGCGATGGCGCTGGTGCGCAAGGAAATTCCCGACGCGCCGCTGTCGTTCAACAACTTCCGCGACTGAACGCGATGCGCGGGCTGCTTGTGCTGACCTTCCCGCTCAACGTCGCGCTCGCCTTCGCGCTCGCATTCACGCTGTTCGCCAGCGCGCCCGCCGCCGCGCAAACCGTCTCGATGAGCGGCGCGTTCACCGGCAAGGCGCTGTTGATGATCGACGGTGCACCGCGCACCGTGACGGTCGGCGAAACGGTGAAGGGCGTGAAGCTCGTGGCGGTGACCGGCGGCGACGCCATCGTCGAGGTCAAGGGCAAACGCGCGACGCTGCTGCTGGGTGGCGCGCAGGTCAGCATCGGCAACACGGCGGCGGATGGCGGCGCGGCACAGATCGTGTTGTCGGCTGGCAGCGGCGGGCACTTCGTGGCGGCCGGCGCGATCAACGGCCGCGCCGTGCGCTTCATGGTGGACACCGGCGCCAGCCTGATCGGCATCGGCGCCGCGGAGGCCGAGTTGCTGGGCATCGACTACCGCAAGGGCCAGCGCGGCATGGCGGGCACGGCCAACGGCCCCGTCGCGGCCTACGTGATCACGCTGGCTTCGGTGCGCGTCGGCGAGGTCACGGTCTACAACGTCGAGGCCCTCGTCACCCCGCAGGCCATGCCCTACGTGCTGCTGGGCAACAGCTTCCTCGGCCGCTTCCAGATGAAGCGCGAGAACGACCTGATGACGCTGAGCCGGCGCTTTTGACCGGCTTCTGAACCGGGTTCCGAGCGGCGTGCCGGCGAGCGTGTTGTCGCCCCAGCGACTTCAAAAACGCACGACCGTGCTAAAACACGGCTTGATGACCGATGCACGATGGAGACCGACGCGATGGACCTGAATTTCACCCCCGAAGAACAAGCCTTCCGAGCACAGATTCGCGCCTGGGTCGCGAAGAGCCTGCCGGCCGAGATCAGCCACAAGGTGCACAACGCGCTGCGCCTGACAAAGGCCGATATGCAGGCCTGGGCCCGCATCCTCGGCAAGGAAGGCTGGCTCGGCTGGGGCTGGCCCCAGCAGTTCGGCGGGCCGGGCTGGAACAGCATCCAGCAGCACCTGTTCGAAGAGGAATGCGCGCTCGCCGGCGCGCCGCGCGTGGTGCCGTTCGGGCCGGTAATGGTGGCGCCGGTGATCATGGCGTTCGGCACGCCCGCGCAGCAGCAGCGCTTCCTGCCCGGCATCATGAGCGGCGAGGTGTGGTGGAGCCAGGGCTACAGCGAGCCGGGCTCGGGCTCTGACCTCGCATCGGTCAAGTGCAAGGCCGAACGGAAAGGCGACTATTACGTCGTCAACGGCCAGAAGACCTGGACCACGCTCGGCCAGCACGGCGACTGGATCTTCTGCCTGGTGCGCACCAACAACGAAGGCAAGCCGCAGACCGGCATCAGTTTCCTGCTGATCGACATGAAGAGCCCTGGCGTGAGCGTGCGGCCGATCGTGTTGCTCGACGGCGAGCCCGAGGTCAACGAAGTGTGGTTCGACAACGTCGAGGTGCCGGCCGACCAACTCATCGGCGAAGAGAACAAGGGCTGGACCTACGCCAAGCACCTGCTCGCCCACGAGCGCACCAACATCGCCGACGTGAACCGCGGCAAGCGCGAACTCGAACGCCTGAAGCGCGTGGCGAAGGCCGAGGGTGTGTACGACGATGCGCGCTTTCGCGACGAGATCGCCAAGGTCGAGGTCGACCTCGTGGCCTTGGAGATGATGGTGCTGCGCGTGCTGGCGGCCGCGAAGAACGGCAAGAACAGCCTCGACGTGGCGGGCCTGCTGAAGATTCGCGGCAGCGAGATCCAGCAGCGTTACACCGAGTTGATGATGCTCGCCGGCGGCCCGGCCAGCGTGCCCTTCATCAAGGACGCGATGGAAGCCGGCTGGCAAGGCGGCTTCGCCGCAGCCGCCCACGTGGCGCCGCTCGCCGGCACGTATTTCAACTACCGCAAGACGACGATCTACGGTGGTTCCAACGAGGTGCAGCGGAACATCGTTGCCCAAACCGTGCTCGGGAGCTGACCATGGACTTCGACTTCAACGACGACCAGGAAATGTTGCGCGACACCGTGCGCAAATGGGTCGAAAAAGACTACACCTTCGAGAAGCGCCGCGAGGTCGTTCGAAGCGGCGGCTTCTCGGCGCCAGCCTGGCAAGGCCTGGCCGATCTGGGCCTGACCGGCCTGGCCGTGCCCGAGGCGCAAGGCGGCATGGGGTTCGGCCCGGTCGATGCGATGGTGGTGATGGAGGAACTCGGGCGCGGCATCGTGGCCGAGCCGTTCGCGGCGGTGTCGCTGGTGGCCACGAGCCTGCTCATCGCCGGCCACGCGCCGTCGGCCGCACTGTGGTTGCAAGGCATTGCGGGCGGCTCCGAGCGCGTCGTGCTGGCGCACCAGGAGCGCAGCGCGCGCTACCGGCTCGCGCATGTCGAGACCGCGGCGGTCAATACCAACGGCAACTGGCAGCTGAACGGCGTGAAGACGATGGTGCCAGCCGGTGCGCATGCGGGCGCGTTCATCGTGCCGGCGCGCGTCAGCGGTGCCGTCGACGATGCATCGGGCATCGCGCTGTTCCTCGTCTCCAAGGGCGAAGCCGGTGTCACTGTGCGTGGCTACGGCACGCAGGACGGCGCCTGCGCGGCCGAGCTGACATTGGCCAATGCCTGCGCCATCGAACTGCTGCCTGCGGGCGAGGCGTTCGCATCGCTGGAGCATGCGCTCGACATCGGCATCGCCGCGCTCTGCGCCGAGGCCGTCGGTGCCATGGACAAGCTGGTCGCGATCACCGTCGAGTACATGAACACGCGCAAGCAGTTCGGCGTGACCATCGCCAGCTTCCAGGCGCTGCGCCACCGCATCGCCGACGTGAAGATGCAGCTCGAACTGGGGCGCTCGATGAGCTACTTCGCGACGCTCAAGCTCGGTGAGCCCGCCCCCGCCCGGCGCCGCGCGATGGCCCAGGCCAAGATGCAGCTCGGCCAATCGATGCGCTTCGTCGGCCAGCAGTGCGTGCAGCTGCACGGCGGCATCGCGATGACCGACGAGTACGTCGCCAGCCACTACTTCAAGCGCCTGACCGTCATGGAAATGACGTACGGCGACACGCTGCACCAGCTCGGCGAGGTGTCCGCGCGCATGCAGGCCACGGCCGGGGTGTTCGCCTGAACGATGCGGCACCTGTGCAGGGCGCGGTGCCCGCACCGGTCGGACGCGAGGGCTCGCTCACCGACGTGCCCGGCATCCGCGTCGGCCATTTCACCGACACGCGCCGGCCCACCGGCTGTACCGTGGTGCTGTTGCCCGAGGGCACGGTCGGCGGCGTCGACGTGCGCGGCGCGGCGCCTGGCACCCGCGAAACCGAGCTGCTCTCACCGCTGAACAGCGTCACGCAGGTCCACGCTGTGGTGCTGGCCGGGGGCAGTGCATTCGGGCTCGATGCGGCCGCCGGCGTGATGCGCTGGCTCGATGAACGCGGCATCGGCATCGAGGTGGGCCCGGCCCGCGTGCCGATCGTTCCGGCCGCGATCCTGTTCGACTTGTGGGTGGGCGATGCATCGGTGCGGCCCGACGCGGCAGCGGGCTTTGCCGCGTGCCAGGCCGCGTCAGCGCAGCCGGTGGCGGAGGGCAATGTCGGCGCGGGCGCGGGCGCCTCGGTCGGCAAGCTGTTCGGCATCGGGCGCGCGATGCGAGGCGGCGTCGGCAGCGCTTCCGTCACATCGGGCGGCGTCACGGTCGCGGCGCTGGTGGCAGTCAACGCCATCGGCGACGTGATCGACCCCGCCACCGGCCGGCCGATCGCCGGCGCGCGCACGGCCGATGGGCGTGCGCTGCTCGGCACGATGGCGGCGCTGCGGCGCGGCGACCTGCCGGCCGCGCTGCAGCCCGGCCAGGCCACCACGCTCGGCGTGATCGCCACCGACGCGGTGTTGACCAAAGCGCAGGCGAGCAAGGTCGCGCAGATGGCGCACGACGGCTTCGCGCGCGCGATCAACCCGGTGCACACGGCCACCGATGGCGACACCGTCTTCGCGCTGGCGACCGGCGGCAGCGGGGTGGGCGGCACCACGGCTCACGTCACGCTCGTCGGCGCGCTCGCCGCCGACGTGATGGCCACCGCCATCGTGCGGGCGGTGCGTGCGGCCACGGCGTTGCACGGCGACGCCCTGCTGGGCCTGCCCGACCTGCCGGCTGCGGCCGATCTCTGATCCCACCCGAACACACCCCCGAAGGCACACCCCATGGCCGACCCGATCCGCTACGAACTGCAAGACGGCATTGCCACCGTGACGATGGACGACGGCAAGGCCAACGTGATGAGCGTGCGCATGCTGAAGGCACTCGACGCGGCGCTCGACCAGACGCTCGCCGACAAGGCGGTGCTGGTGCTTACCGGGCGCGAGCGCATGTTCTCGGGCGGCTTCGATCTGAGCGTGTTCCAGAGCGACAAGCAGGAGCTTCTGGCCATGCTCACGGCCGGTGCGCGGCTGACCGAGCGCGTGCTCGCGCACCCGCTGCCGGTGGTGGCCGCGTGCTCCGGTCATGCGGTGGCGATGGGCGTGTTCCTGATGCTGTGCGCCGACGTGCGCATCGGCATCGACGAGGGCGCGCGCACCCACATCAACGAAGTTCAGAACGGCATGGTGCTTCCGCGCTTCGCCATCGAGGTGTCGCGCCACCGGCTCGCACCGGAGCACCTGAACCGCGCGTTGCTGCTGGCCACGCCGCACGCGCCGCAGCAGGCACTGGCCGCCGGCTTCTTCGACAGCCTCGTCGCGCCCGCCGCGTTGGCTGATGCGGCACGGGCCGAGGCGGTGCGCCTCCAGAAGCTCCACGCCGGCGCGTTCGCCGCCACCAAGGCGCTGCTGCACCAGCGCACGCTCAACGCCCTGCACGCGGGCATTGCCCAAGACCTTGCCGACTGGTCCAAAGCGTTCGGCACCACTGCCTGAAGGAAGCACCATGCCCCCAGACCTGACCCGCCGCAACCTGGTACTTGCCGCCGCCTCGGTTCCTGTGCTGGCACCGGCGCTCGTGGCCTGCGCTGCCAACCCGCCGAGCCCGCCGAGCCTGCCCCTGAGCAGCGCGCCGCCCATCGTCTTCATGCACGGCAACGGCGACACCGCCGGCCTGTGGCTGACCACGCTGTGGCGCTTCGAGTCGAATGGCTGCCCGCGCGCGCGGCTGCATGCGGTCGACATGCCCTACCCGCTTTCGCGCGACGACGATGCCAAGCCGCAAGAGGGCCGCAGCAGCACGCTCGAGAACATGCAGTTCCTCGCCGCCGAGGTCGACCGGGTGTTGCGCGCCACTGGTGCGAGCCGCGTGGTGCTCGTCGCCAACTCGCGCGGCGGCTATGCAGTGCGCAACTACATCCAGAACGGCGGTGGTGCGGCCACCGTGTCGCACGCCATCCTGTGCGGCGTGCCCAACCACGGCGTGTGGGCCGATGCGAACAACCGCCCCGGCAGCGAGTTCAACGGCGCCGGCGCGTTCCTGCAGGCGCTGAACGCGCCCCAGAGCGCGAACGGCAACGAGGTGACCCCGGGCGTGGCGTGGCTGACGATCCGCTCCGACAACAACGACAAGTTCGCGCAGCCCGATGGCGTGTGGATCGGCGCGAAGGGCACGCCCACGAACGTCGGCTTCGACGGCCCGGCGCTGAAGGGCGCGCAGGACGTGGTGATCAACGGCATCGACCACCGCGAAACCGCGTTCGGCGCGCCGGCCTTCGAAGCGATGCACCGCTTCATCACCGGCCGGGCGCCGGCCGCAGCCGCCATCACCGCCGAGGCCCGCGTGGTGCTCGGCGGCAAGGTCAGCGGCTACGGCGTCGCCAACGTGGCGGGCACCGCGCCGAGCAACCTGCCGCTCACGGACAGTGTGGTCGAGGTGTTCGAGACCGACCCGCAGACCGGCGTGCGCCGCGGCGCGCCCCTGCACCGCAAGGTCGTCGGCGCCGATGGCTCGTGGGGCCCGCTCGAAACCCATGCGCAGGCCACGCTCGAGTTCGCGGTCACCGCTGCCGGCTACGCAACGACGCACCTCTACCGCTCGCCGTTCGCACGCTCGTCGACCCTCGTGAACTTGCGCGCCGAGCGCTTGCTCGACGCCGACAAGGCCGCAGCCGCCGTCGTCACCCTGACGCGCCCGCGCGGCTACTTCGGTGTGCCGCGCGACCGCATCGTGCTCGACGGCAAGAGCCCGCCTGCAGGCATCCCACCCGGCACGGCCGGCGTGTCGGTGGCCAAGCTCAAACTCGTCGACGCGCCCGGGCGCAGCGTGCTCGGCGAGTTCAACGGCGAGCGCATTGCCGGCATCGCCTGGCCGGCAGCCGACAACGCGGTGACCTTGCTCGAACTGACCTACTGAGCCGCTGAGGTACCGAGCTACTGAGCTGCCAAGCCGGCGAGCTGGGCCGCCAGCAGGTCGGGCACCACCGGGCGGCCGAGCAGGAAGCCCTGCACTTCGTCGCAGCCCTGCGCCTTCAGGAAGGCCAGTTGCTCCTGGGTCTCCACCCCTTCGGCCACCACGCACAAGCCCAGGCTGTGCGCCATGGCGATCACGGCCTGCACGATGGCGACGTCGTCCGCATCGTGCGGCAGACCGCGCACGAACGACTGGTCGATCTTCAGCGTGTTCGCAGGAAAGCGCTTCAGGTACGCGAGCGACGAGTAGCCGGTGCCGAAGTCGTCGATCGAGATCGCCACGCCCAGGTCGTGGATCTGGTGCAGCACGGCCGCCGCCGCGCGCGGGTCGGCCATCAGCACGCTCTCGGTCACTTCCACCTCGAGCAGGTTGGGCTCGACCAGGTAGCACGCCAGCGCATCGCTCAGGTCGGCCAGCAGCGTGGCGCTGGCGAGCTGGTGGACCGACACATTGACGGCACAGGGCACGAGCGTGTGGCCGGCGCGCCCCCAGTCGCGCAACTGCCGGCACGCCGCGCGGATGACCCAACGGCCGATCGGCACGATCAAACCGCTCTCTTCGGCGATCTCGATGAAGCTGCCGGGGTTCAGCAACCCGTGAACCGGGTGCTGCCAGCGCAGCAGCGCCTCCATGCCCAGGAGCTCGCCGCTTGCGACCGCGAAGCGCGGCTGGTAGTGCAGGCGCAACTCGTCGCGCTCGACCGCGCCACGCAGTTCACCTTCGAGCTCGAAGTGCCGCGCCGCCAGCTTGGCGAGCGCTTCGGTGTAGTACTGGAAGTTGTTCTTGCCCAGCGCCTTGGCCTGGTACATGGCGGCATCGGCGTTCTTCACGAGCTGGTTGGCGTCGCACCCATCGGTCGGGAAGACGCTCACGCCGATGCTGCCCGTCACGTGAACGCGGTGCCCGTCGAGCATGACCGGCTCGGCGATGGCCGCCAGCGTGCGGCTGGCCACCTTGGCGAGCAGCGGGCTGCCGGCGCAGCCTTCGAGCACCAGCACGAACTCGTCGCCACCCAGGCGGGCGATCATGTCGGCCTCGCGCAGCACGTCTTTCAAACGCTCGGCGACGATGCACAGCAACTTGTCCCCCGCCACGTGGCCCAGCGTGTCGTTGACGTTCTTGAAACGGTCGAGGTCGATGAAGAACACCGCGAACAGGGTGCCGTCGCGTCGCGCCCGGGCCAGCGCCCGGTCGAGTTCGTCCATGAACATGTTGCGGTTCGGCAAGCCGGTCAACCCGTCGTAGCGTGCCAGGCGCTCGATCTGCGCCTCGGCCAGCGCCGCCTGCGTCACGTCGCTGCCCACGCCGCGGTAGCCGGCGAAGGTGCCGCTTGCGAACACCGGTTCGCCGCTGATGCGCACGACACAGCGCCGACCGTCCGGCCCGCGCAGGCCGAACACCACGTCGCGGAACGGTGCGCGCGCCGCCAGTGCGTGCCGAAGGGTGTCGAAGTCACCAGCCTTCCACTCGAAGCCCGCATCGCTGGCCATGTTCCGGCCGTTCAGCGTTGTCGGGTCAAGCCCCGACAGCGCACTCGGGTGGCCCGAGATGTACTTGAAGCACAAGTCGGCACCCTGCTCCCAGACCCAGTCGGCGGACAGGGTCACGAGGCTCTTCAGCCGGCTTTCGCTGGTGCTCAGCGCAGCGTTCAGGGCCGACATCTCGCGCGATGAAATCTCCTGCGAGCGCTCCAGCAGGTAGCGGTCCTTGTCGGCGTCGTGATAGGCCTGGCTGACGTGGCGTATCAGCGCGTCGACCTGGGTCGGCGCGTCGGCCAACGAGACCAGCATCCGGCCGTCGGCCAGGCCGAGGCCGAGGCGGCGCAACTGCCGCAGCAGCAAGGGGTGCAAGGGCGCGTTCACGGGTGCGGTACCAGGCGCGTTCACGGACGCGTTGACAGGTTCAGCGCTCACCGATGGCGGCGATCGTCATGGTCTGGTTGTGCAGCTCGCTACCGCCACCCGCCATGAGGGGCGCGATTTCGCCGTAGGAGTAGAAGCCCACGTGCGCGGCAGCTTCGCCTGCGTTGTCGAACACGGCCTCCACTTCTTCGTCGCTGCGTTCGCCCAGCACAGGCGGCGCCCGACGCAGCTGATCGACAGCAGCAACTGTGCCGGCGTGCCTGCGAGCCCGGCCACGGCCTGCGCACCGGCGCGCTCCGCGCTGCGGATCAGGGCCTCGTTGTTGGCACGCATCAAGCGGGCACTCGCCCCTTCCGGCACATCGCCGGCAAAGGTCATGGACCGCGCGGCTTCGTCCACAGACAGTACCGTGCGAACCAGCACCTGGCCGCCCGCATGGCGCCGTACCGACAGAGGAAACAGCAAGGCCGCCGCCGGCAGGCCACTGGCCAGTTCACCGAGGTATTCCTTGTACAGGTCGAGCGCGGGCCGGTGGTCGAGCTCGAACAGCACGTTGCCCTCGGACCGGGTCACGCGGCGCTCGGGGCCGAAGTCGGACCAGCCGCCGTCGCAACCGATGCCGATGGCCAGCCGCTCGCCGTACAGGCCGATGGCCCGCACGCGGCGCGACAAGAGCGCGGCATGGTCGGCACGCTCGTTGCCGGCGCGGCCTTGATGGCCCCCATACACCCAGGTTCGCTGGAAGCGGCTGCCGTCACCGGCCAAGCCGCCGAACACCGGCACTCCGGGCGGAAGCATCGGTACCAGGCCGTCGAGCAGGGCGGTGCCGTTGGCATGCAGCCCGTCCGACAGCACGATCACGGCGCGCAGGCCGTCCGACGGCAACTGCGCCGCCAGCAACCGGCCCACCGCAGCGGAACTGTCGGGCGCGTCGAGTGCGGCGTTGGCAGCGTGCAGCCGGCCGTGTTCGAAGCGAATGACGGCAACGCTGACCGACGCATCGTGCACGTGCCGGCCGGCGATCTCGCCCGCCGTCGAGCATCCGGCGTGATGCGCCAGCGGGAACGCCGCAAGCAGCGCGTCGAATGGCGCAGAGTCGTCGACGAACTCGCTGGCGCCGAAGGCCAGCACCAAGGTGTCGCTGCTGTCGAGATGCGACGGCAATGGGGTGGCCCAGCCGTGATCACGGGTGTAGCTGCAGGTGGCGGTCAGCATGGCGGCGGGTGGGCTCGGGGGGAAGTTCAATGTTGTCGGCTGCGGCCGCTTGAACTGAAGGTGATTGCGGCGCTGCGCCCGAATTGGTACTTGCAGTGCCGGCTTTTGGGCCGATCACAGCGGGCGGGTGGGACAGACAATGGAGCGAGCAGTCGATCCATCGCGCCATGAAAGAAGCCTCCATGCCCGACGTTTCCATCACCCGGACAACCACGCTCACCGCGCTGACTGCGCTGGCGAGTGCGGCCGCCCTGTTCCTGTCAGCGCTGTCGCCCGCCAGCGCACAAAACGTGGCGCCTGCGGCCGCGTTGCTGCCCGCAGGTGCGGCGTCTGCGCCCCTGGTGCCGACCTTCGCACCCGACCCCGAACTGCTGAGCGCCTTCGGTGGCAAGGACGGCCTGTTCAAACTGGCGGGCGTGTTGGTCGACAAGATGCGGGCGGACGCGCGCATCGGCCACTACTTCGAAAAGACGAAGCTGCCACGGCTGAAAACCCAACTCGGCGAGCAGCTCTGCCAGTTGCTTGCGGGCCCGTGCATCTATGACGGCGACACGATGAAAGCGTCGCACGCGGACCTGAACATCACGAAGGCAGACAGCTTCCGCTTGGTCGAGTTGCTTCAGGCCAGCATGGACGAACTGGCCATTCCGTTCGCCGTTCAGAACAAGCTGCTGGCGCGGCTCGCGCCGATGTACCGGGACATCATCACCCGCTGACGCGGCCCCGCTCTCGCTGTCGACCTTGCGCGGGGAGCTTGAACTTGTCGACTTCACCGGCCAGCCCGAGCGCCTGATCTTTCAGGGCAGAGGCCGCAGCAGCGGTCTGCTCCACCAGCGTCGCGTTTTGCTGCGTCATTCGGTCCAGCTCGTTGACTGCCGAACCCACCAGCGAGACCCCCTTGCTTTGCTCTGATGCGGCCGTGGAGATCTCTGAGAGCAAGCCGTTCATGCGGCGCGCGTTCGCCACGAGTTCCTGCATGGTGTGGCCAGCGCCGAGAACAACCTTGGTGCCGGCCTCGACTTTGTCGACGCTCGATGTGATGAGCGTCTTGATCTCGCGCGCGGCTTGCGCGCTTCGTTGCGCCAGGCTCCGTACTTCGCTGGCCACTACGGCAAACCCGCGGCCCTGTTCGCCGGCACGCGCTGCCTCCACGGCCGCATTCAGCGCCAGGATGTTGGTCTGGAAGGCGATGCTGTCGATCGTGCCGATGATGTCGCCGATCATCTTCGACGACGTGTTGATGTCCTGCATGGTGCTGACGACCTCGGCGATCACGATGCCGCCACGCGCGGCCGATTCCGAATTGCCGGCTGCGACTTGCGCCGCCTCCCGGACGTTGTCCGCCGTGTGCTTGACCGTCGACGAGATCTCTTCCATCGAGGAAGCGCTCTGTTCGAGGTTGGCTGCGGCCTGTTCGGTTCGCGCCGACAAATCCATGGACGCCGACGCTATTTCACCGCTCGCGTGAACGATCAATTCGGACGAGCCGCGCACGCGCGACACGATGTTTCGCAGCGATGCCTGCATGGCATGCAACGAGGCCATGAGAGCGGCCGCCTCGTCCTTCCCCAACGGGTTGGGGTGTGTCGTCAGGTCGCCACCGGTCATGGCCACCAGGTGGCGCTTGACCTCGTTGAGCCCGCCCTGGGTGACGAGGTAGAACGAATAAAAGAGGTAGGCGCCCAGGAAAACGGCAAGAAAAACCACCGTCATCATCAGCAGCCGCTGGTTCTTCATGCCGGCGACGCGGGCCTGGAGCAACTCGTCGAGGCGGTCGATCATCTTGCCTTGCAGTGCACTCAGCCCGTCGACAACGCCGATACCCTTCTTGATCAGGGTCGCGCTGTCGCCCTTGCCGGAAATGGCCATGTCGCGAAAGCTGTGCAGTGCGGGCAACAGATCGTCGGCCTTGTATTCAGCTTTGTACTCAGCCTTGTAGTCGGCGTGAACGCCGTAGACCTTCTCGAGTGCCATCGCAACCCGGCCCTCGAACAGTTCGGTGGTGACCGCAGACTTCACGAGCACGCGCTGCTCAGCTTCACTGGCGGGCTTGCCCGAGGCGGCAACCGCCACTGAGACGCTGCGCAACCTGGCCGCTCCCTCGACCAGCACCGGCATGGCTCCAAGCGCGGCGTCCATCAGGTGGTAGGTGTCGACGTCGGGGTCCAGAATCAGGTTCGAGCCGTCGCTGGCCCGGCCGATCAGCGAGACCACCGCTTCGACGTACGCTGAGTGCACGGCAAACAGGTTGTCTGAACTGGCAGTGTTGGCCGCTTCGGCCGCGGTCTTGACGGCGGCCAGGGCTTTCGCCGTCCCGAGATCGGCCCCGAAGGCTGCTTCGGCAGCTTCGAGCTTCTGCATCTGTGCATCGCGCGCCTTGCGGGCTTCGGCCACCTCGGGCATGGCTTCGCCCTTGACCTGCATCTGGAGCGAGTAGAGGCGATAAGCCTGGCCCAGCCGAACCAGCGGGATGGCTTCGCGAACGTACGCGACCCCTGTGCGTTCCTTCGTCGAGAACGCCAGGGCATCGGCCTTGTCCTTGAGGAAAGTCCAGGTCAGGACGACCACCGGCACCATGAATATGGCCGACACGATCAGCGCCTTGGCGCGGAAGTTGAGGCTTCGGAACAAGCGCACGCCCGGCGACCATGGCCCGTGGTGCGCGAAGAAACCCGGATCGCTCGGGGCCGGCTGGGCCGGGTGGGATCGGCGCAGCGGGCTGCGCAAGATGTCGGTCGCCATGGGGTACTTCCTGAGTGAGAAATGCACGCTTCTGCGGGCGCTGATCGGCAGCCCCCAGGTGCAGGGTCTTTCGGTCGAAGTCGGGGTGAGTTGAGGAAAAAGTGACCGGGAGTTGTCTGTTTCCCAAGCGTTGGCACGCCTGCTGCCGCTGTCGCGCCTGTCGCGAGCGTCGCGGCCTACCGCACCCCGACCCCCCGCAACACGACCGTCTGCACGCTCGCCACGGTGCGCTCGAAGAACGCCGGGTTCGCCAGCGTCTGCCCAGTCAGCGCCTGGACCTGCACCGCAAAGTCGGCGTAGTGCTGGGTGGTGGCCCAGAGCATGAACAGCAGGTGCGTGGGGTCGACCGGCGCCAGACGGCCGGCGTCGACCCAGGCCTGGATCACGGCCGACTTTTCGATCACCAGCTCGTGCAGTTCGCGGTCGAGTTCGTCGCGCAGCAAGGGCGCGCCCTGGATGATCTCGAGGCAGAACAGGCGCGATGCGTCGGGGTTGTCGCGCGAGACTTCTAGCTTGCTGCGGATGTAGTCGGCAATCACTCGCTGTGGGTCTTGCTCGGCGCTGAACGCGCGCAGCGGGGCGAGCCACACGCCGAGCAGGTCGCGCAGCACGCAAACGTACAACTCCTCCTTGTTCGCGAAGTAGTACAGCAGGTTGCTTTTCGACACGCCGGCGCGCGCGGCCACCTGGTCCACGCTGGTGCCATGCAGCCCGTAGCGCGAGAACAGGCCGAGCGCGGCCTGGAGCACGGCACTGCGCTTGTCCGCGACGGGTGCGGCCTTCTTCTTGCGGGTCACCACGTGCAGCTCGTTTCCCGGGCTTTGACTGGCCAAGTCTCCCACAGCTGAGCGCGGAAACTGGTGTTTGTCCATATGGTCAAACTGGCACGCGGGTTGCATGCTGAAGGGCATGGGTAGACGCACGCTGCTTACCAGTGCATAACCCGGGTTCAGTGAACCACGCAGGAGCACACCATGACGGAACTGAAGATCAACGCCGACCGCTTGTGGAGCAGCCTGATGGAGATGGCCAAGATCGGCGCCACGCCCAAGGGCGGCGTGTGCCGTCTGGCGCTCACCGACCTCGACAAGCAGGGCCGCGACTTGTTCGTGCAGTGGTGCACCGAGGCTGGCTGCACTGTCAAGGTCGACGCCATGGGCAACATCTTCGCGCGCCGCCCGGGGCGCAACAACAACCTGGCACCGGTGGGCACCGGCAGCCACCTTGACAGCCAGCCCACCGGCGGCCGCTTCGACGGTGTGTACGGCGTGCTTGCGGGGCTCGAGGTCATCCGCACGCTGAACGATCTGGGCATCGAGACCGAGCGGCCGGTCGAGGCCTCGGTCTGGACCAACGAAGAGGGCTCGCGCTTCGCGCCTGCGATGGTGGCCTCGGGCGTGTATGCGGGCGTGTTCACGCTCGACTACGGCCTGTCCCGCGCCGACGTTGACGGCAAGACGATGGGCGAGGAACTCGCGCGCATCGGCTATGCCGGCACCGAGCCGGTGGGCGGGCGGCCGGTGCACGCCTTCTTCGAAACGCACATCGAGCAGGGCCCGATCCTGGAGGCCGAGGGCCAGACCATCGGCGTCGTCACGGATGCCCAGGGCCAGCGCTGGTACGAACTGGTGCTCACGGGGCAGGAGTCGCATGCCGGCCCCACGCCGATGCCGGTGCGGCGCGACGCGCTGCTGGGCGCGGCCCGGGTGATCCAGCTCGTCAACGAGATCGGCCTGGCGCACGCGCCGGTGGCGGTGTCGACGGTGGGCATGATCAACAGCTACCCGAACTCGCGCAACGTGATCCCGGGCAAGGTGTTCCTCACGGTCGACTTCCGCTGCCCCGACAACGCCGAATTGTCGAAGATGGACGAAGAACTCAAAGTCGGCGTTGCGCGGATTGCCGCAGCGGCGAAGTTGGAATTCGACCTGAAGCAGATCTTCCAGTACGACTGCGTGCACTTTGACGAGAGCTGCGTGCAGATGGTGCGCGAGGGCGCGCAGGCGCTGGGCTACACCGCGCGCAACATCGTCTCGGGCGCGGGGCACGACGCCTGCTACATGAGCAAGGTCACGCCCACCGCCATGATCTTCGTGCCGTGCATCGGCGGCATCAGCCACAACGAGATCGAAGACGCCAAGCCCGAATGGATCGCCGCCGGCGGCAACGTGCTGCTGCGGGCCATGCTCGCCAAGGCGAACGAGTTGCCCGAGGTGTTCAAGAGCAATGAAACCGTGGCCGTGGCCTGAACCGGAGTGACGAACATGAGCGCAGTACTGATCCGCGGTGGCACCGTCATCAATGCCGAGAGCAGCGTCGTGGCAGATGTGCTCACCGACGCCGGCAAGATCGTCGCGGTCGGCCCGAATCTGCAGGCGACGGCGGGCGCCACCATCGTCGATGCCGGTGGCGCACTGGTGATGCCCGGCGGCATCGACCCGCACACGCACATGGAGCTGCCCTTCATGGGCACCGTCACAAAAGACGATTTCTACACCGGCACCTCGGCCGGCGTGTCGGGCGGCACCACGATGATCATCGACTTCGTCATCCCCGACCCGAAGCAGCCGCTGATGGAAGCGTGGCGCAACTGGCGCGGCTGGGCCGAGAAGTCGGCCGCCGACTACAGCTTCCACGTGGCCGTGACGTGGTGGAGCGACTCGGTGCACGCCGACATGGGCACGCTGGTGCGCGAGCACGGCGTCAACAGCTTCAAGCACTTCATGGCCTACAAGAACGCCATCATGGCCGACGACGAGGTGCTGGTGAACAGCTTCAGCCGCGCGCTGGAATTGGGAGCGTTGCCCACCGTTCATGCCGAAAACGGCGAGCTGGTGTTCCAACTTCAGAAGAAGCTGGTGGCGGCAGGCATCACCGGCCCGGAGGGCCACCCGATGTCGCGCCCGCCGGCCGTGGAGGCCGAGGCCGCCGAACGCGCGATCCGCATCGCCGAGGTGCTGGGCACGCCGCTGTACATCGTGCACGTGAGTTGCGCCGATTCGGTGAACGCCATCATCCGCGCGCGCAGCAAGGGCCAGCGCGTCTACGGCGAGGCGCTGGCGGGGCACCTGACCATCGACGAATCGGTCTACCGCAACCCCGACTGGAACATCGCCGCGGCCCACGTGATGAGCCCGCCGTTCCGCGCCAAACATCACCAAGACGCGCTGTGGGGCGCGCTCGCGGCCGGCCACCTGCACACCACCGCCACCGACCACTGCGCCTTCTGCGGCGACCAGAAGGGCATGGGCAAGGCCGACTTCAGCAAGATCCCGAACGGCTGTGCCGGCGTGGAAGACCGCATGCCGGTGCTGTGGGACGCGGGCGTCAACACCGGCCGGCTCACGCCGAACGAGTTCGTGCGCGTGACCTCCACCAACGCGGCGCAGATCTTCAACCTCTACCCGCGCAAGGGCGCCATCGCGGCGGGCAGCGATGCCGACCTCGTGGTGTGGGACCCGAGCGCCACCAAGACCATCACCACCGCCGGCAGCATCAGCAAGGTCGGCTACAACGTGTTCGAAGGCCGCCACGTGACGGGCCTTCCGATGGTCACGGTCTCGCAAGGCAACATCGTGTGGATGAACGGCGAGTTGCGCACCGTGCGCGGCGCAGGCCGCTACGTGGAGCGCCCGGCGTTCGCACCGGTGTTCGATGCGCTCAAGCGCCAGGCTGCAGCGCATGTGCCGCAAGCCGTGGCGCGCGTTTGAGCGGAGCGCACCGATGCCGCAACCCGATGCCTCACCCAACATCCAGCCCGGCCGCCTGAGCGCCTGCCAGTACACCGACAACTTCAGCGACGCGCACCCGCCGCTCAACGGCGTGCAGGCGCTGATCGAGGCTGAGCGCTGCTACTACTGCTTCGATGCGCCGTGCGTGGCGGCCTGCCCCACGGGCATCGACATTCCGTCGTTCATCCGGCGCATCGGCGAGGGCAACGAGCGCGGTGCGGCGCAGGCCATCCTCCAGGCCAACATCTTCGGCGGCATGTGCGCGCGCGTCTGCCCGACCGAGGTGCTGTGCGAGCAGGCCTGCGTACGCAATACCAACGAAGACAAGCCGGTCGAGATCGGCCTGTTGCAGCGGCATGCCACCGATGCCTACTTCGCGGCGCCGCGCCGCGATGACTTGCCGCTGTTCACACGCGCGGTGAGCACCGGCAAGCGCATTGCGGTGGTCGGCGCCGGGCCGGCGGGCCTGGCGTGCGCGCACCGGCTGGCCGTGCTCGGGCACGACGTGGTCGTGTTCGAAGCCCAGCCCAAGCCCGGCGGGCTGAACGAGTACGGCCTGGC
>JANXWV010000143.1 GCA_025350965.1 Rhizobacter sp.
CGCAAGAGTCGGCGCAGGTCGCGCGGCAGTCGCTGAAGGCGGCGGAATCGGGTCTGACTGCTGTGCAGAACGCCATCGGCGGCATGAACTCGATCCGCGACCAGATCCAGGAAACCTCCAAGCGGATCAAGCGGCTGGGCGAGTCGTCGCAGGAGATCGGGGAAATCACCGAACTGATCTCGGACATCACGGAACAGACCAACGTCCTTGCCCTTAACGCAGCCATCCAGGCCGCCTCGGCCGGTGAAGCCGGTCGCGGCTTCTCGGTGGTGGCCGAAGAAGTGCAGCGCCTCGCTGAACGCTCCGGCGACGCGACGCGCCAGATCGCGGCGCTGGTGAAGACGATTCAGACCGACACGCAGGACGCGGTCGGCGCCATGGAGCGCAGCACCCAGGGTGTGGTCGAAGGAACCCGGCTGACCGACGCGGCCGGTACGGCGCTGGGTGAGATCGACCGAGTCTCGCGCCAGTTGTCTGACCTGATCGAACGCATTTCGAACCAGGCCTTGAGCGAAGCGCAGTCGGCCAACGTGGTGGCGGCGAACATCCAGCACATTTTTGCGGTGACCGAGCAGACCGGCGAAGGCACACGCTCCACCGCCCAGATGGTGCGCGAGCTGTCACGCACCGCTGAAGAATTGAAGCAGTCGGTGGCGCGATTCAAGATCGAATAATTCGACTCAACAACGATGAGCGCGACGATGAGCCAGATGCCCAGCAACCCGGCGGTCAGCGAAACCGGTGACGACCTCAGCGCCCTGGCGTGGGTGCACGAAGAGTTGCGCCGCTCGCTCGACGCCGCGCACAAGGCACTGCGCCGTTTCGTCAAGGAAACCGAAACTCTCGCCAGCTCCGACATCGAAGCGGTCGACCCGTCGATCCTGCGTGGCGCGCGCACCCAGATCCACCAGGGTGTGGGTGCCCTGGAGCTCGTCGGCCTGCCGGCCGCGGCCATGGTGCTGCGCGCCAGCGAAGCGGCGGTGCAGCGTTATGTGAGCAAGCCGCACAAGCTCACCACCTTGGTGATCGATGACATCGAGCGCGCCTCGTTCGCGCTGCTCGACTACCTCACGCGCATGCTGGCCAACAAGCCGGTGTCCACACTGTCGCTGTTCCCGCAATACCGCGCGGTGCAGGAAGCGGCCGGTGCCGACCGGGTGCACCCCGCCGATCTGTGGGCGGTCGACTGGCAATGGCGTGACCTCCCCGCCGACCCGATCGCCGCACCGCGCCAACCCGACGCCGCGACCCACTCGGCATTCGAGGCCTTGCTGCTGGCGATGATGCGTGCGGCCAACCCGCTCGCGGTGGCCGAACGCATGAGCGACATCTGCGCCGGGCTCGGTGCCGGTGCCGCGCAAATGCAGACCGGCAACCTCTGGAAGCTGGCCTCCGCCGTGTTCGAAGCCCAGGCCCAGAGCCTGCTCGGCTTCGACGTGTTCAGCAAACGTGTTGCCTCGCGCCTGCTGGCGCAATACCGCATCCTCGAGCGTGGTGAATCGGAATTGTCCGAACGCCTCGCGCAAGACCTGCTGTTCTTCTGCGCACAGAGCACGGCCCCCGGAGCGGGCGACCATGCGCCGCGCCTCGCTGCCGTGCGTCGGGTCTACGGGCTGGCGAAGTACACGCCGATCGACTACACGGTGAGCCCGCTCGGCCGCTTCGACCCGGCGCTCGTGGCCCAGGCCCGCAAACGCGTGATCGCTGCCAAGGAAGCCTGGTCGGCGATCGCCGGCGGCGAGATGCACCGCCTGGCCGGCCTGTCGGAACAATTCGCGCTGGTCGGTGATTCGCTCAAGCGCCTGTTCCCGCTCGGCGAAACCTTTGCCGGTGAACTGCAGCAGGCCGTGGCGCAGACCCAGCAGACCGGTGCGGCGCCGCCCGCGCAGCTCGCGATGGAAGTGGCGACCAGCCTGCTCTACGTCGAAGCCGCGCTCGAAGACGCTGAGTTCGACAGCCCCGAGCAGGCCGCGCGCGTGAAGCGCCTGGCCGAGCGCCTGGCCGCTGTGCGTCAGGGCCGCGCGCCCGACCCACTCGAAACGTGGATGGAAGAGCTGTACCGGCGCGTCTCCGATCGGCAGACGATGGGCAGCGTGGTGCAGGAGCTGCGCGCGTCGCTCTCCGAAGCCGAGAAGCTGATCGACCAGTATTTCCGCAACCCGACCGAGCGCGACGTGCTGATCCCGGTGCCCAACCAGCTCTCCGCGATGCGCGGCGTGCTGTCGGTGCTGGGCATGGACCACGCCTCCGCCGCGCTGCTTCGCATGCGCGACGAGGTCGATGCGCTGGCGTCCACCGAGATCGACCCGCTGCGCATCGGCCAGACCGGCGTGTTCGATCGCCTTGCCAGCAACCTGGGGGCGCTCGGTTTCCTGATCGACATGCTCAGCGTACAGCCGCAATTGGCCAAGTCGCTGTTCGTCTTCGACGTCGACACCGGCATGCTCAACCCGGTGATGGGCCGCAGCGCAGAGCGTGCACCCGCCTTCGCCGGCCAGGCCACGCCAGCCCCGGTGGAGCAGCGCCTCATCGAGCAGGCGCAGACGCTGGCGTTCGCGTCGGCGCGTGACGACGTCTCCGACGCCGACGTGGCGCGCGACCTTGTGCGCCTCTCGCACGAAGCGCACGCCGCCGATCAGCCGGCGCTGGCTGCGGCCGTGCAGAAGGCCCAGGAAGGGCTGGACAACGCCGACAGCGCTGCCCGTGCAACGGCGGTGCGAGACGAGCTGTCGGAAGCGTTGGTCGACTTCGTCTCCACGTCGTCCGACCCGGTCGGGCTGGCGTCCGACGCAGCGTTGCTGCTCGCGCCCAACCTGCCCACGCTCACGCTCCATTTGCCGGCCGACCCGAACGCGGTGGCGGATCTCGCCGAAGACGACGAGATGCGCGAGATCTTCCTCGAGGAAGCGCGCGAGGTGCTGCAAAACGCAGGTGCGGCCCACGCCGAACTGGCCCACGCGCCCGAAGACCTGGCGCAGGCCACCACCTTGCGGCGCGCCTTCCACACGCTCAAGGGCAGTTCGCGCATGGTTGGCCTCAAAGAGTTCGGCGAGGCTGCATGGGCGTGCGAACAGCTCTACAACGGCCACCTGGCCGACCAGGGCGCAGCATCCCAGGCGCTGCTCGAATTCACCGCCTGGAGCGTGGCTTACCTGTCGGGCTGGGTCGACGACATCGCCGCTCGGCGCAGCAGCCAGCATGACGCGGCCACGGTCAGACACGCTGCCGATCAAGTCGGTGCGCAGCAGGGGGTCGCGGGCACGCGCGAAGTGGCTGATCTGGCATTGCCGCTCGGCTTCCCGCCCGATCTGCCGAGCGCCGCCGACCTCGACCTGACGCCTGCGGCCGCCGCAGCCGTGCCCAGCGGCGAGCAGGTCACCGTTCACAGCGGGCTCGACGCGTTCGGTGACGTGCCGGCGCTGCCCGAAGTGTCGTTCGAACTCGACCTCGGGGTCACCGAAGCGCTCGAGCCGGCGCCAGCCGACGCCGACTTCGACGTCGTCAGCGAGCACGCGCCGCTCGACATGAGCGTGCCCGAATTGCACGACCCGTTCGACGCCGAGCCGACCGAGATCCTGCCGATGCCGGAGGTCACCGAATCGGCCGGCGCCGACTTGCCGCTCGACCAGATCGACATCATCGATCTCGACCTTGCATTCGACCTGGACGAGGCCCAATCCGAAGCCGCGCAAGACGTGCAGCACCCGACCGCTGCCGACACCGTGGTCAGCGGCTTCGACGAAGAACTGGTCAAGGTCGTCGGCCCGCTTCGAATCAGCATTCCGCTTTTCAACATTTACCTCAACGAGGCCGACGAACTGTCGCGCCGGCTGACCACCGAGGTCGCCGAGTGGGCGATGGAGTTGCACCGCCCCATCGGCGAGGCGCCGATTGCGCTGGCTCATTCGCTCGCCGGCAGCTCGGCCACGGTCGGTTTCACCGACCTCTCGCAGTTGGCGCGCTCGCTCGAACATGCGCAAGCGCGCTCGCTGGCCATCGGCCATGGCACCGAAGAAGAGGCGCGCCTGTTCGTCGACGCGGCCGAGGACATTCGCCGCCTGCTGCACCAGTTCGCAGCCGGCTTCCTGAAGGAGCCGTCGCCCGAATTGCTGGCGCGACTGGCCGAACATGAGTTGAGTTCTGCGCGCCGGCTCGAAGCTGCTACGGCGGCCGCCGAACTGCCACCGGTCAGCGAGCCGGCTGCATTCACGCCCGAACCCGCGCTGCCGTTTCTGACGGTCGACCTGGCGCCCGACGATGCCGCGCAAGACACCGCGCTCGATGCGCTCGCCGCAGCGGCCGCGCACGATCTGGCGGAGGCGGCCTCTCGCGAAGCCGAGCCCGAGCAGCATATGCATGTCCCGGAACCGGCCGTTCTGCTGGCGCCGGACCTGCCGCCCGAAGACCCGCCGCAGCCCGCAGTCGAGGCACCGGTTCAAGTCAGCGACACGGCGCCCGCACCTTTGCTGCTGGATACCGCCTACGTCGCTGGCGAAACCCGCTTCGATGGTTTCGGGCTGACCGAGCTCAAGCCCTTCGATCACACGCCAACGCCGGCCCCGCGCACGGCCGGGCCGACGCACGGCCTGGTTGATGGCGACGACGTGATCGACGCTGTCGATGCCGTCGACGAAGAGCTGTTCCCGATCTTCGAGGAAGAGGCGGAAGAACTGTTGCCGCAACTCGCGGCTCGGCTGCGCGACTGGGTGCGCCGCCCTGGCGAAGCCGCGCACCCGGCGGCTTGCATGCGAACCTTGCACACGCTCAAGGGCGGCTCACGCCTGGCGGGTGCCATGCGCCTGGGCGAGATGGCGCACCGCCTGGAAACCCGCATCGAACACCTGATGGCCGCGCCAAAGATCGAAGCGGTCGATGTCGAGGTGCTGCAAGCCTATGGCGACGGGCTGTCGCAGACCCTCGACGCCCTGCGTGGCCGCGCGACTGAGCCGACGAGCGGTTTCGATGCATTGGCCGAGCCACCCACGCCCCCGGCCGCTTTGGAGGCTTTCGCGCCGCCCGACGTGCTGTCGGGCGCGCCCGACGCGTCCGATGCGGCCGGTGTTGCAGCCGCAGCCGCAGCCGACGCCGGTGACACAGCGCCTGCCGAGTTGCAGGAAGAAGCCGCGGCCGCTCCGGCCCAGGCCAACGAACCGGAAGCAACTGTGGCCGCTGAGGCGGCGCCGGAGCCGAAGCCGCCGGCCACGGCCGAGGAAGCGCCCTCCGTCCAGGCCCCGCTACCGGTCCCGCAACCGCTGGCCGAGATCGACTGGTCGCGCTTCCCCACGGCCCAGGCGACGGCTCGCACCACGCCGGAGCGGGCATCGATCTCGCAGTCGGCCGTGCGCGTGCGAGCCCCCCTGCTCGACCGGCTCGTCAACCAGGCCGGCGAGGTCAGCATCACGCGCTCGCGCATCGAGTCGGGTGTGGCGCAGATCAAGGGGTCGCTCGGTGACTTGACCGAGAACCTGGAACGCTTGCGCGCGCAACTGCGCGACATCGAATTCCATGGCGAGACCCAGATGACCTCGCGACTGGAAGCCGCGAAGGCTGCTTCCCAGGCCTTCGACCCGCTCGAGTTCGACCGCTTCACGCGATTCCAGGAACTGACGCGCATGATGGCCGAGTCGGTCAGCGACGTGGCCACGGTGCAGCGCACCTTGCAGCGTTCGCTGGAGACGACCGAAGACGAACTGGTCGCCCAGGCGCGCATGACTCGCGACCTGCAGGACGACCTGCTGCGCACCCGCATGGTCGAGTTCGAAGGCTTGTCGGATCGCCTGTACCGCGTGGTGCGCCAGGCTGCGAAGGAGACCGGCCGATCGGTGCGGCTCGACATCGTGGGTGGCTCGATCGAAGTCGACCGCGGCGTGCTTGACCGCATGACCGGCTCGTTCGAGCACCTGCTGCGCAATTGCGTCGGGCACGGCATCGAGGCGCCCGAGACGCGCACCGCTGCTGGCAAGGAAAGCACGGGCTCGATCATCGTGGCGCTCTCGCAAGAGGGCAATGAAGTGGGTGTCGAGTTTCGCGACGACGGCGCCGGCCTCGACCTGCCGCGCATCCGCGCCAAGGGCGTGGCTCTGGGCCTGATCGGCGTTGACGCGACACCGACCGACGCGGAACTCGCCAACCTCATCTTCGCGCCGGGCTTCTCGACCGCCGAGGTGGTGACCGAGCTCTCTGGCCGTGGCGTGGGCATGGACGTGGTGCGTGCCGAGGTGAACGCGATGGGCGGGCGCATCGAGACGGCGACCGCAGCTGGCCAGGGCACGGCGTTCAAGCTGATCCTGCCGCTGACCACGGCCGTCACGCAGGTCGTGATGCTGCGCTGCGGTGACACCCGGGTGGGCGTGCCGTCCACGCTGGTCGAGGTCGTTCGTCGCGCCACGCCTGCCGAGATCGACGGCGTCTATGCGACGGGCACCTACACCGTCGGCGACCGCGCGCTGCCGTTTTTCTGGCTCGGTGCCTTGCTGCAGATCAGCCCGCTGCCGGCGCCGAGCGCCGCACGCACCCGCACCGTCGTCGTGATTCGCAGTGCGCAGCAGCGCATCGTGCTGCACGTGGACGAAGTGCTGGGCAACCAGGAAGTGGTGGTCAAGAACCTCGGGCCGCAGCTCTCGCGCCTGCCCGGCCTGGCCGGGATCACGCTGCTCGCATCGGGTGCGGTCACGCTGATCTACAACCCGGTGGCATTGGCCGCACTGTATGGCGACGCGGCGCGCCACGCCACG
The DNA here is from genome assembly GCA_025350965.1 of Rhizobacter sp. GTDB lineage: Bacteria > Pseudomonadota > Gammaproteobacteria > Burkholderiales > Burkholderiaceae_C > LMDS01. The sequence continues at coordinate 6,735 of JANXWV010000143.1, forward strand.
CTGACTGCACTGCGCCTGCCCGGCGCCCAGACCGTGATGCCGGCCGACGCCGCGTTGGCCGTGCCACTGGCGCCGCTTGTGATGGTGGTGGACGACTCGCTCACGGTGCGCCGCGTGACCCAGCGCCTGCTGCTGCGTGAAGGCTACCGCGTGGTGCTGGCGAAGGACGGCCTGGACGCGCTCGAGCGGCTGGCCGAAGGCGTGCCGGCCATCGTGTTGTCGGACATCGAGATGCCGCGCATGGACGGCTTCGACCTGGTGCGCAACATCCGCGCCGATGCGCGCCTGCGCGACCTGCCGGTCATCATGATCACCTCGCGCATCGCGCAAAAGCACCGCGAGTACGCGGCCGAACTCGGCGTGGATCACTACCTCGGCAAGCCTTACGCCGAAGAAGACCTGCTGGCGTTGATCGGGCGCTATACCGCGACCCGCGAATCGCGCCAGGCGCCCACCCCGGTGTCATGACGACGGGCCGGCGCCCTTGACGACGCTGAAGCGTTGCAGCGTCCGGGCGCGCGCCTCGTCGTGCATCACCACCGGCTGCGGGTAGTCGCGGCCGAGTTCGACGCCCGCTGCAAGCCGCTCCATCGGCCGCGCCAGCCACGGTGCATGGAGGGCCTTGTCGGGCAGTGCTGCAAGCTGCGGCAGGTAGCGGCGGATGAACTTGCCCTCGGGGTCGAACTTCTCGCTCTGGCTGACCGGGTTGAAGATGCGGAAATAGGGCTGCGCATCGCAACCGGTCGAGGCCGCCCATTGCCAGCCGCCGTTGTTGGCGGCGAGGTCGAAGTCGTTCAGCGCCTGCGCGAAGTAGCGCTCGCCCCAGCGCCAGTCGATCCCCAGGTCCTTCGTCAGGAAGCTCGCCACGACCATCCGCAGGCGGTTGTGCATGTAGCCGGTCTGGTTGATCTGCGCCATGGCGGCGTCCACCAGCGGGTAGCCCGTGCGGCCCTCGCACCAGGCAGCGAAGTGAGCGTCGGCCTCGGGGCCGGTTTCCCACTTGATGCGTTCGTACTCGGGCCGGAAGCTCTGCGCCACCACGTGCGGGTGGTGGTGCAGGATCTGGTGGTAAAAGTCGCGCCAGATCAGCTCCGACAGCCACACCATCGCACCGGATCGCACGGCCTCGGTGCCGGGCGTGACGCGCTCGCGTGCCAGCGCGGCCAGCTCGCGGATCGACACGGTGCCGAAGCGCAAGTGCACCGACAGGTAGCTCGGCCCCTTGACAGCGGGGAAGTCGCGCGCGCCGCCGTAGTCGTCGATGCGCTGAAGGAAGTCTTGCAGCAAGGCTTGCGCGCCGGCACTGCCCGGGGCGATGGGCAGCTCGGCGAGGTTGCTCGGCTCGAACCCGAGTGCTGCGAGGGTCGGCAGGGGAGCAACCATCTTCGCAGGCACAGCGCCGAGTGCGTCGGCATGCCGGGCCGTCGGGTACGGCTTGAGGTAGAACGCGTCCAGCTTCTTCAGCCAAGCGTTCTTGTACGGCGTGAACACGGTGTAGGGCTTGCCGGCCAGCGTGAGCACCTCGCTGCGCTCGAACACCACGTGGTCCTTGTGTGTATGCAGGGCCATGCCTTGTTCGCCGAGTGCGGCGCGCACTGTCGCGTCGCGCGCCAGCGCGTCGGGCTCGTCGTCGTGGTTGGCGAAGACGGCCTGCGCGCCGATTTGCGCTGCGAGCCTGGGTATGTCATCGACGGCCCGGCCGTGCCGCACGATCAGGTGCACGCCGGGTCGGCCGTGCTCGAGGCCGAGCGTGGCGAGCTGCGCATCCAGCTCGTGCAGGCTGCGCAAGATGAACTCGACGCGCCGGTCCTGGCGCGGCAGCAGCGCGAGGATGTCGGTGTCGAACACGAATACGCACCACACCTGGCGTGCGCTGCGCAGCGCGTGATGCAGCGCGGCGTTGTCGGTGGCGCGCAGGTCACGGCGAAACCACATGAGGGCGGTGTTCAAACTTCGGTGTTCCATGGGGCAGAGTCTGCCGCAGGTTTAAAATTCAGGCATGTCAGGTGTCCCGGTCAGCTACGCCAACCAGTTCCTCATCGCGATGCCGGGGCAGCGAGACGGCACCTTTGCCGGTACCGTGATCTACCTGTGCGAGCACAACGAGAAGGGCGCGCTCGGGCTGGTCATCAACAAGCCCATCGACATCAAGCTGAAGAACCTGTTCGAGAAGGTCGACCTGTCGCTTGACCGGCCCGAGTTGGCCGAATCGGCTGTCTACTTCGGTGGCCCGGTTCAGACCGAGCGCGGCTTCGTGCTGCACGAACGGCTCGGCGGCGAGGAAGGCAAGGGAGGGCACTACAACTCGTCGCTGCAGATCCCCGGCGGGCTCGAAATGACCACAAGCAAGGACGTGCTGGAAGCGTTGTCAGGCGGCGCCGGGCCGAAGAAGATTCTCGTGACGCTGGGGTACAGCGGCTGGGGCGCCGGCCAGCTCGAAGACGAGATGAGCCGCAACGGCTGGATCAACGTCGGCGCCGAGCGCGCCATCATCTTCGACACACCGGTCGAGCAGCGCTACGACAAGGCGCTTTGGCTGCTGGGCATTGCCTCGGGGACGCTGAGCCAGGAGGCGGGTCACGCATGAGTAGGTCACTGCCTTCATGACAAGACTCGCCACTCACTCTTTTCTAGCTTTCGACTACGGCACCCGACGCGTCGGCGTCGCCACCGGCAACACGTTGACGCGAACGGCGCAGCCGTTGCGCACCGTGGCTGCAGTTGGCGATGCGCGCTTCGAGGCCATCGGCCGCTTGATCACCGAGTGGCTGCCCGATGCACTGGTCGTCGGCGTACCCTTCCACCCCGATGGCGCTGCGCACGACAATACCGAGCGCGCGCGGCGCTTTGCTCGTCAATTGCAGGGCCGCTTCAAGCTCGCGGTGTACGAGGTCGACGAGCGCTATACGACAACCGAAGCCCACAGCATGGGCGCGCGCGACATTGATGCCGCCTCGGCGGCGATCATCCTCGACCAGTTTTTCGCAGCCGTGAACGCCCCCGAACCGAAGTCCACCGAATGAGCAGCCTCAACCTCGACGCCGAAGCGCTCTACGCCGACCTGCTGGCCGGCGTGCGCGGCCTCATGCAACCCGACGTGGTGCTCGTCGGCATCTGGTCCGGCGGCGCGTGGCTGGCCGAGCGCCTGCATCGCGACCTGCAACTCCCCGGCGCGCCGGGCGTGATCTCCAGCGCCCTGCACCGCGACGACTTCAGCTCGCGCGGCCTCGCCGCCGGCGCCGACCACACCAAGCTGCCGTTCGATGTGGCGGGCCGGCCCATCGTGCTGATCGACGATGTGCTCTACACCGGCCGCACGGTCCGCGCCGTGATCAACGAGCTGTATGACTTTGGCCGCCCCGCCAGCGTGCAACTCGCGGTGCTCGTGGACCGCGGCGGGCGCGAGTTGCCGATCGCGGCGGCGGTGTCGGCCGCGCGCCTCGCCTTGCCGCACGGGCAGCGGCTCTCGCTCGCATGTGACGATGCGGGCCGCTTCAGCTTCGACATCACGGAGGCCACCTGATGAGCACCCCCCGGCCAACGGGTACGTTGTCCGCCGCCCGAGGGGGTTTGAGCAAAGTGGCAGAGCCACATTTGCTCCAGACCCGCCGCAACCCGCAACTCAACGCGAACGGCGAGCTGATCCACCTGCTGTCGATCGAAGGCCTGCCGCCATCGGTGCTGCACCACATCCTCGACACCGCAGGCACCTTCCTCAGCGTCAACGACCGCGAGGTCAAGAAGGTGCCGCTGCTGCGCGGCAAGAGCGTGTTCAACCTGTTCTTCGAGAACAGCACCCGCACCCGCACCACGTTCGAGATCGCGGCCAAGCGCTTGAGCGCCGACGTGATCAACCTCGACATCGCCAGGTCTTCCGCGGCGAAGGGCGAGAGCCTGCTCGACACCATCGCCAACCTCTCGGCGATGCATGCCGACATGTTCGTCGTGCGCCACGGTGAGAGCGGCGCACCGTACCTGATCGCGCAGCACTGCGCGCCGCACGTGCATGTGGTCAACGCCGGCGACGGGCGCCATGCGCACCCGACGCAAGGCCTGCTCGACATGTACACGATCCGCCACTACAAGCGCGACTTCACGCAGCTCACGGTGGCCATCGTCGGCGACATCGTGCACTCGCGTGTCGCGCGCTCCGACATCCATGCGCTGACGACGCTGGGTGTGCCCGAAATTCGCGCCGTCGGCCCGAAGACGCTGGTGCCCG
>JANXWV010000038.1 GCA_025350965.1 Rhizobacter sp.
AGCCGCGTCTTGCCGACACCGGCCTCGCCCTGCAGCGCCACGTGCTGGCCCTGCGCCAATGCGGCCTTCACCTCGGCCAGCACGGCCTCGCGCTCGACCATCGGGTAGCGGGCCGCGCCGCCCAGCGGCGTCAGGCCGGCGGTCATGCCAGCGGGTGCTGCCGCTTGCGCAGGCACCGGATCGGTCGTCTGGCCCATCGACCCATCGAGCGCCTCATCCTGCAGGATGCGCAGGTGCACGGCGCGCGTCTGCAGGTCAGGCATGACGCCGAGCGCTTGCCGCAATCGGGTCTTGCAGTCTTCGTAGGCCACCAGCGCGGCGGCGCGGTCGCCACAGCGCACCAGTGTGTCCATGAGCTGGCGGTGCCAGTGTTCGCTCAAGGGCTCGAGCAGCACAGCGGCCCGCGCCAGTGCAACGGCATGCTCGGCTCGGCCTTGCGCCAGTGCGCCGCCCAGCGCTTCGCTCAGCGCCGCAAGCTGGGTGCGGCGCACGCGCTGGCGCGCGGCTTCCAGCCAGTGGCCCAACGCCTCGGCAGCGTCGGCTTCGATGCCGGCATCGGAGAGCAGTTCGCAACGCTGCACGCCACCCGTGCCCAACGCGGCCAGCAGTTCGTCGCTGCTTTGCAGGTTCACGTGGGCCGTGGCGCTGTCGATGCGCAGGTGTTCGGCACCCGTCACCAGCTCGTTGCCGACGCGTTGGTTGAACCGGTGCACCAAGGTGCGCAAGTTGTTGAGGGCTTGCTGCTGCGCCGAGTCCGGCCACAGCAGAAGCGCCAACCGCCGCCGCTCGGCCTGCCCTTCCAGTGCGACCATGGCCAGCACAACGGCCGCCTTGCCAGTCACGCCAAGGGTGCTGCCGTCGTGGCACTGCACGTGCACTTGCGGGCCCACCACGATCAGGGTCGATGCGGTCATGCTGTCTCACCCAGCAGGAGCCGGTTGACCGGAACTTCCGTCACGAAACTCTGGCGTGCGTGCTCGGGCACATGCGGCAGCGCCTGGTGCACCCAGCGGCGCGCCACGTGCATCAACGCTGCAGCTTCGGTCGGGTCGGTCGCCTCGAGCAGCCTGGCGCACCGAACCAGGCCGTCGGGGAGGTGCAACAGCGAAATCACACGGTACCGGCGCAGGTCGCGGGCAGCCTCCAACGCCAAGGCCCGAAAACCGCAACTACCGGCCTGGGCATGCGCTTCGGCGACCTCGAGCAGGGCACGGGGCCGGCGCACGGCAGCTGAGTTGCCGACTCTGATTTCGTCGATCATCCGCCCGCCGATCGCCATGCGCTCGTGCGGGTCGTTGGTCAGCAATGCAAGCTCCCATTCGAGCGACAGGCGGTTGATGCCTTCGATACCGAGCTCGATCGCCCGGGCGATGAGTTGGCGCAGGCCAATCTGCGGGTTCACACCTTCCAGAAGGTCGACCTGAACGCGCACGACGGCATAGGCATGCAGGTACAGAAGCCGGTTCTCCAACCGCGCGACATCGATCCCTGCGGCTTGCTTCTTTGCCCGCTCCCATTGTCCGAGCCGCAACCAGACGAGCGTGCTGAAGACGTCGCAAACGGGTGCGTTTGCAGGCGTGTTGGCCATAGCGAGGAAGCGCAATGACTGTGCGAACCGGCCGACGATCAGGGCCAGGATGCCGAACAGGACAGGTTCACCGGCCTGGTCATGCGGGTGCTCGTCTGGCGCATTCGCTCTCCAGTCGAGGCGGAAGTACCGGCACGCGGACGGGATCAATCCGGCAACCATGCACTGCGTCGCCATCTGGTAGCGCGCCGCTTCGACTGCCCCGAGATCGTGGCGGCGGCGCGCGTTCCGTATCACGGCCAGGTTGCTTCGCAGCGATTTCGGGACATCCGCACGGATCGAGAGCCGTGCCTCGACGGCTCTGAGCAAGCGGGCGTTCTCGATTCGCTCGGCCAGGCCGGACACCGCCTCCTTGGCCCGCAGCGCGTGTGCGTAGGTGGCGCCGTTGAGGTGGTTCGCGATGCTGCTCAGGAACAGCTCGGTTCGAGCCCGCTCGAGACCGTGGGGGCTCATGCGCTGTGCCGACTTGGCCAGAAGCGCATACGACATAGCCACCTTCCGGTCCCGGAAGAACAGCAGCCGTGATCGTTCGAATGCCAGCCACTCCTCGGCCGCCCGAGTCGGCTGCCACCGCTCGACCCGTCGCACCAGCGGCTCCAGGCGCGGCCATTGCTCGGTCATCGCGAGTTCGTTCCGGGGGCCGCCATCGCCCTCGGTTGTCAGCCACAGGTTCTGCAACAGAACCGGGTCGCTCAGCCGCATCATGAAGTCGAGCAGCTCGACTTCGAGCTGCAGCGTCGACAACCCGGCCGCGGCGGTGGCGTGCAACTGGAGCAAAGCGTGTGGGAGTGCATTGTCGAAGTCGTCCGCTGCCAGCCAATGCGCGAGCACCCCCGTTCCCTTGAGCCCTTGGCTCTCGAGGCTGCGGGCGACCTGCCGATACAGCGTGCGCCTGATGGGTGGCGGCAGCGCCGCCAGCACCGCCTCGCGAACCAGGTCATGCGCCAGCCCGTGGTCCGCGAACAACCCCTTGCGCTGCAGCTCGCTCCACGCAGGCATCAGCGCCAGTGCTGGTTGCCCGAGGACCTTTTCGGCCAGCTCCACCGAAAAGTCCGCATGCGCCACAGCCGCGACGGAAGCGAGCTGTCGCGCCGCGTCGCTGCAGCCCTGCAGGCGTGAGTTCAACAGCACGTCCACGCTGCCGGCCGTCGCATTGGCCGCTTCCGTCTCCGTGTCCTTGTCGTTTGAGAGCTGCATCAGCTCGATCACGAACAGCGGGTTGCCACCTGTGCGCTGCAGCACCCGGTGCGCCTGAGCCTCGCTTGCCCCTGCGCATACGGCCTCCAGCAACGCTTGCACACCTTGCAGCGTCAACCGCGGCAGCGCGACGACAAGCGCCTGCCCGCGCACCTGGGCTCCCACCAGCGCTTCTTCGAGTACCGCGTCGATCTCGCCGCTGCGGTGTGCCAGCACCAGCGCCGGCAGTACTTGTTCCGGTTCCTTGGACATTCCCAGGAGCGCGCCGAATGCGGCCTGCGAGGCTTTGTCGGCGTGGTTCATATCGTCCAGCACCAAGCGCTGCACCCCAGCTTGCGCGAGCCGCTCGACCCAGTGCTGTAGCGCAGCGTGCAGCCGTGGTACGAACAGGCCGGCCTTCGAGGGCTGCACGTCGGGGAACGCCAACGGAGCCAGCCGCGCCAGCTCGATCTGCTCGGCGGTGCCGATGCGCACCATGCGGCGCGGCTGTACTTCTTGCAGCAACTGCATCACCGCCGAAAACGGCTCTTCGCGTGCACCGGCGCGGATCGCCACTTGCTCGGCGTCCACCGCGCCGCGATCCGGGCCGGCCTGCTGCGCCAGTGCCCGCAACAGCCGCGTCTTGCCCACGCCCGCTTCGCCGTGCAGAACCACATGCTGCCCACGCGCCAGCGCCGCATGCACCTCGGCCAGCACAGCCTGCCGCTCCACGAGCGGGAACCGCGCCGCGCCACCCAAGGGCGTCAGCCCCTCGGTCACCGCTGCGGTGGCGGGCTGGGCCTGGGCATGACCTTGCAGGATGCGCAGCTGCACGGTGCGCGTCTGCGAGTCGGGCAGCACCCCGAGTTGCCGGCGCAGCAACGCCTTGCAGTCTTCGTAGGCGGTCAGCGCAGCGGCGCGGTCGCCACATTGCGCCAGCGTGTCCATGAGCTGGCGGTGCCCGTGTTCGCTCAGAGGTTCGAGCTGCACGCACGCGCGCGCCAGGGCGACGGCGCGTGCCGCCCGGCCTTGCCCCAGGGCCGTGCTGATCGCGTCGGTCAGGCCAGCCACCTGGGTGCGGCGCAGCCGCTGCCGCGCGCCTTCGAGCCAGTGCCCCAGCGCTGCGGCGGTGTCGGGGTCGATGCCGGCGTCGGCCAACAGTGCGCAGCGCTCGGCTCCGCCCGTGCCCAGTGCGGCCAGCAGTTCGTTGGTGTCGTGGAGCACCACACGCGCCTGCGTGCTGTCGATTTGCAGGTACTCGGCACCCGTGAGCAACTCGCCTGAGAAGCGCTGGTTCAATCGGTACACCAGCGTGCGCAGGTTGTTGCGCGCCTGATTCTGCGGCGAGCCCGGCCACAGCAACAGCGCCAGCCGCCGCCGCTCGGCCCGGCCTTCGAGCGCGACCATCGCGAGCAGCACCGCCGCCTTGCCGGTCACGCCGAACGTGCTGTCGTCGTGGCGTTGTACCTGCACGCCGGCGCCAACCGCGATGCTCGCGTGGGTCAAGAGCCCTCCAGCAAGATCCGGTTGACCGGTATGGCTGCGAAGCTCGCATGCGCATCGGCCGGCACGTGGGGCAGCGCCTGCAACACCCAGCGGCGCGCCACGTGCGTGAGCGCAGCCGCTTCGGCGGGATCGGTCGCCTCGAGCAGCCTGGCGCACCGAACCAGGCCGTCGGGAAGGTATAGCGGGTGTGCGAAACACCCTCGCCGCAGGGATCGGGCAGCCTCCATGGCCAGGGTGCGGGCCTGGGCATCGCCGACGCCGGCATGAGCTTCTGCGACTTCGAGCGTGAGCGACGGCAGGTAAAACCGAGCAGCACTGTCACTGGCCTTGACCTCCTCGATCAGCGCCGTTCCGGTGAGCACGCACTCCGCAGCCGGCCGGCTGCGTCGCGCGAGTTCCCAGGAAATCAAATCGAGGCCCAAGCCCACCGTACCGAGTTCCTTCATGCCGGCGATTGCCTCGTGAAACGCCGGCAACGGGCTCCGGCCTTCGATGTGATCGAGTTCCGAGCGAGCGAGAGCGTAGAGCCGCAGGCTGAAGTCGTTTTCGCGGAGCAGCACGACATCGACCTCGCTGAGAAAGGTCCGTGCGCGCGCCCATTGCCCGAGGCGCAGAGCGACGATCCCGAGGAACAAGGCGCGCTGGTCGAACAGTGCCGTGCTCGTGAACCCTTCGAAGCGCTGCAGGGCGATGTCGTAGCGGCCCGTGGACAACGCTGTCCTGCCTTCGCCTGACGGGTCATGGAGTGCGCCTGGCATGTCAACGACAGCGCTGAGAGGGCGCAAGCCTCCAAAGTAGTAGCGGCTCGCCGCCCGCCACCTCCCGCTCTTCGACATTGTCGCCGCAACGTCGTATCGGGTTGCAAAAATGACGCCGGGGTCGCCCCCTCGGCGTGCCTCACGCATCCTCGCCGATGCCTTGGCAATCAACTCCAGCGGGGTCATTGCGAGCGCGAGCATGGCACCAACGTAGTTCAGCAGCCTCAAGTGAGTCCCATCGGCCGGCAGGCCGGCTACCGCGACATGGGCGAGCCGGGCATGTCGGCCCGCAGGCCCGCTTGAATGGCCGGCGATGTCCGCAAGCACCAGCTCCGATCTGGCCCGCTCCACGCCGTGAGTGCTCATGCGCTCGGCGGCCGCCGTGAGCAGTCGGTACGCCGCGCGCAGCGCCCGATCGCGGCATTGCATCACCCTGGCTCGCTCGAACGCAAGCCACCCGGCCACGGCGTCGTCTTGCCCACGCAGGCTCGCAACCCGGTCCACCAGGGCCGATATGCGCGGCCACACCTCCAGCGGAACGTACTCGTGGTAGGTGCCATAGATCTCCGCCGAGGCCCAGAGGTTGGAGCGCAGGGCTGCATCGCTCAGCTTCTCCATCAGACCGAGCAACTCGACCTCGAGGTGCACGGCCGACAACCCTGCTGCGCTGGTCGAGTGCAGCAGGTTCAGCAGGTGCGGCAGCGCGCGGTCGTGGTCTTGCGCCTTGAGCCAGTGCCGCAGAACCTGCGCGCCCTTCAGCCCCAAGCGCTCGAGGTGGTGGGCCACCTGCCGGTGCAGTGCGCTGCCGATGGCCTGCGGCAGCTCGCCGAGCACGGCGTCGCGCACCAGGTCGTGCGCCAGGCCATGGTCGGCAAAGAGTCCGCGCTGTTGCAACTCGCTCCACGCCGGCATCAGCGCCAGCGCGGGCTGCCCCGTTGCCACCACGGCCAGTTCGACCGAGAAGTCTTGCGCCGCCACGGCGGCCACCGCCGCGAGCTGCTGCGCCGCAGGGCTGCAGCCCGCCAGCCGCAGGCGCAGCAACGCATCGAGGTTGCTGGCCGCAGGAACAGCCTGCGCGGCCTCGTCGAGTGAGTGCTGCGCCATCTCGATCACGAACAGCGGGTTGCCGCCCGTGCGCTGCAGCAGCCGCGCCGCCTGCGCTTCGGTCTGCTCGGCATGCATGGCGACAAGCAGCGCTTGCACGCCGGGCAGCGTCAGCCGGGGCAGGTTGATGCACCGCGCCTGCTTGCGCACCTGCGCGGCGACCAGCGCTTCGCCCAGCGACGCGTCGATCTCTCCGCCGCGGTGCGCCAGCAGCAGCGCCGGCGACTTGCCTTCGTCGCCTTGGGCCAGCAAGGCACCGATCGCTGCCTGCGACGCCTTGTCGGCATAGTGAACGTCGTCCAGCACGAGCCGCTGCACACCGGCTTCGGCGAGTCGGTCGACCCAGTGGCGCAATGCCGCGTGCAACCGCGACGCCGACAGGCTTGCCTGGGATGGCTGAACGCCCGGGAAGGCCAACGGCGCCAGGCGCGCGAGTTCGCCTTGCTCAGCCGCGCCGATGCGTGCCGCGCGCCGGGGTTGCACCGCTTGCAGCAGTTGCGAGACGGCAGCGTAGGGTTCGTCGCGTGCGCCAGGGCGGATCACGACTTGCTCGACATCGACCACTCCGTCGTCTGCCAGCGCACGCAGCAGCCGCGTCTTGCCGACACCGGCCTCGCCCTGCAGCGCCACATGCTTGCCCTGCGCCAATGCGGCCTTCACCTCGGCCAGTACGGCCTCGCGCTCGACCATCGGGTAGCGGGCCGCGCCGCCCAGCGGCGTCAGGCCGGCGGTGACCGTGACGGTGGCGGCCGCAGGCGCAGGCACGGGCGTCGCGTCGGGCGCCAGCCCGGCGGACTCGTCGAGCGCCTGGTCCTGCAGGATGCGCAGGTGCACGGCGCGGGTCTGCAGGTCGGGCATCACGCCCAGGTCTTGGCGCAGCCGGTTCTTGCAGTCTTCGTACGCCACCAGCGCCGCAGCGCGGTCGCCGCAGCGCACCAGCGTGTCCATGAGCTGGCGGTGCCAATGCTCGCTCAAAGGCTCGAGCAGCAGACATGCCCGCGCCAGTGCCACCGCCGGCGCCGTGTCGGCCCGTGCCAGCGCGCCGGCCAGTGCGTGCGACAACTCGGCCAGCTGCAGCCGGCGCACCCGCTGGCGGGCGGCCTTCAGCCACTCCGTGAACGCCTCGGTCGGCTCAGCATCAACGCCGGCATCGGCCAGCAGTTCGCAGCGCTGCGCACCGCCGGCCGCCATGGCCGACAACAGCGCGCGGATGTCCGGCATGGCGATCTGCGCCTGTTCGGGATCGACGGACAGCGACTCGGCACCGGCCAGCAGTTCGGCGCCAAAGCGTTCGTTCAGCCGATGCACCAGCGTGCGCAGGTTGTTGCGCGCCTGGCCCTCCGGCGACTCTGGCCACAGCAGCAGGGCGACGCGCCGCCGGTCCGCCGAGCCTTCCAGTGCGGCCATCGCCAGCACCACGGCCGCCTTGCCCCGGGCCTCGAAGCCGTCGCCTTCGGGCCGCGTCAGCTGCACGCGGGCACCCAGAATGACTTGTGCGCTCACCGACGCTCCCATGTGCGAAATTGTCTGGCTGCCGCTCGGGGCGTGAGCAACAGCGGGTCAAGCCGGGACCGCAGGGTTGGCTGCGGGCTGTTGCGGCGACTGTGGTTCGGAGTCCAGACAGCCTTGAAGGCTGTCGCGCATGCACGCGTCGTGGAGTGATGGGTGGCAAGCCTTCACGACTGGCGAAGATGCTTCGGCTGGGGTGCAACCCATCGCATCGTACGCGTCGCATACACGGTTTTTGAAAAGGAATACCCGTGAGATTGGAACGATCCAATTGAAACACGAACTGATCGGGCGGAACATAGGGTAAGCGTGGACGTGTCTTTCACAGCTGCGTCGGTTTCGGCATCCGCAGCGCTTCCGCTAAGCTGCGGCCCCTTCGGCGCCCGCACGCAGCACCATGGCCCAGCCCGACCTTGCGCATGACCCATTCGATCATCGAGTTCCCACTTCCCGGCGTTGACGGATCTGCCCGCACCGCGCAGGCGCTGGCCCGTGTACCCGAGCCTTTGTCGAGCGACAACCGTGACGCGCTGAAACAGAAGATCGCGCAGCTGCTTCGCGCCCGCAACGCGCTGTTGGTCGCGCACTACTACGTCGATGGTGATCTGCAGGACATCGCGCTTGCCACCCGCGGCTGCGTGGCCGATTCGCTCGAGATGGCTCGCTTCGGGCGCGTCAACACGGCCCGCACGCTGATCGTCGCGGGGGTGCGCTTCATGGGCGAGACCGCCAAAATCCTCTCGCCCGACAAGCGCGTGTTGATGCCCGACCTGGAGGCCAGCTGTTCGCTTGACCTGGGTTGCCCGCCGGCCCTGTTTGCGGCGTTCTGCGATGCGCACCCCGACCGCACCGTGGTCGTCTACGCGAACACCAGCGCGGCCGTCAAGGCGCGTGCCGACTGGATGGTCACGAGTGCCTGTGCGCTGCCGGTCGTGGCGCACCTGAAGGCACAGGGCAAGAAGGTGCTGTGGGCGCCCGACCGGCACCTGGGCCGGTACATCCAGCAGCAGACTGGCGCCGACATGCTGATGTGGGACGGCGCGTGCATCGTTCACGACGAGTTCAAGGCGGTCGAACTCGCGTTGCTGCGCGAGGCCCATCCCGACGCGCAAGTGCTGGTGCACCCCGAATCGCCCGAGGGCGTGATTGCGCTGGCCGATGTGGTTGGCTCGACGACTCGTTTGCTGAAGGCAGTCGTCGAAGGCAGCGCGCGCAAGTACATCGTGGCAACAGACAACGGCATCCTGCACCGCATGCGCCAGCTCGCGCCGGGCAAGACGCTGATCGAGGCCCCGACGGCCGGGCGCAGCGCCACGTGCAAGAGCTGCGCTCACTGCCCGTGGATGGCAATGAACGGCCTGCAGGGCGTGCTCGATTGCCTGGAACATGGGCGCGGCGAGATCGACGTGCCCGAGCCCACACGCTCCAAAGCGCTCGTGTGCATCGAGCGCATGCTCGACTTCGTGGCGGCGGAGCCTGCGGCATCTGCAGTCGCGCCGGGCGGCTTTGTGCCGCACATCGGCGCGGCCTGACGTGGACCCGCCGAGCGCCCACATGTTCGCCGCCAACGAGACGCTGGCACAAGCGCGCGAGCGCAACATCACCGATGCCCTGCGCGAAGATATCGGCCGTGGCGACTGGACGGCGCAGCTCGTGCCCGGCGGCCGCCGCGCGCAGGCGCGCGTCATCGTGCGTGAGGCCGCCGTACTGGCGGGGCGCGACTGGTTCGAGGGCTGCGTGCGCGCGCTCGACGCCCGGGCTGCCATCACCTGGCAGGTTGCAGAAGGGGCCGACATGGAGCCCGGCACGCCGGTGTGCGACATCGATGCGGAAGCCCGCGCACTGTTGTCGGCCGAGCGTCCGGCGCTGAACTTCCTGCAGCTGTTGTCGGCCACCGCCACCATCACGCGCGCGCATGTTCGCGCCGTCGAGGGCGCGTCGCCGAACCCGCGCGGCTGCGTCGTGCTCGACACGCGCAAGACGCTGCCCGGCCTGCGCCAGGCACAGAAGTACGCGGTGCGCGTAGGCGGCGGGCACAACCAGCGGCTGGCGTTGTGGCACGGCATGTTGATCAAGGAAAACCACATCGCCGCCGCCGGTGGCATTCGGGCCGCGCTCCAGAACGCGGCGGCACTCAACGCGGGCGTCGAGATTCAGATCGAAGTGGAAACGCTCGATCAGCTGCGCGAGGCGCTGGCCTGCGACGCCACGAGCGTGCTGCTCGACAACTTCACCGACGGCGCGATGCGCGAGGCGGTGGCCATTGGCGCCGGCCGCGTGCTGCTGGAAGTGTCGGGTGGCGTCGAGCTGGACCAGCTGCGCCGCATCGCCGCAACCGGTGTCGACCGCATCTCGATCGGCAAGCTGACGAAGGATGTGCGCGCGGTCGACTACTCGATGCGGGTGTTGCGCAGCCTGGCCTGAGCGTCTTGGCGTGGGCTGCTGCGCGCCGGGCGCGACAACACGGTCGGGAAGCTCACCGGCAGGGTGCCCGGGAAGTCGCGGCTGGAGTGCAGGCCGCGGCTCTCGCAGCGCATCAGGCCTGAACACACCACGAGTTCGGCGCACTCGACCAGGTTGCGCAGCTCCAGCAGGTCGCGTGTGACGCGAAAGCTCGCGTAGCAGTCGTGGATTTCCTCGCGCAGCAACGTGATGCGGCGCAGCGCTCGCTCCAGCCGCCGTGTCGTGCGCACGATGCCGACGTAGTTCCACATCAGCAGGCGCAGCTCGTCCCGGTTGTGCGAGATCACGACCTGTTCGTCGGCGTCTTCGACCTGGTTCTCGTCCCATGCAGGCAACGCGGGGCAGGGCGCCGGCGCTGTGGCCGCCACGTGCTCGGCGCAGCTGCGCCCGAGCACCACGCATTCGAGCGGTGAGTTGCTCGCGAGCCGGTTCGCTCCGTGCAGCCCGGTGCAGGCAGCCTCACCGACGGCGTAGAGCCCGGGCACGTCGCAGCGGCCCACAAGGTCGGTCACCACACCGCCGCATGTGTAGTGCGCGGCCGGCACCACCGGAATGGGCTCGCGGGCGATGTCGATGCCGAGCGCCAGGCAACGCGCGTGGATGGTCGGGAAGTGCGCCTTCAGAAAAGACTCGCCGAGCGCCGTGGCGTCGAGCAGCACGTGGTCGAGCCCGTGCTTCTTCATCTCGAAGTCGATAGCGCGGGCGACGATGTCACGTGGCGCCAGTTCGGCGCGCGCATCGTGCGTCGGCATGAAGCGCGTGCCATCGGTGGCGTTGCCGGTGGTCGAATCGGGCAGCAACAGCCGGGCGCCTTCGCCGCGCAGCGCTTCGGTGATCAGGAAGCCGCGTTCCTGCGGGTGGCCGCTCGGGCAGTACAGGCAGGTCGGGTGAAACTGGATGAACTCCATGTTCGCGACGCGGCAGCCTGCGCGCCAGGCCATCGCGATGCCGTCGCCCGTGGCGGTGTCGGGGTTGGTGGTGTAGCGGTAAACCTTGCCGACGCCGCCGGTGGCCAGCACCACTGCCGAAGCGGCCAAGGTCTCGACGCGGCCGCTGGCGATGTCGAGCGCACGCACGCCGTAGCAGCGCGGTGGCTCAACGCGGCCGAGATGGTGCGACATCACCAGATCGACTGCCATCACGCGCTCGCGCAGCGTGATGTTCGGGTGCGCAGCGGCGCGCTCGAGCAGCACCTCGTGGACGGCTTTGCCCGTGGCATCGGCGGCGTGCGCGATGCGGCGCACGCCGTGGCCGCTCTCGCGCGTGAGGTGCAGGCCGAGCGGGCCGGTCGGGTCGCCGGTGAAGGGCACACCCTGCTGAACCAACCACTCGATGGCCGCTGCACTGCGCTCGGAGATGAAGCGCGCGGCGTGCTCGTCGACGAGCCCGGCGCCAGCGTCCTGGGTGTCGCGCATGTGTGCGCCGACGCTGTCGTCCGTGCCGAGCACGCCGACGATGCCGCCCTGCGCCCAGGCCGTGGCGCCTTCGTGCAGGCCACGCTTGGCGAGCACGACAACGCGGTGCGTGGCCGCCAGGTGCAATGCCGTGCACAGGCCCGCCAAGCCGGCGCCGATGATGATGACGGAGGGTTCGGTGTTTGTCATGGGCACGGCATCATGGCGTTGTGGCGGGTGATGCCGCGCAGGGGATCTCGAGGTTGTCGATCAGCCGGGTGGTGCCCAGCGTCGCGGCGGCCAACACCACGAGCGGTTCGCGTGCGGCCCGTGCATCGGGCGGGGCTGGTGCCGCCCCGTCGGCCTGGCGCCGCACCGCCACACAGTCGGGCAGCCAGCCGGCTGCGCGCAGGGCCGCCATCGCGGCGGCTTCGAGCGCCGGCCAGTCGCACGCGCCGCCTTGCACTGCGGCCGCGACGCCGCGCAGCTCACGCGATAGTCCGACGGCTTGCGCTCGCTGCGCATCCAGGGCCAGGCGCACGATGCCGCCACCCTCACACATGAAGTCGCGCACGAACCGCGGCAGCGGGCCGAGTGCAAGGCCGAGCAGGTCGTGCAGCACGAGCACCTGGCCGCTGCACGCGGCGCCCGCGGCGATGCCGATCACCGGGATGCTCAATTGCGGCGTCAACTCGCGTGCCAACGCGCTGGAGATCAGCTCGAAAACGAGCATCGCGGCACCGGCGTCGGCGAGTTGCTGCGCATGCTGGCGCAGCATGGCCGCGGCCGCCGCCTTCGAGCTTGACCATGTGCGCGCCAATCTGCATCAGGCGTGCGGCATTGCGCACGGCTTGCTCGGGCGACTCGTGGTAGTTGGCAAAGGGCAGATCGGCCACCACCCACGCGTGGCGGTTGCCGCGCGCGACGCACTGCGTGTGGTGCGCCATCTCGTGGAGGGTCACCGGCAAGGTGCTGCTCTGGCCCTGCAGCACCATGCCGAGCGAGTCGCCAACGAGCAGCACGTCGACGCCGGCGTCGTCAAGCACCCACGCGAAGCTTGCGTCGTAGCCGGTGAGCATGGCGATCTTCTCGCCGGCGGCATGTATCGCGCGCAGGCGGTGCAGCGTGATCGGCTTGCGCTCGCTCATGGCGCCGCAGCCTCGCTCTGGACGCCAACGTGCACGCGCTCGCGCATGGCGCGGTCGCGAGCGGCTTGCGGGTTGGCGGTGGCAAGAAGGCGCTCGCCGTGGAATCCGGGCTCGCGGTCGAGGTTGCGTTTGTTCTGGTCGGCTGCCTTGAGCGCTTGCGCGTGATCGGCGTCGAGAAGGGGCACGGGGGGCACGGTGAGTCTGGATCTCATGGCCATGGAGGGGCGGCTCGGAAGGCAGGTGGGGCGAGGGTGGCGGTCACCTGCGCGAGGCTGAATCGGGGTGACGCAGAGCAGACGAGCGCGCTTTCGGGTCGAAGGCGCCGCGCTGACTCAACCTGTGCAGCTGACGTCGCGCGTTAGGGAATGCACATCAACTGGTGAATGAGTGCAGTGCAATTATGCTGCAATGCAGCATAGGTTCGGTGGTCGCCAAGCCGGGCGTCCACGGGGGAGGGGGGCGGCACTCGGCCGCCGGCCATCAAACACGTTGTGGCTGCGAGTGCGGCGCTGCGGCCGGTGCTGGCAATGCCACCCGTAACCCATCGCTGTGCGATGTCCAGTGCGGGCTCTGCGGCGCTGGGCGAGGAGTCGGAGCCGTTCGCACAGGGAGTGCCGCCCGGCGTTCGGCAGCGGCGCGGGCCCGCTGCTTCAGCGCCGCCACCTCCTCCAGTTCGACGATCAGGTCGGTGTTGGTGATGCCCCATGCATCGACGACGCCCTGAACGCCTTCTCCCATCAAGACGGCGTTGACAGCGGGGCCGAACACGGCCGCGTATTCGAGGCTCTCGATCGACTTCCAGTTGCAGATTCCGAGGTCGCGTGCAATGTCTTGAACCCGTTCGCGCCGGCGAAGGGCGGCCGTGCCGAGCGTGTGGACGAGCCGGCTCTCCAGCATCAAGATCATGTCGGTGCGGGTGATGCCCAGCAGCGTGATGACGCTGTGCGCATGGCCGGATTCGCGAACCAGGCGGACGCCCGGTCCGTGCGCCGCGTGCCACTGCAGCTCCTGCATTGAGTTGGGCGCGGCGATGCCGAATTCCCACGCGACCTCGCTCAGGTTTCGGCCCGTGCCGACGGCGCTGATCGCGGCCCCCGAGCCGCGCACGAGTGCCAGTTCTCTTTGTTCGAGACCCTTGCCGCCGTGAGCCGAAGCGTGCAGCAACTCGTCCAGCAGAGCGGGGCGTGGCCCGCGCGTGGTGGTAGCGAGCGCGTGCAGCGCCGCGATCGCTGGGAGTTGCTCGCGGTGTGGAAGCAGGAGTATTCGCCGGGCCAGCGCGAGCAGGGGTTCGCCACGCAGCGAAGCCGGTAGCGCCCGCACGGTTGCCTGCGCGCAGTCGTCCTGGCCCAGCACGGCGATGAAGTGATCCAGCCGGGTAATCGCGGGCGCAGCCCGTGTCACCAAGTCGTCGGCAAGGGCCGTGAATCGGGCCCCGCTGGTACTGCACTCGGGGTGTTTGGCGGTGGGGAGGGATGTCATGTCGATGACGCTGACCATTGCTGGCCGGCTCCGCTGTTGATACCGTCCGACACTAGCGCTCGCACCGACCGGCGCCGCAAGGCGAAGCGAAAGGGAACGTGGCGTCGCGAACGACCGAGGCACCGAAGCCGCGCGTTGCTTCGTGGTGGTGGCCACTGCATCGCATCCGGCGCACTCGAGGCTTGCGAAGGTGGGTTCACAGCCGTCGAGTCTGCCGCAGGGCATTCAAGCGAGAGCGCCGACTCGACCAGCGCCAACCAAGCCCGCAGGTGCCGGAAATGGGCTCGCCGAACTGGCCGCGATGAACATGCTCGCGCAGGCGCAAGCAGCGACGCTGAGTACCGGCCTGGAAAACCTGGAGGAGTGGGTCAATGCGTCGAAAGACGCCACGAAGAGCGCGAACGATGCGGCTCGCAAGGAGTGAGGCCGTGAGCGCGGGCCGCGACTTGCCTACGTCGTGCCTGTTGCGCCCGCCTCGGCGCGGCAAGATGGTTGGCATGCGGGCCGGGCTAAGGGCCCGCCCGGCTAGGCAGACTGGCGCAGGATCAGCCGCGGCGCCGACAGGAAGATCTGCGGCGGCAGTGACGGGTCTTCGATGCGCGCAAGCAGCAAGCGGGCCGCTTGCTCGCCGAGGTCGCCCGGCCGCACATCCATCGTGCTGAGTGGTGGGTTGGCATGCTCTGCTTCGAGCACGTTGTCAAAGCCCATCAGCGAAAAGTCCTTGCCGGCGATCAGGCCACGCTCGCCCAGCGCCGAGAGTGCTCCCAGCGCTTCGATGTCGTTGTAGCAGACCGCCGCCGTGACACGCGGCGCAAGCGCCAACAACTGCTGCATCGCCATGTAGCCGCCCTGGCGCGTAGGCACGCTCGGGATCACCAGCAATTCATCGAACGGGATCTTCGCCTTGGCCAGTGCAAGCTTGTAGCCCTTCAGGCGCTGGTGCAGCACCACACCCGACTGCCCGCCGAGAAAGCCGATGCGGCGGTGGTTCGATTCGATCAGGTGCCGCGTCGCGATGAAGTTGCCGCTCTCGTTGTCGGAGCCGGCAAAGTCATAGGGCCCCGCGCCGAGCGAGCGCACCAGCACGAGCAGCGGTATGCCCCAGCCCTGCACGTCGGTGACCAGCGACTTCGGCGTGCCCAGCACCGGGCACAGGATGATGCTCGCGGCGTTCTGCTCGCGCATCGACATGAGCACCTGGTTCTGGCGCTGCAGGCTCTCGGCGGTGTGGGCCATGAGCACGATGTAGCCGGCATCCACCAGCTTGCGTTCGATGCCCACCAACACCTCGGCGAAGAACGGGTTCATGAGGTCGTTGATGACCACCCCGATCACGTTCGATGACTTGCGCCGCAGTTCGCCGGCGCGCCGGTTGTACACATAGCCGATGCGCGCTGCAGCTTCGCGGACGCGCTCGGCAGTTTCGGGGCGGATCAGCGGGCTGCCCTGCAGCGCCAGAGAGACCGTCGACTTCGACACGCCGGCCTCGGCCGCCACGTCATGGATGGTGAAGGCTTTGGCGTCCGACTTGATACGACTCATCAGTGCTTTCCCTAGTTTTTACGAAAGACGCTTGCACTCGAATTGGAACGATCCAATAATTCCAATCATCGACCACGGAAGTCTAGCTTCTCATACCAAAATGTCTGCGACAAACGCAATCGGCTGGGGGTTCATCGGTGCCAGCACCATCGCGGCCCAGCACATGCTCGGCGCGGTGCGCGCGCAGCGCGGCCACGAGGTGGTGGCGGTCTGCAGCGGCAGCCTGGAGCGTGCACGTGCCTTCGCCGAAGCGCATGGTGTAGCTCGCGCAGTCGATTCCCTGGAGGCGCTGGTCGCCGACCCGGCGGTGCATGCCGTCTACATCAGCAGCACCAACGAAAAGCACTTGCAACAGGTTCTGACGGCTGCTGCTGCCGGCAAGCACATACTGTGTGAAAAGCCGTTGGCGCTGCGCCTGGGCGAAGCCCGCAGCATGGTGCGGGCCTGCGAAGAAGCCGGCGTCACGCTGGCCACCAATCACCACCTGCGCAATGCCGCAACTCACCGCAAGATGCGCGAGCTGGTTCGTGCTGGTGCGGTGGGTCGGGTGCTTTTCGCGCGTGTTTTCCATGCGGTGTACCTGCCCGCCCATCTGCAAACCTGGCGCATCGACCGCCCCGAGGCTGGTGGCGGCGTGATTTTGGACATCGCGGTGCATGACGCCGACACGCTGCGGTTCATCCTCGACGCCGAGCCGGTCGATGTAGTGGGCATGTCGCAGTCGGCGTCCATGGCGCGTGAAGGCCTGCAGGATGGTGTGATGGCCGTGCTGCGTTTCGAGGGCGGTGCGCTCGCCCAATTGCACGATGCATTCACCACGCCCCATGCCGGCACCGGCCTCGAGATCCACGGCGACGCGGGTTCGATATTCGGACGCGACGTGATGACGCAGCGCGCCATCGGCGAAGTCAGGTTGCGCAATGCCCAGGGTGACCATGTCGTTGCCGTCGAGCACGCCGACCTTTATGAGCGCGGTGTCGCTGCCTTCTGCGCAGCGATGTGCGGCGAGGGCGAGCCGGCAGCCACCGGGATGGACGGCGTGCGCTCGCTCGCTGTCGCGTTGGCCATCGAAGAAGCCTGCCGTACCGGCGCGCGCGTGCGCATCGATGCAGCGCTGGCCTGAGGTGAGCCCATGAACAAAGTCATCACCGCAGACCGTGCCGCCGAATTGATCGCGAGCGGCGACGTGGTCACCGTGAGTTCGTCCAGTGGCCTCGGCTGTCCGGACAAGGTGCTCGCCGCCATCGGCGCGCGCTTCGAACGCGAGGGCCTGCCGCGCGGGTTGACAACGCTGCACCCGATTGCTGCGGGCGACATGTACGGCATCAACGGCATCGATCACATCGCCAGGCCCGGCCTGCTGGCGCGCGTGCTCGCCGGCTCGTACCCGAGCGGCCCTTCGTCGTTGCCGATGCCCAGGATCTGGCAGATGATCGTCGGCGACCAGGTGGAGGCCTACAACCTGCCAAGCGGCATCTTGTTCGACATGCACCGCGAGGCTGCCGCGCGCCGGCCCGGCGTGTTGACCGATGTGGGCATCGGCACCTTCGCGGACCCGGACCTCCAAGGCGGGGCGATGAACGCTGCCGCTGCGGCACGGCCGGTCGTGCGCAATCACGTGCTGGACGATCGCACCTGGTTGTACTTCCCGGCGATCTCGCCGCAGGTCGCCATCATTCGCGCCACCACGGCCGATGAGCGTGGCAACCTGACCTACGAACACGAGGGCGCGTTGCTCGGCGGGTTGGAGCAGGCGCTCGCGGCGCGCAACAACGGCGGCATCGTCATTGCGCAGGTCAAGCGCGTGGTGCAGGCGGGCAGCCTCAAACCGCATGACGTTCATGTGCCGTGTTCGCTGGTCGACTGGATCGTGGTCGATCCCGAGCAGATGCAGACCACCCAGACCTTCTATGACCCCGCCATCAGCGGCGAGATCGTGCGCCCGACCAGCAGTTTCGAGCTGCAGGCCTTCGGGCCTGAGAAGGTTATTTCGCGTCGGGCCGCGATGGAGCTGGCGCAGGGCAGTACCGTCAATCTCGGGTTCGGCATCTCGGCCAACGTGCCGCGAATCTTGCTCGAAGAGGGGCAGCACGGCGCTGTCACGTGGGCCATTGAGCAAGGTGCGGTGGGCGGCATGCCGTTGCTCGGCTTTGCGTTCGGTTGCGCGTCGAACGCCGACGCCATCATGGCTGCGCCAAACCAATTCACCTACTTCCAGGGTGGTGGGTTCGATGCCGCGCTTCTTTCTTTCATGCAGGTCGATCGAGACGGCAGTGTCAACGTGTCCAAGCTCAGTGGCAAGCCTTACCTCACCGCAGGATGTGGTGGCTTCGTGGACATCACCGCGCATGCGCGGCGCATCGTCTTCGGTGGCTTCTTCACGGCGGGTGCGCAACTCGCCATCGAAGACGGCCGGCTGAGCATCCTCAAGGAAGGTCGAACCCGCAAGTTCGTGTCCACCGCCGAGCACATCACCTTCAGCGGCCGCATCGGGCGCGAGCGCGGTCAGCGTGTCACCTACGTCACCGAGCGCTGCGTGATCGAGCTGGGAGCAAGCGGCCTGGTCGTGACCGAGATAGCACCCGGCATCGACTTGCAAAGAGACGTACTCGACCAATCCGAGATTGCCCTGCAGGTGTCACCCGACTTGCGCCCGATGGATGCTGCGCTGTTCCGCCCCGAGCCGTTCGGCTTGCGGCTGCACCCGGCCGCGCCGCGCGCTGGCCGGCCACCGGCTTCGACGGCAAACTCCGAAAGGCCGCGTCATGAGTGACCCCTGCGTTCGCTTGCAGCGCGACGGCAAAGTCGCGACCGTCTCGCTGGACCGGCCGGCCAAGCTCAACGCGCTCACGCCGGCCATGCTCGACGAACTCGAGGCGTGCGCCCGCACCATCGACGCTGACGAAACAGTGCGTGTCGTTGTCTTGGGCGGTGGCCCCGCGAAAGCATTCTGCGTGGGCGCCGACATCCATGAATGGAGTGCCCTGAATCCGCTCGACATGTGGCGCCGTTGGGTCAAGCGCGGCCATCAAGTCTTCGATCAATGGGCCCGCTTGCGCCAGCCGGTGATCGTGGCCGTGAACGGCCATGCGTTCGGCGGCGGGTTGGAGCTGGCGATTGCCGGTGACATTCGCATTGCTGCGCAGACGGCGCAGTTCGCGCTGCCCGAAGCGTCGATCGCGACGTGTCCGGGTTGGTCTGGCTCGCAGCGTCTGGTCCAACTGATCGGCGCCAGCCGTGCCAAGTACCTTGCGCTCAGCGGTGAGCGCTGGTCAGCCGCCGACGCACTGGGCTGCGGGTTGGTCCACGAGGTCGTGGCGGGCGAGGCGCTCGATGCGCGCGCGCAGGCCTTGGCGCAGGCGATGGCTAGCAAGGCGCCCGTGGCCCTGCAACTGACGAAGCTGCTCGTCAACGCTGCAGCGGGCGAGGGCCGCGAGGCCGCCTTGGAGGCGATGGCCGGCGCCCTGAGCGCCACCACTGATGACGCCGCCGAGGGGCTGGCCAGCTTTCGCGAGAAGCGCGGTGCGAATTTTGAAGGCCGCTGATCGGGCACCTGCTTGACCTGTGCAACGAAACCCAAACACTTACCCCATGAGCAACATCACTTCCAAAGGGCTGTCACCGGCCGAAATCCTGGAGCGCCCGGCGTTTCGCGGCCAATTGCTGATCGACGGCGTCTGGTGCAGCGCCGCGGACGGCGCCACGATGGAGCGGCGTTCGCCCGCACACGGCAAGGTCGTCGCAACTTATGCATTGGCCGGCGTGGCGGATGCAGAGCGCGCGATCGGCGCGGCGCGCCGCGCCTTCGACCACGGTGAATGGCCTCGCATGAAGGGCGCCGAGCGCGCGCGCGTTCTCCGCCGCGTGGCCGATGGAATTCTCGAGCGCAAGCACGAGATCGCACTGCTCGAGACGCTCGAGAACGGCAAGCCGCTCGCCCAGTCGCTGGCCGAGATCGAAGGCGCCGCCGACCTCTGGCAGTACGCGGCCACGCTGGCCCGAAACCTGCACGGCGACACCTACAACACGCTCGGCGACAACACGCTCGGCGTCGTGCTGCGCGAGCCGATCGGTGTGGTCAGTGTCATCACCCCGTGGAACTTCCCGTTCCTCATCGTCAGCCAGAAGCTGCCATTCGCTCTGGCGGCGGGATGCACGGCGGTCGTCAAACCGGCGGAAGTGACGTCGGCAACCACGGTCATGCTCGGCGAAATACTGGTCGCGTGCGGCATGCCGGCCGGTGTGGTCAACATTCTGGTCGGGCGCGGCGGGGTCATCGGCGACACGTTGGTGTCGCACGCAGATGTGGACATGCTGTCGTTCACCGGCTCGACCGCCGTTGGCAAGGGCGCGGTCGCGAAGTCCGCATCGACCCTCAAGAAGGTGTCGATGGAACTGGGCGGCAAGAACCCGCAAATCGTTTTCGCCGACGCCGACTTCGACGCGGCAGTCGATGCCGCCGTCTACGGTATCTGCTTCAACGCCGGCCAATGCTGCAACAGTGGCAGCCGCATCCTTGTGCAGTCGTCGATCGCCGAGCGCTTCGTGAACGCCGTGGCCGAGCGTTGCGCGCAAGCACGCCTGGGCGACCCGCTCACCGATGGCGTGCAGGTCGGTGCCATCACGACCGAGCGGCAGCTCGAGACCATCCTCGCCTACATCGACGGCGCGCGGCTGGCCGGCGCCAAGATCGTGCTCGGCGGCTCCCGTATCGACCGGCCCGGCATGTTCGTCGAACCGACCATCGTGAGCGGCGTGACGCCCGACATGGCCATCGCCCACGAAGAGGTATTCGGCCCAGTGCTGGCCATCCTGACCTTCGACACCCTGGACGACGCCGTGGCACTTGCCAACGGCACGCTCTACGGCCTGTCTGCGGCCATTTGGAGCACCGACTTCAACACTTGCATCGGCGCTGCACGGCGCATTCGCGCCGGCACGGTGTGGATCAACACCTTCCTGGAAGGTCACGCCGAGCTTCCGTTCGGCGGATACCGCGAAAGCGGCATCGGCCGTGAACTTGGCCGCATGGCCACCGAGGACTACACCGAAACCAAAACCGTTCACATGCATGTCGGCCCGAGAACCGACTGGTACCTGCCCCGCTAAAGAGGCCCAACAAGCCCCAACCCACCTGGAGATCACATGAACTTGCGTAAGACGATTGCCGCTATTGCCCTGCTCACTTCCGCCTCGGCACCCAGCTGGGCGCAGCAGAACCTGGAAGTGCTTCACTTCTGGACGTCCGGCGGCGAAGCGGCAGCGCTCAGCCTGCTCAAGCAGCGCCTGGAGGGCCAGGGCATTGCCTGGAAAGACATGCCCGTGGCCGGTGGCGGCGGCGAAGCTGCGATGACCACGCTGCGCACCCGCTTGTCCTCTGGCAACCCGCCGGCATCGGTGTCGCTGATGGGCTTCGACCTGGTCGACTGGGCGAAGCAGGGTGCTTTGGCCGACCTGAACGCGCAGGCGGCAGCCGGCGGTTGGGACAAGACCGTCCCGGCCGCAGTCCAACGCTTTTCGAAGTTCAACGGCAAGTGGGTCGCAGCACCCATCAACATCCACGCCATCAACTGGGTCTGGGCGAACAAGCAGGTGCTCGAGAAGTCGGGTGTCACCACCGAGCCCAAGACCTGGGACGAGTTCATTGCTGCTGCCGAGAAGGTGCAGAAAGCCGGCTACATCGCGATCGCCCACGGCGGCCAACCGTGGCAGGACGCCACCGTGTTCGACAGCGTCGTGCTCGCCACCGGCGGTGCCGATTACTACCGCAAGGCATTCATCGAGCTCGACGCCAAGGCCTTGAACTCGCCCACGACCGACAAGGTGTTCCAACGCATGTCCCAGCTGCGCAAGCTGGTCGACAAGGACTTCTCGGGCCGTGACTGGAACGTCGCCTCGGGCATGGTGATTACTGGCAAAGCCGGCTTCCAGATCATGGGCGACTGGGCCAAGGGCGAGTTCATCAACGCCAAGAAGGAACCCGGCAAGGACTTCCTGTGCTTCCCGGTACCGGGCACGCAGGGCAGCATGTCGTTCCTGTCGAACCAGTTCGCGATGTTCAAGGTCAAAAGCGAGCAAGCGCCGGCGCAAGCGGCCATGGCTGCAGCCATCATGGACCCGGCGCTGCAATCGTCGTTCAACGTGCTCAAGGGTTCGATGCCGGCACGCAGCGATGTCCCCGACACCGCATTCGACGCCTGCGGCAAGCGCGACATGAAGGAGCTGGCAGATGCCACCCGCGCGAACACGCTGGTGGGCTCCATCGCCCACGGCCACGCCGTGCCGGCATCGGTCAAGAACGCCATCTACGACGTCGTCACCCGACACTTCAATGGCCAGATCGACGACAAGGCAGCCAAGGCGGGCCTGATCGACGCGATCAGGAACTGAAGCGCCCCACGACACGCAGGAGATACACGTGATGGAGCCACCGAAGGCGCAGTCCGATCCTTCTGAAACTCGGCCCGTGAGCACAGGCGTGCAACGGGCCGGCGGAGCCCCTCTATGAAAGCCGGTCTGCTTCCCAAGCTACTGCTCAGCCCCAGCGCCTTGTTGATGCTGGTGTGCGTGTACGGCTACATCATGTTCACGTTCTACCTGTCGTTCACCACGTCGACGATGCTGCCCGCCTACGACATCGCAGGCAGCGTCAACTACGAGCGCCTGTTGGCGATGCAGAACTGGCATGTGTCGATCGCCAACCTCGGTGTGTTCGCCGGCCTGTACATCGCCATCGCGTTGGCCTTGGGCCTGGGTCTGGCGATCATGATCGATCAGAAGATCCGTGCTGAAAGCGCGATACGTTCGATCTTCCTGTACCCCATGGCGCTGTCGTTCATCGTGACCGGCACGGCCTGGAAATGGCTGCTCGACCCTGGCGTCGGCC
The DNA here is from genome assembly GCA_025350965.1 of Rhizobacter sp. Taxonomy (GTDB): domain Bacteria; phylum Pseudomonadota; class Gammaproteobacteria; order Burkholderiales; family Burkholderiaceae_C; genus LMDS01. The sequence continues at coordinate 22,554 of JANXWV010000038.1, forward strand.
TCGAACGCTCGATGCACCTGATCGGCTGGGAGAGCTTCTCATTCAACTGGATCAAAGACAGCGAGATGGCGATCTACTGCGTCGTGATCGCTGCGGTTTGGCAGACCAGCGGCTTCGTCATGGCCATGTTCCTGGCCGGCTTGCGCGGCGTCGACGGCGAGCAGATCAACGCGGCGCGGGTCGACGGTGCACGCACCTGGCAGATCTACGTGAACATCATCATCCCGCAGCTCGGGCCGGTGTTCGTTTCGGCCTTCGTGATCCTTGCGCATATGGCCATCAAGTCGTATGACCTTGTCATCGCGCTGACCAACGGTGGGCCGGGGCGGTCGACCTGGCTGCCGTCCGTATTCATGTACCAGTACACCTTCACCCGCAACGAGATGGCCATCGGCGCGGCGAGCTCCGTGTTGATGCTGGTCGCCATCGGTATCGTCGTGTTGCCGTACCTCTTCAGCGAACTGCGCAAGGTCAAACATGGCTGACATCTCTGAAGTCGTCAGAGCCCGGCTCGACGCGCCCGACATGAAGTTCACCCCGATCAGCCACGGCGGAACGCTGTTTCCCAAGATCGACGTGACGCGCATCCTGCTCTACTTGGTGCTCATCAGCCTGGCGATCGTGTTCCTCACGCCCGTCTACGTGATGCTCGTGAACTCGGTCAAGCCGCTCGAGGAGATCCGCAGCGGCAACCTGATGGCACTGCCGCAGGACTGGACGATCGAGCCCTGGCTGTCGGCATGGAGCACGGCCCAGATCGGAGTGCAGCCGACGGGACTGAAGCCGTACTTCCTCAACTCGTTCCTGCTCGTCATTCCCGCTGTCGTGTTGTCGACCCTGATCGGCGCGCTCAACGGCTACGTACTTACGCAGTTCAGGTTTCGGGGTGCGCAGCTGCTGTTTGGCGGCATGCTTTTTTCGGTGTTCATCCCCTACCAGGTGGTGTTGATCCCGATGGCCAAGACGCTCGGCCTGCTGGGGCTGGCTGGCACCGTGAAGGGCCTGATCTTCGTCAACGTGGTTTACGGCCTGGGCTTCACCACGCTTTTCTTCCGCAACTACTACGCGGCGTTCCCGGCAGAGTTGGTACGCTCGGCGCGCATGGACGGTGCAGGGTTCTTCGGCGTGTGGGGCCACATCCTGCTGCCCAACAGCGCGCCGATCATCGTGGTCACCGTCATCTGGCAGTTCACCAATATCTGGAACGAATTCCTGTTCGGCGCTTCGTTCTCCGACTACAGCTCGTTCCCTATCACCGTGGCGCTCAACAACCTGGTCAACAGCAGCACCGGAGTCAAGGAATACAACGTCCACTTCGCGGGTGCGTTCATCGCAGCATTGCCCACGCTGGTGGTCTACCTCGTGTCGGGCAAATACTTCGTCCGCGGCCTGATGGCCGGGTCCGTCAAGGGCTGACGCCGCCGCAAACGCCAACGAAAGAACAGCATGGCATCACTCGATCTCGTCAACGTGCAAAAGAGCTTCGGCCCTGTCAAGGTGTTGCACGACATCTCGGTCGATCTTCTGGACGGCGAATTCCTCGTCCTGGTCGGCCCTTCCGGATGCGGCAAGAGCACGCTCATGAACATCATTGCCGGGCTCGAAGAGCCGACCGCCGGCACGCTCCGCCTCGAAGGCCGCGACATCACGCACACCGCACCGGCCGACCGCAACATCTCGATGGTCTTCCAGTCGTACGCGCTCTACCCAAACATGACGGTTGCAAAGAACATCGAGTTCCCTTTGCGCATGCGGAAGGTCGATAAATCGGCACGGGAAGAGCGGGTCAGGTCGGTCTCCAAACTGCTGCAGATCGAGCACCTGCTGCAGCGCAAGCCGCGCCAGTTGTCGGGTGGCCAGCGCCAGCGTGTGGCGATCGGGCGTGCCTTGGCGCGCGAGCCGCAGCTCTACCTGTTCGACGAGCCGCTGTCGAACCTCGATGCGCAGTTGCGCGTGGACATGCGCACCGAGATCAAGAAGCTGCACCAACGGCTGAAGGCAACCATCGTCTACGTCACGCACGACCAGATCGAGGCGATGACGCTTGCCACCCGCATCGCGGTGATGAACGGTGGCGTGTTGCAGCAACTCGGCACGCCGTCGCAGGTATACAACCAGCCTGCGAACACGTTCGTTGCCAGCTTCATGGGTAGCCCGCGCATGAACCTCGTGCCGGCCACCTTGACGCGCGGAACAGCGGGCTTCGGCTTGTGGGTTCATCGGGGTTCGGCAGCCGCCGTGGTGATCGATCTGCCCCATTCGGCCGTGGGCGGGGCGCTCGCCGTGTATGGCGGCCGGTCGGTCATCGCCGGGATCCGCGCGGAAGCAGTGACGCTGGCGCGTGAAGGCATGGTGGCCGGGCCGCTGCAGGCATTCTTCGAGGCGACCGTCGAGGTGATCGAGCCCACCGGTGCCGACACGCTGGTGCTTCTGGATTTCGGCGGCCACGAGTTCACGGTTCGGCTCGAGCCAGACGTGGCCTTGGTGCCCAACCAGCGCGCGCGGTTTCTCGTCGATCTCACGAAGCTTGTTTGCTTCGACCCGGAGACGCAGGCGCTGATCGCCTGACTGCCATGGCATCCGAGTCGTTCGACGTCGTCATCATCGGTTCGGGCGTGGGCGGCGGGGCGGTGGCGCTGCAGCTCGCCGGCAGCGGTGCACGCGTTCTGGTTCTCGAACGCGGCCCGGTCCTGCCGAGTGAGCCGCAGAACTGGGACCCGCAGGCCGTGTTCGTCGACCACCGCTACCAGACGCACGAGCAATGGTTCGCCGATGGCAAGCCGTTTCGGCCGGGCATGTACTACTACGTCGGCGGCCACACCAAGTTCTACGGCACCGCGATGTTCCGGTTTCGCGAGCGCGACTTTGAAGCCACCCAACACGACGAAGGCGAGTCGCCCGCCTGGCCGATCAAATACGCGGCACTGGAGCCTTGGTACGACCGCGCCGAGCGCTTGTTCGGCGTGCGCGGTCTGGCTGGCGGCGACCCGACAGAGCCGCCGCGCAGTGCCCCTTACGAACACCCGCCGATCCCGCACGAGCCGGTGATTGCGGCCATCGAGCAGCGCCTTCGCAGTCAAGGCCTCAAGCCCTTTGCCATGCCCAGCGCGGTCGACTTCGGCGCGAACGGGCGCTGCCAGCGCTGCGCGAACTGCGATGCTTTCCCTTGCAGGATCGGCGCGAAGGGCGACGCAGAGCGCTGCCTGCTTCGGCCTGCGTTGCGCTCTCCGAACGTCACTTTGCGGTCCTGCGTTCGCGTCGAACGTCTCGCGACCGATGTGAGCGGGCGCCGCATCACCGCAGTCGACGTGATCGAAGGCGGTGTGCGCAGCACCATCAGCGCCGGGCTCTTCGTGTTGAGCGCAGGCGCCATCAATTCGGCCGCGTTGTTGCTGCGTTCGGCGAATGCCCGCTACCCGCGAGGCCTTGCGAACAGTAGCGACACGGTCGGGCGCCACTACATGACCCACAACACGACAGCGTTGATGGCGGTCCACCCGTTCCGTCGAAACCTCACCTCGTTCCCCAAGACACTCGCTGTGCACGATTTCTACTTCGGTGACGGCCCGAACACCCCGCCGCTGGGCAGCCTGCAGCTGCTCGGCAAGATCCGCGAGCCCATGCTGCGCGAACCGCTCGCAGCAGTACCGAAGTTCCTGCGTGAGGCACTCGCCAGCCGCAGCGTCGACTGGTACGCGCAAAGCGAAGACACACCGCACCGCGACAGCCGAGTGAGCCTGCGCAGCGACGGTGCCATCGAGCTTCGGCGGCGGCGCACCAACCTGCGCGCGCATGCGCGTTGGGTCGAAAAGTGCCGTGGCGTGTTGCGCGCAACCGGCTACCCGATCGTCCTCACCAAGGCGTTCGGACTGGAGGCGGTTTCTCACCAGTGCGGAACCGTCCGCTTCGGTGCAGACGCGTCCACCTCCGCGCTCGACCCGCTCTGCAAAGCCTGGGACCACGACAACCTGTACGTGGTCGACGCCGGCTTCTTCCCATCGTCGGCCGCGGTCAACCCCGCGTTGACCGTGGCCGCGCAGGCGCTGCGTGTCGGGCACCACTTGCGCACAAAGGTGCTCGCATGACGACGCAACGCCCACTCGCCATCGTGACGGGTGCACGCCGCGGTATCGGCGCAGCCATCGCCACCGAGTTCGCCGCACGTGGCTTCGATCTGGCGCTGACCGACATCACCGCCGAGGGCAGTGCCGACTTGTGCACCGAGCTTGCGCGCCTCGGCGGTCGGGCGGTGTTCTATGAATCTGATCTCGCCCGCGTCGATACCCACGCTGCACTGGTCGAGCGCATCGTCGCGGAACTCGGCCCAGTCACCTGCCTGGTCAACAACGCGGGCGTGTCGGTCGCCATTCGCGGTGACCTGTTGGACGTGGAGCCGGCGTCGTACGACCGGGTCAACGGCGTCAATGGGCGCGGCACGTTCTTCATGACCCAGGCCGTGGCGCGCCACATGGTGGCCTCGGGGGCGGCTCCGCTGGGATCCTTCTCGCGGTCGATCGTCACCGTCTCGTCGGTCAGTGCCGAGTCGGCATCGATCGAGCGCGCGGAGTATTGCCTGTCGAAGGCCGCCCTGCCAATGTTGACGCGCCTCTTCGCGCTGCGCCTCGCGCCGCTCGGCGTGGGCGTGTTCGAGGTGCGCCCGGGCATCATCCGCACCCCCATGACCGCTGGCGTGGCCGCCGCCTACGATGAGCGCATCGCCGGTGGCCTGGTGCCAATGCTGCGCTGGGGCGAAGCCGGTGACGTGGCGCGCGCCGTGGCCGCGCTTGCCGGTGGTGGCCTCGGCTTTTCGAGCGGGTCGGTGCTTCACGTGGACGGCGCCATGGCCGTTCCACGCCTTTGAACGCGCGCGCCGCGATGCCCATGAAAAACAATCACTTCGACTACATCATCACCGGTGGGGGCTCGGCGGGCTGCGTGCTGGCCATGCGGTTGAGCGCCGACCCGCTCGTGCGGGTGCTGCTGCTCGAGGCCGGGGGCTCTGACCTGCACCCGTTCTTCCACCTCCCTGCCGGCTTTGCCAAGCTCACCCAGGGGCGTGGGGCTTGGGGCTGGTCAACCGTTGCTCAGCGGCACCTGAAAGGCCGCGTGATGGGGTATACGCAAGCGAAGGTGATTGGCGGCGGCTCCAGCATCAACGCGCAGATCTACACCCGCGGCCACCGCGCTGACTACGACGAGTGGGCGCGCGATTGCGGCGCCACGGGCTGGGCTTACGACGACGTGCTGCCGTACTTCCGTCGCGCCGAAAACAACCAGCGCTATGCGAACCACTATCACGGCTATGGCGGGCCGCTCGGCGTTTCGAACCCGACCAGCCCGCTGCCGATCTGTGAGGCGTTCTTCCAGGCCGGGCAGGAATCGGGCATTCCGTTCAACGCTGATTTCAATGGCGAGCGACAAGAAGGGCTGGGCTACTACCAGCTGACGCAGCTCGCTGCGCGACGCTCCTCGGCTGCGACCGCTTACCTGCGGCCCGTGCGCTCGCGGCAGAACCTCGTGGTCATGCTGAACACGATGGCCACACGGGTGATCGTCGAATCGCAGCGCGCCGTGGGTGTCGAGCTCGCACAGGGCGGAAGCCGCGCGTTGCAGGTGATACGTGCCGAGCGCGAGGTGATCGTGTCATCGGGTGCGTTCGGCTCGCCGAAGCTGCTGATGCAGTCGGGCATCGGACCGGCCGATCACCTGCACTCGGTCAAGGTCCCGGTCGTCCACGATCTGCCTGGCGTCGGTGCGAACCTTCAGGACCACCTCGACCTCTTCGCGATTGCGGAGTGCACTGGCGACCACACCTACGACAAATACAACCGCTGGCATCACGCCGCGCTTGCAGCCTTGCAGTACCTGGTGCTGCGCACCGGGCCGGCGGCGTCGAGCCTGTTTGAGACCGGTGGCTTCTGGTACGCCGACGGTCCGGGCTCGGCGCGCTCACCCGACATCCAGTTCCACCTCGGCCTGGGTTCAGGCATCGAAGCCGGCGTTGCGAAGATGCGCAATGCCGGTGTCACCCTCAACTCGGCGTTCGTGCGGCCGAATTCGCGCGGCACCGTGCGGCTGGCCAGCGCCGATCCGTGGGCCGCTCCCTTGATCGACCCCAACTACTGGGCCGAACCCGAGGACAGGCGCATCAGCCTGCAAGGCTTGCGCATGGCGCGCGAACTGCTGCGGCAACCGGCACTCGAGCGCTACGTCAAGGCAGAGGTGCTGCCTGGCGATGCGGTGCGCACCGATGCAGAGTTGTTCGACTATGCGTGTGTCAACGCGAAGACCGACTACCACCCCGTCGGCACTTGCGCCATCGGGCCGTTGCATGACCGGATGAGCGTTGTCGATGCCCAGTTGCGGCTCCTCGGCATTCGGTCGCTTCGCGTGGTCGACGCTTCGGTGATGCCGCGCGTGCCGTCGTCGAACACGAACGCGCCGACCATCATGGTGGCCGAAAAAGCAGCGGATCTGATTTTCGGCCGTTCGCTCGCAGCGGCACCGGGCGTGCCGATCAAACGGAGCACACCGAACTGCTTGGAGGAAACATCGTGATCCAGGTCCGACTGCCGCAACCCGACGGCACGCTCAAACATTACCGCATGCGGGCAGCACCTGTCGCGCCGCGCGGCCCCATGCGCGCGTTCACCCGCACGGTGTATGCGGCAGCGCACGTCGTTGTCGACCCCTGCGCCAGCCCCGACCCCTGGGACGGACCGCTGGTGGTCGACTGGGACCGCACGATCGCCTTCCGCGATCATCTCTACGGGCTCGGGTTTCGTGTGGCCGAAGCCATGGACACCGCGCAGCGCGGCATGGGCGTGGACTGGCCTGTCGCCCGTGAACTGATCCGCCGGTCGCTGCGCCATGCGCGCACTGTGGCGGGTGCGCAGTTGGCGTGCGGTGTCGGCACCGATCAACTCGCGCCCGGCCCGCAGCTCACGCTGGATGCGGTGGTGGCGGCCTACCGCGAGCAACTCGAGGTCGTCGAGGCTGAGGGCGGCAGCGCGATCCTGATGGCCAGCCGCGCGCTGGCCAGTTGCGCGCGCGGCGCAGATGACTACTTGGCCGTCTACGGTCGGCTCCTGCACGACGCCTCGAAGCCCGTGGTGCTGCATTGGCTCGGCGCCATGTTCGACCCGCACCTGGCGGGCTACTGGGGCAGCGCCGACCCGGCGGTGGCCATCGACACCGTGGTCGCGCTGATTGCGTCGAACCCGGCGAAGATCGATGGCATCAAGATCTCGCTGCTCGACCCGATGTGGGAGGTGGCGCTGCGCCGCCGTCTGCCGGCCGGGGTGAAGATGTACACCGGCGACGACTTCCACTATGCCGAGCTGATGGCCGGCGACTCGAACGGCTTCTCGCACGGCCTGCTGGGCATCTTCGACGCCATCGCGCCGGTAGCCGCTGTCGCCCTCGATGCACTGGCCGCTGGCGACTCGCATCGCTACCTCGACGTGCTGGGACCGACCGTGGCCCTGTCGCGCGAGATCTTTCGTGCACCCACGCGGCACTACAAGGCGGGGGTCGTGCTGCTGGCCTGGCTGAATGGCCATCAGTCGCACTTTTCGATGGCGGCGGGCTTGCAGTCGGCGCGCGGTGCGCTCCACTATGCCCGCGTCTTCGAGCTGGCAGATGCCTGTGGTGCGCTGGCCGACCCGCCGCTCGCGGCGCAGCGCATGGGCCAACTGATGGCAGTGCTCGCCGGTATCGAGTCATGACATGCAAGGCGTGCCGATGAACTGCTTGCCCGAACCCGTCGAGCGCCTGCTGAGGTTGTACCGTGCGGCGCTGGATGCCGCGGACCCGTCGAAGGTCGTGCCACCACATCTTCCGGCGCCGCCGGCAGGCCGCACCGTCGTCGTTGGAATGGGCAAGGCGGCCGCGGCCATGGCCGAAGCGGTCGAGGCGCACTGGCATGGGCCGCTCTCCGGCGTGGTGGTGGTGCCCCCTGGGGCGGGGCGTTTGCTGCGCCACATCCGGGTGATGGAAGGAAGCCACCCGGTGCCCGATGAGTACAGCGTCGCCGCGGGCAACGCGTTGCTGGCAGCGGTGTCGAACTTGACGCCAGCCGACCTCGTGCTCGCACTCATCAGTGGCGGTGGGTCGTCGCTGAGCGCCGTACCGGCTTCGGGGCTCGACCTGACCGACAAGCAAAAGGTCACCCGCCATCTGTTGCGGGCCGGCGCGAGCATTGCCGAGATCAACATCGTGCGTCGACATCTGTCCGCGATCAAGGGAGGCCGACTCGCCGCCCGCGCCCACCCGGCGCGTGTGGTGACGCTGGTCATCTCCGATGTGCCGGGCGACGACCCGGCCTCCGTGGCCTCCGGGCCGACCTTGGGTGATTCGAGCACCTGTGCCGACGCGCTGGCGTTGCTGAAGCGCTATCGCCTCGATGACATGCCCTGGCTGCGCAAGGGCCTGGCAGGCGGCGCGTGGGAATCGGTGTTCCCGAACGACCCGCGCTTGCGCGGCAACATCTGCCAAGTCATTGCTACCGGCGCTCTCGGCCTGGAAGCCGCCGCGCGCGAAGCCACGGCTGCGGGTTGGCATTGCCCGCAACTGGCTGATGCGATGGAGGGTGAAGCGCGTGAGATGGCGAAGGCGCAGGCCGGCATCGTGCTTTCGGTCGCGGAGCGCAGCCAGCCGTTCGCGGCACCTTGTGTGCTGATCTCCGGCGGCGAAGCCACGGTCACGTTGCGCGGACTGGGGCGGGGAGGGCGCAACACCGAGTTCACGCTGGCCCTCGCGATGGCGCTCGAAGCTCGACCGTCGTCCGCCCGCGTCTGGGGGCTGTCGGCCGGAACCGACGGGCTCGACGGCACGTCGGGTGCGGCCGGTGCCTGGTTCGGGCCCGAGACCTTGAGCCGCGCTCGGTCACTGGGCATCGACCCACGTGCCCATCTCGACACGAATGACAGCGCAAGCTTGTTCGACGCGATCGGCGGGCTCATCCACACCGGCCCGACCTTCACCAACATCAATGACTTCCGGGCGATCCTGGTCGAGGCACTGCCATGAGCCGATTGAGCCGTGCCGTTAGATCAGCGGCGTGGAGGTGGGCGTTTTTGTGGACCGCGCCGTTCGGCATGACCGCGACCGCGCTCGGCGGCGAGGTCGAGGTGTTGCACTTCTGGACCTCGCCGGGCGAGGCCAGGTCGATCGCGCAGCTGAAAGACCTGATCGCGGTCCGCGGGCATACCTGGAAAGACTTCGCCGTGGTCGGCGGCGGCGGCCAAAATGCACAGGCCGTGCTCAAGCAACGCGTCGCTGCCGGGCGGCCGCCGGCTTCGGCGGCCATCAAGGGACCGGCGATCCAGGAGTGGGCCGCTACCCGTGTTCTTACCAACCTTGATGCCATGGCAACGTTCGAGCATTGGGACGAGGTATTGCCCCCAGTGGTGCAGGAGATTGTGAAATTTCAGGGTCACTACGTAGCGGTTCCGGTGAACATACACCGCGTCAACTGGCTCTGGACGAACCTCGATCTGCTGCGCAAGTCGGGAGTCGACAAAACGCCCTCGAGTTTCGACGAGTTCGTGGCCGCCGCCGACAAGATCAAGGCCGCTGGTTACCTGCCCCTGGCCCACGGCGGCCAGCCCTGGCAAGACTTCTTGCTGTTCGAGTCGGTTGCGTTGGGTGTCGGCGGAGTCGACTTCTACAAGCGAGCCTTTCTCGGGCTCGACACGGCCACGTTGACGAGCGCCGAAATGCGCAAGGTACTCGCGTCATTTCGTCGCCTGAAGTCCTACACCGACGACAAGTCACGCGGACGCGAATGGAATGCCGCCACCAACATGGTGATCCGGGGCGGAGCCGCGTTCCAGTTCATGGGTGACTGGGCCAAGGGCGAATTTGCCGAGGCCGGCCGCCAAGCCGGCACCGACTTTGCCTGTTCGCCGGCTCCAGGCACGGCTGGCGCTTACTCCTTTGTCGTCGACACGTTTGCGATGTTTCAGCTTCGCAACTGGGAAGCTCAAAAAGCGCAGGGCTATCTCGCGTACGTGCTGCTCGGACAGAAGTTCCAGGAGCAGTTCAACCTGAGCAAAGGCTCGATCCCGGTCAACATGACGGTTTCGCTCGACAAGTTCGACGATTGCGCCAAGTCCTCGAGACGCGATTTCGATGCGACCGCGAAGGCGCGAAGCCTTGTGCCGTCGGTGGCCGTCGACATGGTGCTTTCGAATGCCAACCACGATGCCCTGCGGGCCGTGGTGAGCGACTTTTGGGTGAACGACGCGATGCTGGCGACCGACGCGATCGAGCGGATGGCGCGGATCGCTGGCAACCGACCGAAGTAGCGGGCCGATCTGCTGGACGCCATCGCGCGGACCGGTCATGAGGACCGGGCGCATGTCAGTTCAACTCGATCTCGTTGATCGGTATGCCGCAAAACTCCGCCATCGCCAAAACGACGATGTTGTGATCCACGCGCTGGGGTGCACCTGACACCGTTGCCGTACCGACGACACCGACGTGCATCGCCCGAATCGGAAAACTCCCGCCGTGGCTTGCGTAGTCGCGTAGCGCCAGGCCCATTGTCCCGAGCAGCGTCTGGCCGTCGCGCTCCAACGTGCGGCCGACGCCAAAAGAGCTTCGGTGGAGGAGTTCAACGGTGTTGCGCTTTCGCCGCGCCCAGTCTGCGTTGGCAGGCGTGACCCCGGGCATCGCGCAGAAGAAGGCGGTCTCGTGTCCGAACCGGACTTCGATGGACAGTGCTACTTCATGCGTCAGCGCGATCTCGCGCAAGCGCGAGCCAAGACGCCACGCGCGGTCCAGATCGAATTGCGCCCAAACGAGACGCCGTTCTTGTTCGGCTATGCGCCGGATGTCTTCTGCAATGCTCAATTCATGCTCCTGTCAGACGCGTGCGTCTTGCGGGAAATGGGTGGGCTGCCTCGCAGCACAAGCAGAGATCGCGATGGTCCGGTATCGCCGGCATCGGGCGCGCTTATCAGTGCTTTCCCGAGGGCACCGACTTTGCACTTGATCTTTTTATGGAACGTTCCAATAATTGATTCAATCGTTCCAATTAATGTGCCAGAAACAAGGGCGCTGCGCGCGCTGGCGTGCTACTTCGGACGAATTCATCGGTACGTTCCCAACTGCAATTTTCGATCAACACTGACTGGAGACCTTCATGAAAAAGCAACTCGTCACTCTCGCCGTCGCCACTGTGGCGGCCATGCCCGCCTTTGCTCAGCAGCAAAGCGTCGAGGTCCTCCACTGGTGGACTTCTGGTGGCGAAGCCGCTGCGTTGAACGTCCTGAAGGGCAATTTGGAAAAGCAGGGTGTGAAGTGGAACGACATGCCGGTGGCCGGCGGCGGGGGCGAAGCTGCCATGACTGCCGTACGCGCACGAGTGACCGCGAGCAACCCGCCGACCGCCGTGCAGATGCTCGGCTTCGACATCACCGACTGGGGCAAGCAAGGCGCAGTGACTGACCTGAACGCACTGGCCGCGCGCGAAGGCTGGGACAAGACCGTGCCGCTCGCTCTCCAAAAGTTCTCCAAGTACAACGGCAAGTGGATTTCGGCCCCGGTCAACATTCATTCCACCAACTGGATTTGGGCCAACAAGGAGGTTCTCGCGAAAGCCGGCGTGAAGTCCGAGCCGAAGAACTTCGACGAATTCATCGCGGCGGCCGAGAAGGTCCAGCAGGCGGGTTTCATCGCGATTGCCCATGGCGGTCAACCCTGGCAAGAGGCGACCGTCTTCGACAGCGTGGTGCTGTCCACAGGCGGGATCGAGTACTACAAGAAGGCCTTCATTGAGCTTGACCCGAAGGCGCTCAAATCGGAGACGACCGAGAAGGTCTTTCACCGGATGGGTCAGATCCGAAAGCTGGTCGACAAAGACTTCTCCGGACGCGACTGGAACGTTGCCTCCGGCATGGTGATCAGCGGCAAAGCCGGATTCCAGATCATGGGTGACTGGGCCAAGGGGGAATTCGTCAACGCCAAGCAGGTGCCAGGCAAAGACTTCCTCTGCTATCGCTTCCCGGGCACCCAGGGGACCGTGGCGTTCAACTCGGATCAATTCGTGATGTTCAAGTTGAACGACGCCGAAAAGAGTGCGGCGCAACTGAAGCTCGCAGCAGCCATCATGGAGCCCGGCTTCCAGTCCGCCTTCAACGTGGTCAAGGGCTCGGCACCCGCCCGCACCGACGTTTCGGACGCGGCGTTCGACGACTGCGGCAAGAAGGCCATCAAGGACGTGGCAGCTGCGAACAAGGCGAACACCCTCGTCGGTTCGATCGCGCATGGGCATGCGGTTCCGGCCTCGATCAAGAACGCCTTCTACGACGTGATCACCCGCCATTTCAACGGCCAGATCGACGACAAGAAGGCGGTCGCGGAGTTGGTCGCAGCGGCCAAGAACTGACGCGCCTTTCACCGGTGGCCGGCTCGATTGCGGCGATCACCGGTGCGGCACGTTAGGTCGCGTCCACCAACTTCACCAAAGTCCGGCGAGGCCCGTTGTCACGGCTCTCGCGGATGAGCTTCTGCTCGACAAATTGCTTTTCTGCCAGTCCTCCAAACCAACATCAGGAGATATACAAAATGAAACTTCACACGATGCGCGCAACAGCGATGGCCGCGGCTTTTCTCGCAGCTGCAACGAACGCAGCTGCGGCCGACAAGCCGGAATCGGAATCGGGCCCCGCGATGGCCCAGGCGCAGCTCGAAATGGCCACGTCGGCTGCGCGCAAAGCGCTGGATGAACTTGGCTTGCAACTCTCGGGCTATATGCGCAGCGGTGCGTACTACGCCAAAGACGGTTTGCCCAAGGGCCACTACGGCCTGGGCGACATCGGCTTCACGCGGCTTGGCAACGAGGGTGATAACTATTTCGAATTCGGCATCGGCAAGAGGTGGGACATTGCAGGAGCCAAGGTCAGTACCTTCTGGATGCCTTACGCCTACAACGCACAGTGCTGCAATGCCTCTGGCACCAAGCAGATCTTCGCTGACATCAAGGGGCTTGCGTTCGCACCCGACCTGGGCTTCTGGGCGGGCCAGCGCTACCACCGCATCCAGGACCTGCACATCATCGACCAATGGCTGATGGAAGACGGGGACAACTTCGGCGCCGGTGTCGACAACATCAAGCTCGGATCGATGGGTGGCACGCTGCACGTCTCCGTCTACAACGAAGGCAACACCGACAACAGCAAGTCGACCAGCAGCGGCAAGCGCCTGAACCTTCAGGTGCGTGATCTGGCGGTTGCACCAGGCGGAACGCTGAACCTGACTGCAGGCATCGTGAGAGGCGACTTCGCAGACAAAAACACCAGTTTCGCGCTCGGACTTCTTTATAACCAGAAGATCGACACGCTGACGAATTCGCTGTTCATTCAAGGTTCGAACGGGCATGCCGACTTGCGCGGCAAGTTCTACGCGCTCAACGGTTCGACCACGACCACCACAAGCAGCCCGTTTGTCTGCACCGTGGTTGCAAACCCAGATGGCAGCTGCCCCACGGCAGGCCTGGCGCCGAACCCCAATCCGACGACCGTTACTGCAACGACGAACAACTCGGGCGCGAAGCAGTTCCGGATCCTTGACGCGATCAACTGGCAGAGCGGGCTGTTCGGCGGCCAGGCATTCATCGGCTACCAGACGATTCAGCCCGAAAATACCGGCAAGATGACGAAGAACGTGGGGCTAGGTGGTCGCTTGTCATACGGTGTTGCGCCGAATATCAAGTTGTACGGTGAAGCCAACATCGCCACGCTCAAGACCGACGGCAGCGATTCGCAAAGCCTGAACAAGGAAACGATTGCCGTTGCCATTGCGCCGAACACCGATTTCTGGACGCGCCCCGAGATTCGCCTCTACCTGACGCGGGTCGGCGGCAACGACGCGGTGAGGGCCGCAGGCACGTTCGGTACCCGATCCAGTGCTCTTCTCGCCGGGGTGCAGGTCGAAGCCTGGTGGTGATCGGAGTTTGATGCCGGGCATCTTGCGGGGCGCAGCGCCCACGGGTGACAACGACATGTCGCGAAAGCGCTGCTGCACGAGCGACAGGTCTCGTGTGGCTGCCCGCTGTGTGAGGACCTTCCTTCCGCGCGCGGAGCTGCCGAGCCTCTGAAGTTGAGGACGCCGACTTGTGCGGGTCGAACGCCGCTCGCGTTTTCCGCGCGCGCCGGACTGTCCCGACATGGCGGTTCGGCCGCTCGCGCTCAAATCGAACCCTTGAAACACCGCCGGAGCTTCGATGCACGTTTCCAAGCAGCATCAAGCCAGCCTGTTCGGTGCCGAACTCGGCACCTACAGAAATCGTACGCGGCCTTTTGAACCACACCGGCTTTCGAGGAGGCCTGTTGGCTTGAGTCAGTCCGGAGGAACTGGGCATTCCCGTCTACGACAGTATTGCGACGGGGGTGTGGAAATCCTTGCGCATGGTCGGTGCCGACACCCGGCGCCCGCAGCAACGCCCGTGGCCTTGTCGAGCGGCACGACGTGGCCTTCCTTGTCGGTGTCGTACTTCAGCATGTTCCAGGGCAGCGGGTAGCGCCCCGTGCCCATGCCGCGGAAGCCGCCGAACTCGAGTACGGCACAGCGCAATTGAACGGAACGTTTGTCGATCATGAGTTTGCCGACCGAGCCGAGCTTGTCGCCCGACGCGTTGTAAACGTTGGTGCCTTCGACTCGGTCGGTGGAAAGACGTCGTGGGTGCTGGTGAGCGAAGTTGCCTTCATGCGGCCCACGGCAAGGCCAGCGAGTCTCGGCTGGCTATGATCGAGTCCGCTTCAAACGACACACATGAACAAGGCCTTCACCAAGGAATCCGACGCCGACTCCGATGACGACGATGCGTTGCCCGGCGCGTTGCCCGCCTTGCCCGCAGGCTCCAAGAACTACCTCACACCGGCCGGCTACGCCCGCTTGCGTCACGAGTTGATGACGCTGCTGGACGACGAGCGGCCGAAGATCGTCGAGGTCGTGTCCTGGGCTGCGAAGAATGGGGACCGTTCCGAGAATGGCGATTACCTCTATGGCAAGAAGCGACTTCGGGAGATCGATCGCCGCATCCGCTTCCTGACCAAACGGCTGGACATTGCCGAGGTGGCCGATCCGTCCGTGCACTTCGGTCAGAGCCAGGTGTTTTTCGGCGCGACCGTGACCTATGTGAACCAGCGTGGCGAAGAGCGCACGATCACGATCAAGGGCATCGACGAGACCGACAACCTGCAAGGCGAGGTGAGTTGGGTGTCACCTGTTGCGCGGGCACTGCTGAAAGCCCGCGTGGGCGAAGAAGTTCAACTGATGACCCCAGGCGGCTTGGAGCAGATCGAGGTGCTGAGCGTGAGCTACCCGTCTCCCTAGAAGAGCAAGTCCAGGTTCGTTGACGCTGCGCGGCGCGAAACCTAAGATGCCCGCTCCGCTGAACGCATGCACGGGGCCCGTGCGCTGGCGGCCCCTCATGGCGGCCCACGGAGACGTATTCATGAACACTGTCCGACTTGCATGCTCGTTCGGTACTGGTCTGGCGCTTGTGGCTGCGAGCCTCGCGGCGGCGGCCGCGCCAGTCACGACAACTTTCAGCGGCGTCGTCACGCAGAACAATCCGCTGGTCGGCACACCGGCAATCGGCTCGCTGCTGGCCGGCAGCTACACCATCGACTCGGCCGTGACCACGGGCCAGGGGCCGAACTGCGTGGCGGCGGTGGATTGCTGGTCCGGCGTTGGCACGTCATTCACCTGGCAGGGTCAGACGTTCACGCCGCCCGGGCAGGCAAACTTCTACGGGGTGTTCATCTCCATCACCGACAGCGTGGCGGGCACGGGCTCCGACATTTTTCAAGTCAAGCTCAACGGGCTCGCCGGCTTCCTCTCGACCGGCACCTTGACGTTCACAGACACCACCGGCTCGGCGTTCGAGGCGGCCGCCAACCCGCTGTTTCCGAATTTCGCTTCGTTCACGTCCGCAAAGTTCTCCTACGTGCCCGTTTGCATCACGGGCATCGGCTGCGCGCTCAACCCGGTCTACTACGGTGATCTGACTTCACTGAACGTTGCCCCGGCTGTCCCGGAACCAACGACGGTCGTCCTGTTGATGCTGGGCCTGGCCGCAGTCGTGACTCGGCAACGTACCCGCAGCACCGCACGCAACGAAGCGTCTTCAGCGCCTTAGGGCTTGACCCGCGCCACCCTCAGCACGCTCGGCGAGCGTTTGAGCGTGCGCATCACCTCGGCCAGGTGCAGGCGGTCGCGCACGCTCAGGCGGAGTTGCAGTTCTGCCGCATCGGCAGCGGGCTCGTTGCCCATGTCGATGTGCGTGATATCGGCCTCGGCCTCGCTCACGGCCTGAGCCACTTGCGCGAGCACGCCCTTGCCGTTGCTTACAAGCAGCAGCACGCCGGCCTCGAATGCCCGCGTGGGCTGCTCGGCCCAGTCAACACCCATCCAGTGTTCGCTGTCGCGCTCGAACAGGCGCTTGCCCACGCTGCACTCTGCGGTGTGCACCACCAGCCCCTCACCGCGCCCAAGGTAGCCGACGATGGCGTCGCCCGGAATCGGCCGGCAGCAGGTTGCCAATTGCACTGACGCGCCCTCGTTGCCGTCGATCAGCACCAGGCCTTGCGAGGGCGCGGTGTCGTCGGACCCGTAGCGGCCCATCGTTAGCGTCAGCGCATCCGGGCGTGCGCCGCGCTCCGTCATCGCCTTGGCCAGGCGCTTGGCCACGATGGTCGCGATCTTGCGGCCCAGGCCGATGTCGGTGAACAGGTCGGCGCGCGTCTTGTTGCCGCTCCAGCGGGTCAGAAGCTGCCACAGCGCGGCATCGGTGCCATCGAGACCGGGCAGCTGCAGGCCTTCGGCACGCAAGGCCTGCGCGAGCATTTTCTCGCCAAGATCCTGTGACTCTTCCAGCTCCATGCTCTTCAGGTAGTGGCGGATCTTCGAGCGCGCACGGCCGGTGCGCACGAAGTTCAGCCACGCCGGGTTGGGCCGCGCGCCGGGCGCGCTGACGATCTCGACCACGTCGCCGCTGCGCAGTTCGGTGCGCAGCGCCACCGGCTCGCTGTTCACCTTGGCAGCAACGCAATGCGCGCCCACGTCGGTGTGAATGGCATAGGCAAAGTCCACCGGCGTCGCGCCGCGGGGCAGCGCGAGGATCTTTGACTTCGGCGTAAACACATACACCGCGTCGGGGAACAGGTCGATCTTGACGTGCTCCAGGAACTCGTTCGCGTCGTGGGTTTCGTCTTGTATGTCGATCAGCGACTGCAACCACATCGCGCCCAGGCGCTGTGCCTCCTGCACCTGTGCGCCGCCGGTCTTGTAGAGCCAGTGCGCGGCAATGCCTTTTTCCGCGATCGCGTGCATCTGCTCGGTTCGAATCTGGAATTCCACCGCCGTGCCCAGCGGGCTCACCAGCGTGGTGTGCAGCGACTGGTAGCCATTCGCCTTCGGAATTGCGATGTAGTCCTTGAAGCGGCCGGGAAGTGGTTTGAAAAGCTGATGGAGCACACCCATCGCCATGTAGCACTCGGTCAACGTGCCGACGACGATGCGAAAGCCGAAGATGTCGTTCACCTGCGCGAACGTCAGGTGTTTCTCGCGCATCTTCTTGTAGATCGAGAACAGCGTCTTCTCGCGGCCGAACACCTGCACGGCCATCTTGTGCTGCACGAAGGCCTTTTCCACGTCGCGCTGAATGCGCTCGACGATGTCGCGGCGGTAGCCTCGCGCTTTCAGCACGGCCTTTGACAGCGCCGCCTGGCGCCATGGCCGCTGGTGCTGGAACGACAGTTCCTGCAACTCGCGGTAGGTCTGGTTCAGGCCCAGACGGTGCGCGATGGGCGCGTAGATCTCGAGCGTCTCGCGCGAAATTCGGCTGCGCTTGGCCGGGGCCACCGCATCCATCGTGCGCATGTTGTGCAACCGGTCGGCAAGCTTGATGAGGATCACGCGCACGTCGCGCGCCATCGCGAGCAGCATCTTGCGGAATGATTCGGCCTGCGACTCTTCGCGGGTCGAGAACTGCAGCTTGTCGAGCTTGGTCAGGCCATCGACCAGGTCGGCGGTCGGTGCACCGAAGCGCTCGATCAGCTCGGGCTTCGTCACGCCGCAGTCTTCCATTGCGTCGTGCATCAGCGCGGCCATGATCGCTTGCGCGTCGAGCTTCCATTCGGCGCAGAGGCCGGCCACCGCAATGGGGTGCGTGATGTACGGCTCGCCGCTGGCGCGGAACTGGCCGAGGTGCGCTTCATCGGCGAAGCGATAGGCATCGCGCACTCGCCGAATGTCGGCCGGTTCGAGGTAATCGAGTTTGTGGGTCAGGGCCGCGAATGAGGCGGCCGCAGCATCAGACGGGGGCGGCGTGCTCGCGCGCTTCGGTGCACCTTGCGTCGTTTTCAACGCAAGCTTTGCATCTTTCAAGTCGTCTGGCGTTCGGACACCCATGCCCGAATTTAACTTGCTTTGAGCGCCGACCCGGAACGCAGGGTTCGGATCGGTGTCTTCTCGCGGCCCAGGGCGGGCCGGCGGTGTTCAAACGTGAACTCGGGACCGGGTCAGACCGGCACCTTGCGCAGCATCTCGATGCCTACTTCACCGGCCGCGATTTCGCGCAATGCAGTCACGCCAGGCTTGTTCTTCGTTTCGATCTTGGGTGCGTGGCCCTGGCTCAGCATGCGCGCGCGGTAGGTGGCGGCGAGCACGAGCTGGAAGCGGTTGGGGATCTTGACGAGGCAGTCTTCAACGGTGATGCGGGCCATGTGCGGGTGTCCAGGTCGGGTGAAGATCGGGGGTTCAGCCGGCAGGCGCGCCTCAGCTGAGTTCGAGTGCTGCAAAGACCGCAGGTCTGCTTCTTTGCAGCGCAGCGTATTTGAGTCGCTGCGAATGAACGATCGCTTTCAAATCGAATAGCGCCGTCTCGAACAAAGCATTGATTATAACGAAGTCGAAGTGCCGGGCCTGCGAGACTTCGATGCGGGCGTTGGCCATGCGCTGGTTGATGACATCGGGCTGATCTTCGCCGCGCCGGTTCAGGCGCTGCTGCAGCTCGTCCCAGCTCGGTGGCAGGATGAACACCAGCACCGCGTTGGGGAAGAGCTTGCGGATCTGCAGCGCGCCTTGCCAGTCGATTTCGAGCACCACGTCCTGCCCACCGGTGATGCGCTCTTCGATCGCGCTGCGCGAGGTGCCGTACAGGTTGCCGTGTACTTCGGCCCATTCGAGGAAGTCGCCCTGATCGATCATCGCGCGAAACGTGGCTTCGTCCGTGAAGTGGTATTCGCGCCCTTGCTGTTCCTGCCCACGCGGCGCGCGCGTGGTGTGCGATACGGCGACAACCAGGTGCGAGTCGACCTGCAGCAGCGCGCTGACGAGGCTCGACTTGCCGGCCCCGCTGGGGGCGGCCACGACGAAGAGGTTGCCGGGGTATTCCATGGTGTTGGGGGCGGGCTGGCAAGCATGCAAGTATCGCCGCTCCGGTTAGCCTCGCAGTCTTTCGCGCTCCCATCCAAACGCGAATCGAGGAGACCTTCTTCATGGTTCACGACAACCGAATCGTTCGCATCGGCGGCGCCAGCGGGTTCTGGGGCGACAGCATGGTGGGTGCGCCGCAGCTGGTGAACTCCGGCCTGATCGACTACCTGGTCTTCGACTACCTGGCCGAGACGACGATGGCCATCCTCGCCGCCATGCGCGCGAAGAAGCCCGAACTGGGCTATGCCACCGACTTCGTCGATGTGGCCATGAAGGCCGTGCTGCCCGAGGTCATGCGCCGGGGCATCAAGGTGGTGGCGAACGCGGGTGGGATCAACCCGCGCGGCTGCGCCGAGGCGTTGCGCGCGCTTGCCGCAGCGCAAGGCCTGGCGCCGCGCATTGCGGTGGTCGAGGGCGACGACGTGTCCGCGCTGATGCCTGGCCTGCGCGCGGCCGGCGCGAAAGACATGTTCACCGGCGAGCCACTGCCCGCCGAGGTGCTCAGCGCCAACGCCTACCTCGGCGCGCTGCCGGTGGCGCGGGCACTGGCGGCGGGCGCCGACATCGTGATCACCGGCCGAGGCGTGGACAGCGCCGCCACGCTCGGCCCCCTGATCCACGCGTTCGGCTGGGCCATGGACGACTTCGACCGGCTCGCCGCAGGCAGCTTGGCGGGCCACATCATCGAGTGCGGCTGCCAGGCGACCGGCGGCCTGTTCACCGACTGGCAAGACGTGCCCGACTGGCCGAACATCGGCTACCCGATCGTCGAGTGCAGCGCCGATGGCAGCTTCGTCGTGACCAAGCCGCCCGGCACTGGCGGTGCGGTGCTGCGTGCGGCGCTGGCCGAGCAGTTGCTGTACGA
Organism: Rhizobacter sp.; assembly: GCA_025350965.1. Classification (GTDB taxonomy): domain Bacteria; phylum Pseudomonadota; class Gammaproteobacteria; order Burkholderiales; family Burkholderiaceae_C; genus LMDS01. The sequence continues at coordinate 42,868 of JANXWV010000038.1, forward strand.
AATCGGCGACCCCGGCGCGTACCTGCTGCCCGACGTGACATGCGACTTCCGCAACGTCCGCATCGACCAGCTCGCGCCCGACCGCGTGGGCGTGCGCGGCGCCAAGGGCCGCCCGCCGACGAGCACCTACAAGGTCTCGGCGACTCAGCTCGCCGGCTGGCGCTGCGCCGGCTCGATGGTGATCGTCGGCATCGACGCTGCAGCCAAGGCACAGCGCACCGGTGAGGCGATCATCGAGCGCACCCGGCGCATCCTGAGCGGCCTGGGCCTGCCCGACTTCACGGCGGTCAAGATCGAGCTGCTGGGCGTCGAGGCGCTTTATGGCCCGCATGCGCGCACCCGGGATGCGCGCGAGGTGATGGTGCGCGTGGTCGCCGACCACCCGCAGCGCCGAGCGCTCGATGTGTTCGCACGCGAGATCGCCCCGGCCGGCACCTCATGGGCGCCCGGCACCACTCATTTTGCCGGCGGCCGGCCCGCGCCATCGCCGCTGGTCAGGCCATTCGCGTTCCTGCTCGACAAGGCCTGGGTACCTGTTTCCTTCGAGCTCGACGGGCAACGCGCCGAGGTGGCCGTGGCACAGGCCAATGCCGAGCTTGCAGCACAGCCATGGCCTGGCCCGCCCCAATGGGTGGAGCGCGACGAGCCGCACGACGAGTTGCCGCTCATTCGCCTCGCATGGGCCCGCAGTGGCGACAAGGGCGACGTGTCGAACATCGGCGTCATCGCGCGACGCGCCGAGTGGCTGCCGCTGCTCTGGGCGCGCCTCACGCCCGATGTGGTGCAGGCCTACTTCGCGCACCTCGTGCACGGCCCGGTCGAGCGCTTTCACCTGCCGGGCATCGATGCCTTCAATATCGTGATGCACGGCGCGCTCGACGGCGGCGGCCCCGCTTCGACGCGCAACGACCCGCTGGGCAAAGGCATGGCGCAGATGCTGCTGGACTTGCCGGTGCGCGTGCCGCGCTCCCTTTACCGAGAGATCCTTGCGCCATGAACCCTCGCGAATCGGTTGTCGCCGTTGTCGGCCTGGGCTATGTCGGCTTGCCGTTGGCGGTCGAGTTCGGCAAGCAGGGGCCCACCATCGGCCTCGACTTGTCCGAAGCCAAGGTGGCCGCCTACGGCCGCCATCACGACCCGACTGGGGAAGTCACACCCGAGCAACTGCGCGCGGCTGTGCTGCTGAACTGCACGACAGACGCTGCAGCGCTGGCCAGTGCCGACTTCATCATCGTCGCCGTGCCCACGCCGGTGGACGCCGCGCACCGGCCCGACTTCGCGCCGCTCGTGCGCAGTTCGGAAGTGGTGGCGCGGCACATGAAGCGTGGCGCCGTGGTGGTGTTCGAATCGACCGTCTACCCCGGTGCCACCGAAGAGGTGTGCGTTCCGGTGCTCGAGAAGTTCTCGGGCTTGCAATGGAAGCGTGATTTCAACGTCGGCTACTCGCCCGAGCGCATCAACCCCGGCGACAAGAACCGCACATTGACGCAGATCGTCAAGCTCGTCTCCGGCGACACGCCCGAGACACTGGCCCGGGTCAGCGCGCTGTATGGCGCGATCATCGGCGCCGGCGTGTTCGAGGCCAGCAGCATTCGCGTGGCCGAGGCCGCCAAGGTGATCGAGAACACCCAGCGTGACCTGAACATCGCGCTGATGAATGAGTTGTCTCTCATCTTCAACCGCATGGGCATCGACACGCTCGAAGTGCTCGAAGCGGCCGGCACGAAGTGGAACTTCCTGCCGTTCCGCCCCGGCCTGGTCGGCGGCCACTGCATCGGCGTGGACCCGTACTACCTGACGCACAAGGCCGAGATGCTGGGCTACCAGCCGCAGGTCATTCTGGCCGGGCGGCGCATCAACGACAGCATGGGCAAGTACGTGGCCGAGCAGACGATCAAGCAGCTCATCGCCTCGGGCCGCCCGGTGAAAGAGGCAAACGTCATCGTGCTGGGCATGACCTTCAAGGAAGACTGCGCCGACGTGCGCAACAGCAAGGTCATCGACGTGATCCATGAGCTGCAATCGTTCGGTGTGCAGGTGCACGTGCACGACCCGCTCGCCGACGGCGACGAGTGCCGGCGCGAATACGGCATCGAGTTGGCGGAGTGGGCCGCCTTGCCGACCGCAGCGGCCATCGTCGCCGCCGTGGCGCACGCGCCGTACCTGCGCATGGGTTTGCCCACCCTGCTGGCAAAGCTGGCGCCTGGCGGCGTTTTCGCCGACGTGAAATCGGCCTTCGACGCCAACGCGGTGCGCGCCGCAGGCCACACGGTGTGGCGGCTTTGACCATGTCGGCCCGCTGCGCCGGGCTCGAAGCGCAGCTCCGCGCGGCGCCGCGCCGCTGGCTCGTCACCGGCGCGGCCGGCTTCATCGGCTCGCACCTTGTCGAGGCGCTGCTGCGGCTCGATCAGAACGTGGTCGGGCTCGACAACTTCACGACCGGCCATCGCCGCAACCTCGATGAAGTGCAGGCAGCCGTGAGTGCGGCGCAGTGGGCGCGCATGCACTTCATCGAGGGCGACATCCGGGTGCCCGAACACTGCCACGCGGCTTGTGTCGGCGTGACACGGGTGCTGCACCAGGCGGCGCTGGGCAGCGTGCCGCGCTCGCTGGCCGACCCGGTGGCGACCAACGCCGTCAACGTCGACGGCTTCCTGAACATGCTGGTGGCCGCGCGCGATGCGAAGGTCGAGCGCTTCGTCTACGCCGCCAGCAGCTCCACGTATGGCGACCACCCGGCGCTGCCGAAGGTCGAAGCCCGTATCGGCCGGCCCTTGTCGCCCTACGCGGTCACCAAGGTCGTCAACGAGCTGTATGCCGACGTATTCGCGCGCAGCTATGGCTTGCAGACCATCGGCCTGCGTTACTTCAACGTATTCGGCCCGCGCCAAGACCCGATTGGTGCGTACGCGGCCGTGATCCCGAAGTGGATCGCCGCGATGCTCGCCGGCGAGCCGGTTCACATCAACGGCGACGGCTCGACCAGCCGCGATTTCTGCTTCGTGGCCAACGCCGTGCAGGCCAACTTGCTGGCCGCATGCGTAACCGACCCGGGCGCAGTGAACCAGATCTACAACGTGGCGCTGGGGGACCGCACGACCCTCAAAGAACTGCAAGAGCACCTGTGCGAGCTGCTCGCTCCGCACCTCCGCCAGCGGGGCGTGAGCGCGCCCGCAATGCCGGTCTTCGGCGCCTTCCGCTCTGGCGATGTGCTTCACTCGCAGGCCGACATCACCAAGGCCGCCACGCTGCTGGGGTACGCCCCGACCCACCGTGTGCGCGAAGGGCTGGAACAGGCGATGGGCTGGTACGTGGCGCGCGCTACAGCGCACGAGTGACGCGCTATTCGATGTTCTGCACCTGCTCGCGCAATTGCTCGATCGCCACCTTCATCTCGACCGAGATATTGGTCAGCTCCAGCGCCGCCGCCTTCGAGCCCAGGGTGTTGGCCTCGCGCAGCAACTCCTGAATCAGGAAGTCGAGCCGCTTGCCGACTTCGCCGCCCGCTCTCAACAAGCGAGCGACCTCGTCGAGGTGCGAACGCAGGCGGGCCAGCTCTTCGGCGACGTCGATGCGGATCGAGTACGCGGCCGCTTCGTTCAGCGCGCGTTCCTGAAGGGCTTCGGCCGAGATCGTTTGCGCGGCACCGGTGCTGGCCAGCGCCTCTTGCCAGCGTTCGAGAAAGCGCGACTGTTGGCGCGCCACCACCATCGGCACCAGGGGCTCGGCCTGAACCGCCAGCTCGCGCAGCCGCGTCACGCGTTCCATCAGCACCGCAGCCAGGCGCTCGCCTTCGCGAGCGCGAGCCTCTTTCAGGCCTTTGATGCAGCGCTTGGCGGCGTCGAGTGCGGCGTCGTCGAGCTTCTCGGTCGGAGCGCTGCCTTTGCACCATTGCAAGACTTCGTGCACCGACAGCGGCTGAGCCTTCGGCAGCCAGCCCAGGACCACGCTTTCCAGGCGCGTCAACCGGTTCAGCTGGTCGGGCTGGGGCTGCGGCCATTGCGGCCCGGACTCACCGTGAACGTTCAGCCGCAGTTCGATCTTGCCGCGCCGGAAGGCGGCGCAGAGCAGGTCGCGAAGCGCAGGTTCCAGGGCGCGGTATTCATCCGGCAAGCGCAGGCCGAGGTCGAGAAAGCGGCCGTTCACCGAGCGCAACTCGATGCTCACAGCGCCCCCGGCGGCGGCCGGCGGGTGAGGTGCCAAATTGTCCGCAGAGGCGGTGATTTCAGCAGTGGAGGAAGGGCCTGCGGTGGCAGTCGCGTAGCCGGTCATGCTGTAGACTGACATGAGGTCCTTTTGTTGTGTGCGGGTGTGCTTTTCGTGCGCGCTGTACGTCAGCAGCGCGTCTGTAACTCGAACCCCATCGATTATGTCAAAGCCCAAACCCGCACCCTTGCCTTCCGGCACCGTGGTGGGTGGCTATCAGGTCATCAAGAAGCTCGCTGCGGGCGGGTTCGGTGTGGTGTACCTGTGTGAAGACAGTGACCGCCACCTCGTTGCCCTGAAGGAATATTTGCCGTCTTCGCTGGCCGAGCGCTCGCCCGGTGAATTGACCCCGCGCGTCAAGCCCGAGAAGCAGCCGCTGTACCGTTTGGGCCTGAAGAGCTTCTTCGAAGAAGGCCGTTCGCTCGCGCAGATCAGCCACCCGAGCGTGGTCTCGGTGCTGAACTTCTTCCGCGAGAACGAAACCGTCTACATGGTGATGAACTATCTTCAGGGCGACACCCTGCAAGACTTCATCGTGACTGCGCGTGACCTGAAGCGCGACAAGGTGTTCCGCGAGAGCACGATCCGTTCGCTGTTCGACGAGATCCTGCGCGGCCTGCGTATCGTGCACCAGCACAAGATGCTGCACCTCGACATCAAGCCCGCGAACATCTTCATCACGAACGAGAACAAGGCCGTGATGCTCGACTTCGGCGCCGCCCGCGAAGTGCTCAGCAAGGAAGGCAACTTCATTCGCCCGATGTACACGCCCGGCTTTGCCGCGCCCGAGATGTACCGGCGCGACGGCACCCTCGGGCCCTGGACCGACATCTACGCCATCGGTGCGTGCATCTATGCCTGCATGCAGGGCTACCCGCCGAACGATTCACCCCAGCGCATCGACAAAGACCGGCTCGCTCTCAGCCTGTCGCGCCTGCGCAATGTGTACTCCGACAACCTGATCGAAGTGACCGAGTGGTGCATGTCGCTCGACCCGCTGTCGCGCCCGCAAAGCGTGTTCGCGTTGCAGAAAGAGCTGGCGCGCGAGACCGAGCGCCGCTACACGAAACTGAGCTTCAGCGAGCGGCTCAAGCTGCAGCTCGAGAACCTCACCACCAGCGCGAAAGCGTAGGGCTGACGATGCCCCCAATCTCACTTCGTTCGCGGCCCTCCCGGGGGGCGCAGGCCACCCTTGGGGCAGCCCGGCGGGAGCCCTGACCATGCGTTTTTCCGTCTACCAGGTCAGCCGCAAAGGCGGGCGCGAGAAGAACGAAGACCGCATGGGCTATTGCTACACGCGGGACGCGGGCCTCTTTGCATTGGCCGATGGAATGGGCGGCCACCCCGAGGGCGAGGTCGCATCACAAATCGCGCTGCAAACGCTGGCTGCCATGTTCCAGCGCGACTGCAAGCCCACGCTCGCCGACCCGCTGCGCTTTCTCCAGGAAGCCACCATCGCCGGCCACCACCAGCTGCTGCGCTATGCCACCCAGAAGGCGTTGATCGACACACCGCGCACGACCGTGGTGGCGGTGTTGTTGCAAGGCAATGCCGCCTACTGGGCGCACTGCGGCGACTCGCGCCTTTACCTGGTGCGCGGCGGCAAGCTGGTGGCACGCACGCGCGACCACTCGTATTCAGAATTGCAGCAGACCATGAGCCAGGTCGTGCCGATGAACGACCGCTTCAACCGCAATGTGCTGTTCACCTGCCTGGGCAGCCCCGGCAAGCCGGTGGTCGATACGGTCGGGCCATTGCTGCTGCAGGCGGGCGACCGCCTGTTGCTGTGCTCCGATGGCCTGTGGGGCACGGTCGACGACGCGATCATCACCGAACAACTGTCGAGCCACCCGCTCGCCGAGGCTGTGCCCGAGCTCGTCGAGCAGGCCTTGCGCAACGGCGGTGTGAAGAGCGACAACGTCTCGGTTCTGGCCGTCGAATGGGAGTCGGCCGAAGACACCGACAGCGGCACCGGCGTGTCCACGCAGCAACTCGGCGAAGAGGTGTTCGCGTCGACCATTCAGGCCAGTGTTCTCGGCAGCGATGCGCCCGACGAACTCGACGACGCCGAGATCGAGCGCTCGATCCGCGAGATCAACGAAGCCATCCGCCGCTCGTCGCAGAAGAAGAGCTGACGCGGCGCGCGGCGCTTGCTTCGATGCAGCCTGCGCCGCGCCGGCCCCACTGCGCCAGCGTGGACAATACGGTGCATGACTTTCCAACGCACCTCATCCCGCCCCGCCGACGCCCTGCGCCCGGTCACGATCACCCGCCACTACACGAAGCACGCCGAAGGCGCGGTGCTCGTCGAGTTCGGCGCCACGAAGGTGCTGTGCACCGCGTCGGTCGAAGAGAAGGTGCCACCGCACAAGCGTGGCAGCGGGGAGGGCTGGGTGACGGCCGAATACGGCATGCTGCCGCGCGCCACGCACACCCGCAGCGACCGCGAGGCCGCGCGCGGCAAGCAAAGCGGGCGCACGCAGGAGATCCAGCGCCTCATCGGCCGTTCGCTGCGCTGCGTGTTCGACTTGAAGGCCTTGGGTGAACGCACGATTTCGCTCGACTGCGACGTGATCCAGGCGGATGGCGGCACGCGCACGGCGGCCATCACCGGCGCGTTCGTCGCGGCGCACGACGCGGTCACGTGGCTGGTCGCGCAGCGCAAGCTGAGCGGCGCGCCGAAGGCATCGCCGATCCGCGAGTTCGTGGCAGCGGTGTCGGTCGGCATCGTGCAAGGCACGCCCTTGCTCGACCTCGAATACACCGAAGACTCCACCTGTGATACCGATATGAACGTCGTCATGACCGGCTCGGGCGGCTTTGTCGAACTGCAGGGCACGGCCGAGGGCGCAGCCTTCTCGCACGCCGAGATGAACGCGCTCGTGGCGCTGGCCGACAAGGGCATCCGAGAGTTGGTGGCGGCGCAACGCGCGGCGCTCGGGCTTTAGCCGCACGCGCCGGCCACGCGAACCTGCCCCAAACGCAACCGCCATGCGCATCGTCCTCGCGTCGAACAACGCGAAGAAACTCGCCGAGTTGCAGGCCTTGCTCTCGCCTGTCGGCGTCACGCTCGTCGCCCAGCCGCAGCTCGGCATCAGCGAGGCCGACGAGCCGCATGCCACGTTCATAGAGAACGCGCTCGCGAAGGCGCGCCACGCCGCGCTTCACACCGGCGGCCCGGCGATTGCCGACGACTCGGGCCTGTGCGTCGATGCGCTCGCCGGCGCGCCGGGTGTCGGTTCGGCACACTTCGCAACCCTCACGTTGCCGGAGGGTGGCCGCGAGGTGCAGCGCGCCGCGCAAGACGCTGCCAACAACGGGCTGCTGATCGAGCGCCTCCAAGGCGAGCCGAATCGCAGCGCGCACTTCATCAGCACCCTCGTTGCCCTGCGCGCGGCCGACGACCCCGAGCCGCTGGTGGCCGTGGGCCGCTGGCAGGGCGAGATCCTTCGCGAGGCCAGTGGCTCGGGTGGCTTCGGCTACGACCCGCTGATGTTCATTCCGGCCTTGGGCTGTACCGTCGCATCGATGCGCGTGGCGTTGAAGAACGCCCACAGCCACCGCGCCATCGCGGCGCAGCAGATGCTGCAGTTGCTGCGCGACGTGTGGAAACTGGTCTAGCCCACGTTGGCAACGATCCCGATCCGCACCGAACCCCAGCGCGGCGCACCCACGGAGCCGGCCCCCGAGCGCCTCGCGCGCCTGATGCGCTCCGGCACGCTGACCCTGGCAGCGCTACCGCCGCTCGCGCTGTATGTGCACTTGCCCTGGTGCCTGCGCAAGTGCCCCTATTGCGACTTCAATTCCCACGAAATGTCGGCCCCCCGTTCGGCGAGTACACCGACCGGCCCCCCATGGGGGCGCGGGCCGGCTCGGGAGCGGCCCAGCGCTCGGCCCGCAGCCGGCGAGCCGCCGTTCGCGGCCTATCTCGACGCGCTGGTGGCCGACCTCGAGGCAGCGCTGCCCTTCATCTGGGGCCGGCGCATTCACAGCATCTTCATCGGCGGCGGCACGCCCAGCCTGTTCGCGCCTGAACTCATCGACCGGCTGATCGGCGACATTCGTTCGCGCCTGCCGCTCGAGGCGGGCTGCGAGATCACGCTCGAAGCCAACCCCGGCACCTTCGAGCGTGATCGTTTCAAGGGCTACCGCGCAGCAGGCGTCACGCGGCTGTCGATCGGCGTGCAGAGCTTCGACGACGCCAAGCTCGCCGCGTTGGGCCGCGTGCACGACGCTCGCCAGGCGCGCGCTGCGGTGCTGGAGGCGCGCGACGCGTTCGACACCTTCAACCTCGACCTGATGTATGCGCTGCCCGGCCAGACCCTGGCCGAGTTCGAGGCCGATCTGGCGCAGGCGCTCGCGTTCGAGCCGCCCCACCTGTCGATCTACCACCTCACCATCGAGGCGAACACGGTGTTCGCCAAGTACCCGCCGCCGCACCTGCCCGACGATGACGCTGCCTTCGACATGCTCGACCTCATCACCGAGCGAACGGCGGCGAGCGGCCTGGAACGCTACGAAGTCTCGGCCTTTGCGCGCCCGGGCCACCGCTGCCAGCACAACCTGAACTACTGGCAGTTCGGTGACTACCTCGGCATGGGTGCGGGAGCGCACAGCAAGATCAGCTTCCCGCACCGCGTGTTGCGGCAGGTGCGGTTTCGCGAGCCGGCGCAGTACATGGCGCAGGCGATGGCCGGCCAGTGCATCGCGCAGGAAGACGAGGTCTCGCGCGCGCAGCTGCCGTTCGAGTTCATGCTCAATGCGATGCGC
>JANXWV010000052.1 GCA_025350965.1 Rhizobacter sp.
CTCACTTCAGCGCCGTCGCGCGCATGGCCATGTCCACGTCCATGAACATCCACTGCTCTTGCCAGAACAGCGGGCGGCGGTAGCCGCTGAGCCAGGGCTGCGTCAGGTCCACGTAGATGCGGTGGCTGATGTATTTGTAGGGCGCATACACGGTGACGAGACGGTTGATCTCCTTGAACAAAGCCAGGCGCTCGGGGCCGTTGGGCATGACGCTGATCTGGCCGTACAGCTTGTCGACCGCGTCGACCTTGAAACGCGCGAAGTTCGAGCCGCCGAACTGCGAACTGTCGACGCGGCCCAGGCTGTCCAGCCCGTCGGGGCTGGCCGCTGAACCCGCGAGCGCCCACACCATCAGCTTGCCCGCGTGCCCGGCCTTCAGGTTCTCGGACCATTGCTGGATGCGCAGGTTCGACCTGATGCCGATGGCGCCGAGGTTCTTGCGCCGCAGCTCGTCGATCTGGCGCGTCAGCTGGTCGGGGCTGCTGGCGATCTCGAGCACCAGCGGCGAGCCGTCGGGCATGTCGCGCCAGCCGTCGCCGTTCTTGTCGACGAAACCGTACATGTCGAGCAGGGCCTTGGCGCGGGCCGGGCTGTATTCGCTGTTGGTGCTCTTGAAGTCGGGGTCGTAGCCGTACGTGTTGGGCACGTTGCCGGCCTGCGCCGGGATGGCCTGGCCATTGCGGATGAGCCGCGTTTCCGTGGCCACGTCGAACGACAGGTTGATGGCGCGGCGCAGCGCGATCTTCTCGGGCGTGTAGCCGCCGACGGTCGGGTCTTCCATGTTGTAGTAGAGGAAGCCGACATCGGAGTTGACCATGCGGTGCGCGCTGATGCCCTTCTTGACCAGGTTGGGCGCGAGCTTGCCGCCCGGCACGGCGGCCTTGGCCAGATCCGACGGCACCGGGTCGATCAGGTCGACCTGCCCGTTCAGGAACGCCAGCCAGCGCGGCTGGCTTTCCTCGATCACGTTGATCTCGATGCGGTCGGTGAGCGGCAGGCGCCGGCCCTTGAACCGCGCGAGCAGGGCCTGGCCTTCGGCATCGTCGGCGGCGGGCTCGGCGTCATAGAAGCGCTCGCGGTAGTTCGGGTTGCGCTCGAGCACGATCAGCGAGCTGCGCCGCCACTGCTTGAGCACATAGGGCCCGGTGCCCACGGGGTGCGCCATGATGTCGGCGCCGTATTTCTCGACCACCTCACGGGCCACGCCGTTGAACAGGTCGGTCTGCGCGAGGAAGGTGATGAAGCGCGGCCGCGGCTTGCCGAGCGTGAAGCGAAGGGTGTAGCGGTCGAGCGCCACCAGGCCTTCGACCCGGCGGTCGTAGTCGAACGGCCGCTTCGTCTTGATGGCTGCGTTGCGCACGTCTTCCAGGCCGACCACGCCCTCTTCGGCGAAGCTGCTGTAGGCGGGGCTCTTGACGGCCGGGTCGGCGAAGCGCTTGAGCGCATACACATAGTCTTCGGCCACCAGTTCGCGCTTCTTGCCATTGAAGGCGGGGTCGTCGCTGAAGTAGATGCCGGGCTTGAGCTTGACCGTCCAGACCTTGAAGTCGGGCGACGACTCGGGCATGCCATCGGCGGTGGCCGGTTTGATCTTGTACGGCCGCGCCAGGTGGTCGTAGGTGTAGGGCGCATCGAAGATGTGCGCGGCGATGGTGCGCGAATACAGGTCGCTGATCTGCGCCGGGTCGAACCCGGTCTCCGACGTGCGCAGGGCGATGTGCATCACCGTCTGCGCCTCGGCGGGCGCAGCCGGCGTGTCGGCGCTGTGAGCGGCTTGGGCCAGCAGCACGAGCGCGGCGGTGAAGAGTCGTTGGAATGCGGTCATGGCGGAGGATCTCATCTCACGAATGTCACAGATGTCACGGTTGTCACGCATGTCACGGAAGTCAGGGCGCCAGGCGCTGCAGCACGCCGGTGTCGATGTCGATGTAGCGCCACCAGTCGCGCACGAAGATGTTGCGGTGGTAGCCCACGACCCAGGGCTGCGCGAGGTCGGTGTAGATGCGGTGCACATGCACCTTGTACGGCATGTAGGCCACCATCAGGCGCTGCGCGTCGTCCATGGCCACCTGGCGCTCGGGGCCGTTGGGCAGCGCGGCCTGGCGTTCGAAGGCGCGGTCGTAGGCCGGCAGCTCGAAGCGCGCCAGGTTCGCCTGGCCCTTGTTGGGGCCGTAGCCGAGTTCGAGGAAGCCCTTGCCGTCGGGCCCGGCCGACCAGCCCACGCCCCACATCATCAGCTTGCCGGCGTGCGCAGCCTTCAGGTTCTCGGGCCACTGCGCAAAGCGAAAGTTCATGCGGATGCCCAGCGCGTCCATGTTCTTCTTCCACTGCTCGGCGAGTTGGCGTTTCTCGCCGTCGGGCTGGGTCGCGTACTCGATGGCGAGCGGCGAGCCGTCGGGCTGCTCGCGCCAGCCGTCGCCGTCGCGGTCTATGTAGCCGTGCATGTCGAGCAGGGCCTTTGCGCGGGCGAGGTTGAAGTCGCTCATCTCGGTCTTGAGGCCGGCGTTGTAGCCCCATGCACCGGGGCCGATCGGGCCCTGCGCGCGCATCGCCTGGCCCTTGCGGACGAGGTGGATCTCTTTGTCCAGGTCGACCGCCAGCGCGATCGCGCGGCGCAGCGCCACCTTCTGCGGCGTGTAGCCGCCGACCACCGGGTCGTTCATCGCGAAGTACGACGTGGACACATCGGCGCGCACGTAGCGCAGCATCTGGATGCCGCGCTTGGCCAGGTTCGGCGCGAGCCTGGCGTTGGGCATGATGCGCTCGGCAAACTCGGCGGGCACTTCTTCGACCAGGTCGTGCTCGGCGTTCAGGAAGGCGAGCCAGCGCGGCTGGTTCTCTTCGATGATGCTGATCTCCACGCGGTCAATCATCGGCAGCCGCCGGCCGCGGAAAAGCGCCACCGCGGCCTGCGCCACGGCGTCGTCCGCAGGCGCCTCTTCGTCGTAGACCACCTCGCGAAAGCCGGGGTTGCGTTCGAGCACGATCTTCGAGCGGCGCCTCCAGTCGCCGAGCCTGTACGGCCCGGTGCCCACCGGGTGCTCCATGATCTTGTCGCCATACGCCTCGACCACCTCGCGCGCCACGGCACCGGCGAGCGACGGGTCGGCCATGTCGTCGAGGAAGCGCGGGTTCGGGTCGGCCAGCCGCACCTGGAAGCGGTAGCGGTCGAGCACGCGCAGGCCCTGGGCTTCGCGGTCGTAGTCGAACGGGCGTTGGGTGGCGATCGCCTGCTGGCGCAACTCGCTCAAGCCGAGGAGTCTGTTGTTCTCGTAGACGAACAGGTTCGGGCTCTTCCAGCGCGGGTCGTAGTGGCGCTTGATCGAATACACATAGTCGGCCGCGACGAGTTCGCGCGGCCGACCCTTGAACGCCGCATCGTCGGCGAAGAAGATCCCGCGCTGGAGCGTGAAGGTAAAGGTGGTGAAATCGGCCGATACCTCGGGCATGGCCGCGAGCGTGTTCGGGCGGTTGCGCACCGGCCGCGCGAGGAACGCAATCTGCAGTGGCGCTTCGAAAATACTGGAGGCCAATGTGCGCGAGTAGATGTCGGAGATCTGCGCCGGGTCGAACCCGGTTTCGGCCACCCGGAAGGCATAGCGCAGCACCTTCTGCGCCGGCGCTGCGGCGGGCGCATCGGCCGCCTGCAACCCGGGGCTGACGAGCCACAGCCCTGCCAGCAACAGCGCCGTGTGCAACGCGCGGCGTGGGTTCATCGAGAGCCGCTCCTCGTGGGTGAAAGGTCTGACGCGTCGGCCGGCGTTGTGCACCACCCGAGCCGCCGAAGTCTATTTCAACAAACCACGCGGCCCGGCGTTTGCTTCACCGGGCAAATGCGGGGGAATCGCGCTGACGCCAACCCGTAGACTCGCGCGCTGAACCCCCGCCCTGCGGGCCTGGCGGCCACGAACCGCCGGCGCCCGACACGCCTTTCCTCCACCCCTCGAAAGCTCCCTATCCGATGGCCGCCTACCTGATACGGCGCCTGTGGCAAATGATCCCGACGCTCATAGGCGTCGTGCTGCTGGTGTTCTTCCTGTTCAAGTACTTTGGCGGCGACCCCGCGGAGATCCTCGGCGGCATGAACGCCACGCCGGCGCAGATCGACGTGATCCGCGACCAGCTCGGCCTGAACCGGCCGGTGTGGGAACAGCTCGCGATCTTCTTCAAGCAGATCGTCAGCTTCGAGTGGGGCAAGAGCTGGGCCACGCAAGAGAGCGTGGCCTCGCTGTTCGCGAGCCGCCTGCCGGCCACGCTGACGGTGATGGTGCCGATCCTGCTGCTCGACGTGGTGCTGGCGATTCCGTTCGCGCTGCTGGTGGCGTACGTGCGCGGCTCGCTCACCGACCGCAGCATCATGGTGCTGAGCACCGTGGCGCTGTCGATCTCGTTCCTGGTCTACGTGATCGTTGGCCAGTACGTGTTCGCCTTCCAGCTCGGCTGGTTCCCGGTGCAGGGCTGGAGCGACAAGCTGCTCACCAACCTGCTGGTCTTCACGCCGCTTCCGGTGCTGCTGGCGGTGATGGTCGGCCTCGCGCCGCAGACGCGCCTGTACCGAACCTTCTTCCTCGACGAGATCGGGCAGGACTACGTGCGCACCGCGCGCGCCAAGGGAATGACCGAGACCACCGTGCTGCTCAAGCACGTGATGCGCAACGCCATGATCCCGATCCTGACCAACGTGGCGGTGGCGCTGCCGGGCATCTTCGTCGGCTCGTTCCTGATCGAGACCTTCTTCTCCATCCCCGGCCTGGGCCGCGAGGTGCTGTTGGCGGTGAACCGAAGCGACTACCCGGTGATCCAGGCGGTGACGATCTACATCGCGGTGATCACCATGGTCGTGAACCTCTTGACCGACGTGCTTTACAAGCTGGTCGATCCCCGGGTGGTGCTCAAATGAGCGCGGTCCTGAACCCCCCGGTGGCACGTGTTGCGCCCACGCGCAGCGCCGGCGTGTGGGGTGCGGCGTGGAAGCGTTTTCGCAGTGACCGCGTGGGCGTGGTCGCGCTGGTGATCGTCGGTGCATTCCTGCTGCTCGTTCTGGCGGCGGGCGCCGGCCTGGTGGCGAAGAACTGGCAGGTGGAGGCCGGCGTGCCGAACGCGCCGCCCACCTTCCTCGGGCCGCGTGCGTCGACCGACGCTGCGGCCGATGCGGTGTCGACAAAGCAGAACATCGACCTCTCCGACATCGACCCGCTGGCGCCGCGCTACAAGGAATGGGACGAGCGCGCCGCGAAGTTCCAGACCACCGACACGGTCAAGCGCGAGACGCTCGTCTTCGGTGGCGACCGGCTCGGCCGCGACGTGCTGGCCAAGGCGATCAAGGGCGCCGAAGTGTCGATCATGGTGGGGGTGCTGTCGGCGGTGACGGCCGTGCTGATCGGCACCGTGCTCGGCGCATTCGGCGGCTTCTTCGGCGGCAAGGTGGGCGACCTGCTGGAGTGGGTCTACAACGTGTTCACGGCGATCCCCGGCATCCTCTTGATCTTCACGTTCGCAGCGGTGCTGAACCGGGCCGACGCGATCATTCCGAAAGGCATCTGGACGATCGTGATCATTCTTGGCTTCACCGGCTGGACCGGCATCTACCGGCTGGTGCGCGCCGAGTTCATCAAGCACTCGGTGCGCGAGTACGTGCGCTCGGCCGAGGCCATTGGCGCGAGCACGATGTCGCGCATGTTCCGGCACATCTTGCCGAACGTGAGCCACGTGGTGCTGGTGCAGTTGTCGGTGTACGTGGTGGGCTTCATCAAGGCTGAAGTGATCCTGTCGTACCTCGGCCTGGGGGTGTCGGTCGATCAGGTCAGCTGGGGCACGATGCTGGCCGAAGCGCAGGGCGAACTGATCCTCGGCTACTGGTGGCAGCTGGCGGCGGCCACGCTCTTCATGGCCGTTTTCGTGACCGCGTTCTCGCTCTTCACCGACGCGCTGCGCGATGCGCTCGATCCGAAGTTGCGGGGGCTGGAATGAGTGGCGCCATGAACAACGTCTTGCTCTCGATCAAGGACCTGCGGGTCGCGTTCCGCATGGGCGTGTCCGAGGGCGTGATGCAGCGCGCGCACGCCGTGGGGCGCGTTGTCGACGGCAGAGAAGTCGGCGTGAGCTTCGACGTGCCCGAGAACACCACCGTCGCCCTCGTGGGCGAATCGGGCTCGGGCAAGAGCGTCACGGCCATGTCCATCCTGAACCTGCTGCCCGACAACGCCGAGCGCAAGGGTGCCATCAGCTTCGAGGGCCGCGACATGCTGGCCGCCACGCTGAGCGACCTGCAGGCCCTGCGCGGCCGGAGAATCGCCTGCGTGTTCCAGGACCCGATGACTTCGCTGAACCCGGTGTTCAGTGTCGGCCAGCAGATCTGCGAGCCGCTCGTGAAGCACCTGGGCTTGTCGGCGAAGCAGGCGTTTGCGCGCGCCGAGGCGCTGCTCGCCGAAGTCGGCATGCCCGAGCCGAAGCGGCGCCTGTCGGCTTACCCGCACCAGCTGTCGGGCGGCCAGCAACAGCGCGTGATGATCGCCATGGCGCTCGCCTGCGAGCCGAAGCTGCTGATCGCCGACGAGCCGACCACCGCGCTCGACGTGACGATCCAGCGCCAGATCATGGAGCTGCTCGCCGGGCTCAAGGCGAAGTACCGCATGAGCATGCTGTTCATCAGCCACGACCTCGGCGTGGTCGGCGAGATTGCCGACCACGTGGTCGTGATGCGCCAGGGCACGGTGCGCGAACAGGGGCCGGTCGCGGGCATCTTCGCGAACCCGCAAGACAGCTACACGAAGGCCCTGCTCGCGTGCCGCCCCACGCTCACGCAGCGCGCGCCGCGGCTGATGGTGATCGACGACCACATCAGCGGCACGGCGGCCGCAACGGCTGCGAAGGCGAAAGACCCGAACGCCCGCGTGATCATCGAAGCGCAGGCCTTGACGAAGAGCTTCTGGATCCAGTCCGGCGTGTTCGGCCGCAAGGAGTTCAAGGCCGTAAAGGGCGCGACGTTCCAGCTGCGCCGGGGCCACACGCTCGGCGTGGTCGGCGAATCGGGCTCGGGCAAGACGACGATGGGCCTGGCGCTGCTGCGCCTGCACGAACCCAGCGGCGGGCCGGTGGGTGGCCGCGTCACCTTCGACGGCGTCGACCTGCTGGCCCTCAGCAAGGGCGCGATGCTGCCGATGCGCAAGCGCATCCAGGTCGTGTTCCAGAACCCGTACGCATCGCTGAACCCGCGCTTCACCATCGGGCAGACGCTGGTCGAGCCGATGACGATCCACCACGTCGGTGCAAACGCCGCCGAGCGCGAAGCCACCGCGCGTGCGCTGCTGGTGAAGGTCGGCCTCGACGAGAGCGCGATGCACAAGTACCCGCACGAGTTCTCCGGCGGCCAGCGCCAGCGCGTGGCCATTGCGCGCTGCCTGACGCTGAACCCCGAGGTGCTGGTGCTCGACGAAGCGGTGAGCGCGCTCGACGTGAGCGTGCAGGCCCAGGTGCTGAACCTGTTGAAGGACCTGCAGGACGAACTCGGCCTCGCCTACATCTTCATCAGCCACGACCTCGCCGTGGTGCGCTTCATGGCCGACGAGGTGCTGGTGATGAAAGACGGCGAGGTGGTCGAGCAGGCCAGCGTCGCGCAGATCCTGGACGCGCCGCGCGAGGAGTACACACGGCGCTTGCTGGGGGCCATTCCGCGCGGGTATGTGCAGGCCAGCGACGTGGCCGCGTAGCCCTCGGCCCCGCACTCAGGCGCGATCAAGTGCGGGTTGCTGTCAGAGCCCGCCGATGGCCCGCCGGACGGGTCCAGCCACGCGGCGAACATCCCGTGAACCCGTTGATCGGGGCCAGCAGTTCCAGCAGGGCTTGCTTCAGCGATGGCAGGTCTTTCCCACCGATCAAGGTCACGACGCGCAAGCCGCTCAAGCCGCGCTGAACCGCGGTGCGCCCGCCGCCTGAACCGCGCCCTGCGCCGTCACGGTGAACACGCCCCGTGCCACGTTGTGCGGGTGCTTCGCCGCTTCGGCAATCGACAACACCGGCGCGAAGCACACGTCGGTGCCTTCCAGCAGCGCGCACCAGGCGTCGCGCGGGCGGCCCTTGAAGAGCGCGGTGAAGCGCGCCTTCAGCGCGGGCCACAGCGCGCTGTCGTACTGGCTGCGCGGGTCCACGTCAGGCAGGTCCAGCTTCTGCAGCAGCAGTGCATAGAACTGCGGCTCCAACGCGCCGAGGGTGATGAACTTCGCGTCGGCGCATTCATACACGTCGTAGAACGGTGAGTCGTGAAACGCGCTCGGCGCCGTGCCGCCGATACCGCCACTGGCATGAACCCAGTGTGCGATGCCGCCGAGCATGGCCACGGTGTCGGTGATGGCCGCATCGACCACCGTGCCGAGCCCGCTGCCGCGCGCCTGCAGCACCGCGCAGACGATGCCGAACGCCAGGCCGAGCGCGCCGCCGGCATCGCCGAGCACCGTGGGCGGCGCCATGGGGCGCTCGCCGGGCCGCGCCGAAAGGGCCAGCAGCCCGGTCAGCGCGAGGTAGTTCAAGTCGTGCCCGGCCGCGTGCGCCAGTGGGCCGGATTGGCCCCAACCGGTCATGCGGCCGTAGACCAGGCGCGGGTTGCGGCCCAGGCACACGGCGGGGCCTAGGCCCAGCCGCTCCATCACGCCGGGGCGGTTGCCTTCGATGAGCGCATCGGCGCCGGCCAGCAGGTCGAGCACTTGCGCCACGGCGCCCGGCGCTTTTAGGTCGAGCGGCAGCACCTGCTTACCGGCGTGCAGCGGGTGCGCGCCGGCGCCGGCCAGGCGGCGCGTGACGTCGCTCGCCTGCGGCCGCTGGATCAGCGTGATGCGCGCACCCATCTGCAGCAGCATGTGGCCGGCCAACGGCCCCGGGCCGATGCCTTCGAACTCGACGATGTGCAGGCCGGTCAGCGGTGGGATCTGCAGTGGGGTCATGGGCGCTCCTTCGGCGGCCACGCTGCGCGGCCGCACGGCACTGATGATCGCATCGCGGCCGGCCGCACTGACAGGGCCGGTCGAAGATGTAAGCATCCGCTTACTGTTTCGCCGAGTTTGGGCGCAGCGTGCAACAAGGGGCGCGGCGCAGTGCGCAGGAAGTCACGGAAAGGTCGCCCCAGGCCATGGCACAGACGTTGCGCTCATGGAAACCACAGCACCCGGGCGACGGCTTCAAGCACCGACCGGGCCGAGCACACAAAGGACGTCGTTGCCATGCCGCTGAACCGCTTCAAGAACAATGCCCCCGCTGCCCGCGCACGGCCCACCGGCCCGAGCTGCAGAGGCGGCGCGTCATCGGTGCTGCGGCTCACGCCGCCAGCACAGTCGCTGGTACCGAGCCGCTCCAACCTGTCCGACTGGCTGAGCCGAGCGGCCGAGGTGATGCTGCCGGTGACCGGCCCGCACTTCAGCGTGGGCGCACACACCGCTGCGAGGCCGCAGTGATTGCACCGCAAAGAACCACGTTGCTGCGGCCGTCGGCCGTTCGGGCCATGCCCTTGCCCGGCCCTGGGTCCACCCCGCAGCAGCGGCCAATGCGTGTGTTGCAGACCAGCAGCGCGCCGGCCCAGTTGTCGCTCTTCCTGCGCCCGGGCGCGGCACTGAGCGGCATGAAATAAGGGCGCGACAAAATCGTTTTGCGGGCGCTCACAGCGCCCTCGGGGAAGCGGGCGGGCCGGGGTGCAGTCGAGAGCGAGCCCCGGCGGCTGCCGTCCCGCTTCCCTGTCCTTTGGGATCCCTCCCGACCCGGGCAAGCCCTGTGGGTGATGGCGGCTGCGCTGCGCGACCCTGCGCAGCCCTTCTCGCACCATCACCCGAGGCCTGCCGCCATGTTGCACCCACGCCCTGCCGCTGCGCTGTTAAAGCGCCGTCATCTGCTTCTGGGTGCCGGTGCGTCTTGCCTGCCGAGCGCACTCTTCGCGCAGGCTGCCTGGCCGAACAAGCCGGTGCGCATCGTCGTGCCGTTCGCGCCGGCCGGTACCACCGACATCCTGGCCCGCGCACTCGCGCCGGAACTGGGCAAGGCGTTCGGGCAGGTCTTCATCATCGACAACCGGCCCGGCGCGGGTGGCAACCTGGGTGCCGATATGGTGGCCAAGTCGGCGCCCGATGGCTACACCCTGCTGATGGGCACGGTCGGCACGCATGCCATCAATGCCGCGCTGTACCCGAAGATGCCGTTCGACCCGGTGCGCGACTTCACCCCCATCGTGCAGGTGGCCGGCGTGCCGAACGTGCTGGTCATGAACCCGGCCAAGGCCGAGGCGCTGAAGATCAACAGCGTGGCCGACCTGATTCGGTATGCCCGCGCGCACCCTGGCGAGCTGAACATGGCGTCGAGCGGCAACGGCACGTCGATCCACCTGTCGGGAGAGCTCTTCAAGAGCATGACAGGCACCTTCATGACGCACTTCCCCTACCGCGGCTCGGGCCCCGCCTTGCTCGACCTGATGGGCGGCACCATGGACCTGATGTTCGACAACCTGCCATCGGCGCTGCCGCAGATCAAGGCCGGCAAGTTGAAGGCGCTGGCCGTGACGAGCGCGCAGCGCAGCGCGGCCGTGCCCGAGCTGCCGACCATCGCCGAGGCGGGCCCGGTCAAGGGCTTCGATGCGAGTTCGTGGTTCGGCTTGTTCGCGCCAGCCGGCACGCCGGCCGACCTCGTGAACCGCATCCAGCAGGAAACAGCCAAGTCGTTCGCCGCGCCGGCGTTCAAGGAGCGCTTGCTGTCACAAGGCGCGATCCCAGGCGGCCAGCCGCCAGCCGAGTTCGTGGCCTTCATCGCGGCCGAGACGAAGAAGTGGGCGCAGGTGGTGAAGGCGTCGGGGGCGAAGGTGGATTGAAGTCAATACTTCACCGCAGAGGGACGGAGTTGACGGAGTGGTCGCAGAGTCAAAATCTCGGGCCTTCACTCTGCGAAACTCCGCCAACTCCGTCCCCCTGCGGTGAATGAATTTGTCTTCGACATCGTCCGTACAACCAGCGCCGTTTCAACGCCCCGCCACCCTGCTCGGCCTGCTCGCCGTCTGGCTGCTCGCCACCCTCGGCATGCGCCCGCTGCTCGTGCCCGACGAGGGCCGCTACGCGAACGTGGCGCGTGAAATGTTGTTGGGCGACGGGCTCGTGCCCACGCTGAACGGCCTGCCGTTCTTCCACAAGCCGCCGCTGATGTACTGGCTCGACATGGCTTTGATGCAGCTCGTCGGGCCCACGCCGTTCGCCGGCCGCTTCGCCTCGATGCTCGGCGCGTGGCTGATGGGCGCGGCGCTGTTTTTCGCGCTGCGGCGCTGGCACGGGCCGCGCGCAGCAAGCATCACGCTCGGGGTTCTCGCGACCTGCCCGTTCTTCTTCATCGGCGCGCAGTATGCGAACCACGACATGCTGGTAGGCGGGCTGATCAGCGCCGCCGTGCTGGCGCTGGCGCGTGCGCTCGACGAACCCGCCGGTGCGCCGGTGTCGCTGCGCTGGCTCGTGACCGGCTGGGTGCTGTGCGCGCTGGCCGTGCTGGCCAAGGGGCTGATCGGCTTCGTGCTGCCCGCGTTGGTCATCGGCCCATGGCTGCTGGCGCAGGGGCGCTGGCGCGACATGCTGAAGTTGCTGCACCCGCTCGCACTGGGCGCCTTCGCCCTGGTCGCACTGCCGTGGTTCGTGCTGATGCAGCAGCGCTATCCGGGCTTCTTCGACTACTTCGTGATGGAGCAGCACTTCCGCCGCTTTGCGCAGACGAACTTCAACAACGTGCACCCGTTCTGGTTCTTCGTGGCCGTGCTGCCTGCACTCACGCTGCCGTGGAGCGCGTGGGCGCCAGCTGCGGCGCAGCGCTTGTGGCGCGAACGGCCCTTGATGCTCGGCCTGCTGCTGTGGTGGGTGATCGCGGTGGTCGGCTTCTTCTCGATCCCCAGCTCCAAGCTCGTCGGCTATGTGTTGCCGGCGCTCGCGCCGTGGTGCGCGCTGCTCGGCCTGACGATCGCGGCAAGTCGGGGCACCGCATGGCGCTGGGTGATGGGCGCGTCGGCGCTGCTGTGCGTGGCCGTGGTCGTGGGCTTGACGTTCAAGTCGCCGCACTCGAACCGCGCGGCGGCACTCGCGCTGGCCGCGCAGATGGCGGGCACCGACCAGGTCGTGATGATCGATGAGTACGCCTACGACCTGCCCTTCTATGCCCGGCTCACGAAGCCGGTGCTGATCGCCAGCGACTGGGCCGACCCGGCCCTGCCCACGCGCGACAACTGGCGCAAGGAGCTGTTCGACGCTGCCCGCTTCGACCCCGCCATGGGCCGGCGCGTGCTGTGGCCGCTGGCGCAGCTGGCCGCGCTGCCGTGCGGGGCGGGTGCGGTCTGGTACGTGGTGCCGGCCGGGGCCTCGGCCCGTATCGCCGGGTTGGCCGGCTTGGTGCGGACCTATACCGATGCGCAAACGGAGCTCTGGCGCGGCCCCGCGCGGGCCTGCCCGTGACCGCCATGCGACGGCGCGGTTCGTGCCCGTGATGACGCGGTTCCTGCCTGCGCTGAAGCAGTTCCTGCGATACGCCTCGGTCGGCGCCGTGGCCACCGCCGTGCACTACGCGCTGCTGGTGCTGGCAGTCGAAGCCTTGGGCTGGCCCGCGTTCGTCGCGTCGGGCTTCGGTGCGGTGGTGGGCGCGCAGGTGGCCTATGCCGGCAACCGCCACTTCACGTTCGCGCACCACGGCGAGGTGCGCGCCTCATGGCCGCGCTTCCAGGCCACGGCGCTGGCTGGCGCCCTGCTGGGCATGGCCATCGTCGCGCTCGGCGTGCGCCTGGGCACGCACTACGTGCTGGCCCAGATGGCCGCGACCGGCGTGAGCCTGGTGCTGACCTTCGCGATCAACCGGGTCTGGGCGTTTCGCGCTTGACTGCCGTGGCCGGCTTGGCAACGCGCCAAACGCGCCCGAGCGTCACGCCGGCGGCCGCCAGGTCTTGATCGAACGCGTCGCTCGCGAGGTAGCGAAGCTCGCGCACGCGGGCGTCGGCAATGGCATCCGGCGGGTCGCCGGCCGCGCGCTCGCCGGGGTGGCAGAACAGCAGGCCGCCCTTGGCCGGCAGGTCGGCGAGCCAGCGCTGCATCAGGCCGCGGTAGTCGCGCGCCTGGAAGCCGTAGGCGCCGAGCAGTGCCGGGTTGTGCGCCAGCTCGCGCCGCGCCAGTTCGGTGCCCAGCGCACGCCCGCCGGTGCGCTCGATCAGCATGCGCTTCAGCGCCGAGCCCCGCCCGATCACGCGCGCCGTGCTGCGCACCGCAGGCAGCGGCTGAACGTGCTCGACCATGTCGAGCAGGATGTCGCGCAGCGTGGGCAGGTGGTGCACGTGCTGGTGCCCATCAACGAACGCCGGCGGCTTGCCGTGCAGCGCGATGAAGGCCTTGAGTTGGGCATGCACCTCGTGCCGCACCTCGGCGCGCGGCAGGCGGCGCAGGTGCGCACGGGCGATCAGCGCCGGCAGCGCCGGGAACACAGGCCACAGGCGCGCCAGGCTCGGGCTCAGCGGCCGGCCTTCGGTGAAGTTCAGGTGCAGCCCCACATCGACCGTGTCGGGCAGGCCCTGCAGCCAGCCCGCTGCAGCGGGCCAGTGCGGGCTGTTCGTGATGCACGAAACGGCGCTGAGCCGGCGCGCGGCCGCCAGCCGTGCAATGCCGCGCGACAAGCCCGGCGCCAGGCCGAAATCGTCGGCGCACAG
This sequence comes from Rhizobacter sp., assembly GCA_025350965.1. Classification (GTDB taxonomy): domain Bacteria; phylum Pseudomonadota; class Gammaproteobacteria; order Burkholderiales; family Burkholderiaceae_C; genus LMDS01. The sequence goes on from JANXWV010000052.1 coordinate 13,688, forward strand.
GGCCAGAACGCGCAAGCCGCCGGCGCCGCTCACGCCGCCGATGCCGCTGATGCCGGCGGCGGGGCCGCCACGTCGATCGCGCCGCGCCCGGCTTCGCTGCCCACCACGTACACGGGGCGCTGCTTGACCTCGTCGAAGATGCGGCCCACGTACTCGCCGAGGATGCCGATCGAAAGCAGTTGCACGCCGCTGAAGAACGCCATGCCGGTGACGAGCGTGGCCCAGCCGGGCACGTCGTTGCCGTAGATGAAGTGGTCGCCGACGATCCACGCCGCGAACGCGATCGAGCTGAGCGCGATGACTACGCCGAGCGCGCTCCACAGCCGCAGCGGCGCGTTCGTGAACGCGGTGACGCCGGTGAACGCCAGCCGCGCCAGGCGCTTCATCGAGAAGGTGCTGACCCCTGCGTGGCGCTCGGCCGGCACGTAGGGAATGATCACGTTGTGGAACCCCACCCACGCGTACAGCCCCTTCATGAAGCGGTTGCGTTCGGGCAGTGACTTGAGCGCATCGACCACGCGCCGGTCCATCAGCCGAAAGTCGCCTGCGTCCACCGGGATCGGCACCGCCGAGTTGCGGTTGACGAGGTGATAGAAGATCGCCGTGCCCAGGCGCTTGGCCCAGGTTTCGTCGGCCCGCGAGGCGCGCGCGGCGCACACCATGTCGGCCCCCGCCACCCACGCGGCCAGCATGTCGGGCACGAGCGACGCGGGGTGCTGCAGGTCGGCGTCCATCAGCAGCACCACGTCGCCGCCGGCCTTGTCGATGCCGGCCGTGAGCGCCGCTTCCTTGCCGAAGTTGCGCGACAGCCGCACGTAGCGCACGCCCGGCCGCAACAGCCACGGCGCCATCGCGGCGGGCGTGGCGTCGCGGCTGCCGTCATCGATGACGATGATTTCCCAGCGGTCCGTCAAGGCCGCCAGTTGCTCGGTCAGCCCCGCCAGCAGGAGCCCCAGGTTCGCGGCTTCGTTGAAGGCCGGCACCACGCAGCTGATGGCGGGGCGGGCGGGGCGGGGGGCGTCGGTCATGGAGCGGGCGGCGTTGGCGTGGCGTGGCGTGGCGTGGCGTGGCGTGGCGTGGCGTGGCGTGGCGTGGCGTGACTCTAAGCGGTGCACACCATGCTGCGGCCGATGCCCGCGACTCAATCAACCGAACGGTCGCTGTAGTTCTGCAAGTCGAGCGGGGTGATGGCGCTGGCTGTTACCAACTGGTAGTGACGCTCCGAGACGACCTTGACGTCCCCACCTTCTAGCGTTAACTCGAACATCGCGATTCGTTTGTCCGCCATGAACTGCGCCGAGACAGGGCGGCAAATCAGTTGCGGAAACTTGGCTTCGCAACACGCAATGTCTTGCTGTGTCTGCACTACACCATGCTTGTCGCTTCCGCTTTTGGCCTGCACCGGAACAACGAACTGTCGACCGAACTTGTCCACGCCCACGTAGACCTCGTCGATCTCGATCTGCCCCACACCAACCACTGTGGTGCGCAAGTGGTTTTGCAACGAGTACGTGGTGATGCCGAGGAATATGTCGATGAGCCTGTTGTAGCGCACCCGCGCCAAGAGCGCCTGCTCATCCCCGAGGGCATGCGCTGCAATCAGTTCGGGCGTGGCATCGGGGATCTTGATTGAAACCAGGTCAGCACGCGGCACGATGCGGTTCAGGCGCACTTGGCGAAAGCGGTACTTGCCCGCACCCGCGCCTTCGATGATCCACTCCAGCCCCAGACCGGCAGTCGCCGAAATGCTGGGCGGCAACTCGGTGCGGTAGCGCATCGAGTAGATAACGTCGCCCAGGTTCTTTGGCAACACGATCTTCAACTCAGAGGCAACGCCTTCAAACTCGGTTCGTGTGAACTCGAATCCCTCACCACCCAAAGCATGATGCTTCTGAAAGATGGCTTCGATGATCGCCGCATAGCGATTGGGGGCGCGCCCCTTGGGATCACGCGGCATGTTGCAGCAGATCCGAATCGTCAACCGGCGGCAGTTTGCGAATGCGCTGGGCGATGACGTCGCGCGGCACTTCAAAGTACGCCGCTGCCTGGCGCATGTCGCAAGTGAGCAGCGTCTTCAAACCCGGCTCGAGCACTTCTTGCGGCTTGATCGGCAACGCGCCAAGCGCTTGCATCACGCAGGCCGCGACGGCCCGCCCGAGCAACGGCGGTACGCTGTTGCCGATCTGCCTGAACCCATGCCACTTGGTCGCGTGGAAGCGAAACCAATCGGGGTAGGAATGCAGACGCGCGGCCTCGCGCACGGTGATGACGCGCGGCAGAAACGGGTGAATCGGACGCGGCGACGTGAACGCTCCGCGCGCGCTGTCGGTGCCGGCACGCAGCGTGTTGCACAGACCTTCGGGGGGCAACTTGCGGAAGCGACTGATGGGCTCGGTTTGCCCATGCTCGGTGTCCGTGAAGCGTTGTCTGGACACTGCCGTGTGCTCGGTTCTCAGGCTTGACGTGAGCCAGTTCGCATCGAAGCGCCGGACATGGCCGAAGTCATGCGGATCAGAGTCCGCGCCACGCAAACGCTTCGCGTAAATCGCTTGGGTCGCCCACTTGACCTTGACCGCATCCACCTGTTCCAGCTCGGAAAACTCATCAGCGTCAGGCAGGTCTCCAATCGCGTCCCACACGGTTGAACGCGTCGCCAAAGGCAGTGGATACTGCGGCAGCTTTTGGTCAACTCGCGCGGCCATCAGGAACAAGCGGCGCCGGTCTTGAGGCACCCCGAAGTCCGCCGCATTCAAGACCTGATACGGCATCAAGACCCGATAGCCAATGTGGCCCAGCGCGGCGATCAACTCTTCCAGAAACGCAGCGTGCTTACCCAGCGTCAAGCCCTTGACGTTTTCAAACACGCAGTACTTCGGGCTCAGTTCCTGCACCAGACGAACGTAGTGAAAGACGAGTTGGTTGCGCGGATCGTCCAACGCCCGCTTGCCGATCATCGAGAAGCCCTGGCAGGGCGCGCCACCGAAGACCACGTCGATGTCTTGGTCCAACAGGCCGGCGCGCGATCGGATCGACGCGCCGGTCAAGTCCACAACGCTCGCGCAAATCGCCACCGAGTGAGGGAAGTTGTACTCATGCGTTGCGCAGTGAATCGGGTCAATTTCGACCGCCGCCGCCACATCAAACCCGGCCTGCTCAAACCCCAACGACAGCCCACCTGCGCCAGCGAAAAGGTCGATGCCGACGGGTCGACTGCGGCTGGAATCGTCGCGCGCGTTGTTCATCTGGACGCTTTCCGTTCATCGTGTGTCGTCTGTAGAAATATACAGTAGCCGCTGTAACCGCAGCGGCCTGGTGCACGCCTCACGCGTGGTGCCAGACCACCGGCCTGCGCTGCGCCACCCAGCCCTCGAACAGCGACCCGTAGACCTCTTCGATGCGGTTGCGCTTGACCTTGAACGTGGGCGTGATGAAGCCGTTGTCGACGGTCCACGGCTGGTCGATCACGACCAGGCAATCGAGCTGTTCGTGCGGGTCGAGGCGGGCATTGATGCTGTCGAGGTGCGCCTTCAGCGCCACCTCGATCGCGGCACGCGCCGCCGGGTCTTGCGCGTGCAGCGCCGCTTCGGCGTTGAGCATCACGATGCCCAGCGGCTGGCCCAGGTTGGCGCCGGTCACGACGCAGGCCTCGACCACGCCGTTCATCACGAGCTTGTCTTCGATCGGCGCGGGCGCCACGTACTTGCCCTTGCTTGTTTTGAACAGGTCTTTGACGCGGCCGGTGATGCGCAGGTTGCCTTCGGCGTCGAGCGCACCCTTGTCGCCGGTGCGCAACCAGCCGTCGGCCGTCATCGCGTCGGCAGTGACTGCCGGCTCTTTGTAGTAGCCGAGCATCAGTCCCGGGCTCTTCATCTGGATCTCGCCGGTCGCGGGGTCGATGCGGCTTTGCACGCCGTCGTAAGGCTGCCCGACGGTGCCGGGGCGCTGCACGCCGGGCAACGTGGCGTGCGAGACGCCGCAGTTCTCGGTCATGCCGTAGACCTCGATGATGGGCAGGCCAAGGCGCTCGTACCAGGTCAGCAGCTCGGGCGGCATGGGTGCCGCGCCGCCGGCGGCGAACTCGCACGCATCCAGGCCGAGCGCGGTGCGGATCTTCTTCGCAACGATGCCCCGCACGATCGGGATCGACAGCAGCCGCGCGAGCTTGGCCGCGGGCATCTTGGCGTGCACGCCCTGCTGGAACTTGACCCACAGGCGCGGCACCGAGAAGAACACCGTGGGCCGGGCGCGCTGCAGGTCCTTGGCAAAGGTCTCCAGGTTCTCGGCAAAGTAGACCTGCATGCCGCTGGCCAGCAGGCCATGTTCGACCAGCGTGCGCTCGGCCACGTGGGCCAGCGGCAGGTAGCTGAGCATGCGCGTGCGCGGGGTCATGTTGACGCGGCGCATCGCACTGGCCATGGACCACGCGAACGTCGCGAAGCTGTGCATCACCCCCTTCGGGTTGCCGGTGGTGCCCGAGGTGTACATGATGGTCGCGAGCTCATCGCCACGGCGTACCGGCTCGCCTTGCAGCGGCGCTGTCGCTGCAACGATCTGCGCCCACTGCGGGTGGTTTGTGGTCGGCGCCAGTGGCGTGGCGATGCAGGGCAGGCCGTCGGGAATGCCCGGCGCCATCGCGGCCCAGCCGTCGAGCTTGCCGATGAACAGCAGCTTCGCCTCACTGTGCTCGAGGATCTGGCGGATGGTGCCGGCCGCAAGCGTGGGGTAGAGCGGCACCGACACGTGGCCGGCCATCCAGACCGCGAAGTCGCACATCAGCCAGTGCGCGGTGTTCTTGGACAGGATCGCGATGCAACTTCCCGGCGTGAAGTTCAAGCCGACCAGGTGCGCGGCCATGCGGCGCGTCTCGTCGAGCACTTGCGCCCAGGTGTAGTCGCGCAGCTTGCCGCCGCCGAGCGGCTGCGAGAGCACCACGGTACCGGGAGCCGTGCGCTCCCATTGGTACAGGCGCTGCAGGGCCAGCGCTTCGGGGGCCACGGTGGCGGGGAAGGAAGTGGCGGGCAAGGTCATCAAGCGGTCTCTCGTGGGCGGCCCCAGGCTGGGCACCGCACGGTAGAGCATCTGCACCACGCCGCCAAGGGAAGGACTACCCGGTTTGCCGGCGCGAACGCGGGCGTGATGGATGGGTTGAACCGCAGGGGATGCGAATGCGGAAATTCAGGCCGGTATCGAGCTGACGCGCGAGCAAGACGAGCCGAAGGCCAACTTGCTGGAGCGCTGGCTGGAGTTGGTCGCTCGCTCCTACAACGTGATCGCGATGGACGCATTGGCGTTCGGGCTATGGGCTCGGTTGATGCACAAGGCGTTTGACATCTTGTACGAAGACGCAATGATCGCGGCGACCGCGAAAGTTCATCAGCTGACCGTGGTCACACGCAACGTGGCGGGCGTCAAGGGCTTCGGGGTGAGCGTGCTGAACCCGTTTGCGCTGGCACGGAGATGACCGTCAACTGCCGACGCGTGTATGGGCGGGCGCATGCCTCGCCTCTAGCGAGCACACCACTGCTTCTCGCAAGGGATTCCATTCCCGTCGCCGTCCATCTTGACACCGGGGCAGTTGGCGAGAAAGTACTTTGCCTCGGCACATGACTTCATTTGCGAGCAGTACTGTCGCCCGTCGCAACTGAAGCCTCTGGACACACCAGGCGCCGCAGGAGCAACCTTGTCGGGCGCTGACGCCGCAGCCGCCGAACGACGTTTCTTCGCCTCGGCGTTCAGTTCTTGAATGGTGGGTTGCTTTCGAACCTGCTCAGATGGACAGGGCCCCTGCTGATAAGTGACGGTGCCGTTGACCACGCACTTGGTCGCCGGCACAGCCCCGACTCCGAAGGAGGCGAACACAAGAGTCGCAACCACCGCGAGGGCTGACGAGACTTTGAGCATTCGCCTCACGCCACCACCGCCTCGTCCGTCCGCTTGTCCCCATGGTTGTCGGTCCAGCTGATGCTGATCTTGTCGCCCGACTTGGCGCCCTTGATGGTGAACTGCGTGAACGGGTTCTTCGCGATGGCGGTGCCCCACTGCGCACTCAGCACCAGCTTGCCGTTGAGTGCCGCGCTCATGTCGGTGATGTACCAGGCCGGGATGACCTTGCCGGCGGCGTCCTTGCGCTGGCCGGTCTCCATTTCGTGGCTCATCAGCACGCGCACGACGGCGCCGCTGCCTTGCACCAGCGCGCGAATGCGCATCGGGTCTGACATGGTCGTTCTCCTACTTTGCCGTCTAGCCGCCGCAGCCGCCCAACGTGACTTTCACTTCCTTCTGCGCGTACAAGACCCGCCCGTCGGTCAGCATGGCCACGGCCAGCACGTTCGAGGTCTGGCCCATCTTGATGCGGGTGGAAATGCTGGTCTCGACCGCGTCGGTGAACTCGAACACACCGGCCAGCACAGTCGGGTTTTTCTCGACCAGGAAGGCCATGCGCTTCACGCCGGGGAGCAGGGTGCTCGCGGCAATCGGCACGACGGCGCCGTTCTCGGCGATGTCGGGTGCGGTGAAGGTGATGTCCTTGCTCTCCACCGGCTTGCCGATGCCCAGCGCCTTGATGACGTCGTCGACCGACTTGGCATCGAACGCGGCCTTGGCCGACGCGGTTTGGGCGTGCGCCGGCAACAGGCCGGCCGCGCTCAGCAGGGCGGCAACCGCCGCGCTGCGGGCGAGCATCCTTCTTCGTGTGTTCATGACGCTGTTCCTTGTCGGCCAGCGGGCCGAGAAGGAACTGTAAACCGCTCAGGCCGGTTGGCCGCGCGCCATGGCTGCTTCGAGCTGTTCTTGCACCCGACGCGCTCCGCGCAGCACAAGCGTGGCGCTCAGGTCGGCCTGCGGCGCCACCCGCTCGGCCACCTCGTCGAGTGTGGCCGGGTCGGTCATCAGCGCATGGGCCAGTGCCGAGATGGCGCAGATCGCGCGCTTGGGCAGCTGCATCGGCAACTCGCCGGTGGCGTTGACCATCACATGAAAGCGCACGCTGGCCACGGCGGCAGGTGCCAGGCCCCAGCTCTCGCACAGCGCCGCGCCCAGCGCGTCGTGGCTCACACCGAACTCGCTGTGTTCGCGCATCGCCAGGTCTTCGTCGTCGGCCGCCGCTTTCAGGAGCGTGCGGTAGCGGTCGGGCGAATGGCGGAACAGCACCGCTTTGCCGCATTCCTCGAACAGGCCGGCCGAGTGGCTGGCCCAGGGGTCGACTTCGAGCGCCTGGCCGATGCGCCCCATCAGCAGGCCGCGCACGCTGGCGCGCTCCCAGACGGGGTCGAGCTCGGGCGCGGGCGGGAACACCGCACGCAGGCCCATCTCGAAGGTCACGGATGCGACCTCGCGCGTGCCCAGGTGGGTGATGGCCTGCTGCACCGATTGCACCCGCCCGTGCAGGCCGTACAGCGAAGAATTGACCGCCTTCAACACGGCCGAGGCCAGCGCCATGTCGGACGAGATGAGCGCGCTCACGGCCTGCAGGTTGACAGCGTCCTCGGCCAGCAGCAGCGACAGCTTGACCAGCGAGTCGGGCTGCGACGGCACATCGATGCTGAGCGAGCGGAGTTGGGGATCGACGGGCATGCAGGTGTTCCTGGGAGATCGGCCACGAAGGCACCGGCCATGCTAGGCGGCGAGCGGCGGCGGCTGTCAATCAAAGAGGCCTGTGAATCCGTGGCATTTCGCAGTGGCATTTCAGGCTGCTGCGGCCGAACGGCATGCCCCTTGCGCTACTCTTTCGTCCTTTTCCGACCCGCCCGCCGATGACCCCCGCGCCCGATCCCACCGACCCCATCAAGGCGCTGCTCGACGCCGCCTCGGCCAAGTACATGTCGTCGGCGAGTGAGGCCTTGGCACTCGCCGACGAAGCGGTGCTGGCGCTCGCCGCGCTGGGCGAACGGGCCACACCCGCGCAGCAAGCCCGCGTGCTGCGCACCCGCGGCCTCGCACTGCACTACGGCGGGCGCCACAAAGAGGGCCTGGCCGAGTTGGCCATGGCGCTCGCGGCGGTGCCGGAGGCCGACCTGGCGCTGCGCTCCATCGTGCAGCGCGCGCTGTCCATCGGCAACGAACTGCTCGGCGCCCACGAAGACGCGGTGGCGTGGGCGGCCCAGGCCCTGACCGCCGCCCGCGCCGACGGCGATCCCTTGCTCGAAGCCGAGGCACTGCTGTCGCTGGGCGTCGGCTACTCGCGCAGCGGGCAGGCAGAGGCCGGCCTCGAGCAGTTCGCGCAGGTGCTGGTGATTTTCGAGCGCGAGCAGGCTGGCGGAAGCATGAGCGTGCTCAACAACATGGGCATCAATTGCAAGAACCTGGGCCGGCTGAGCGAGTCGGTCGCGCACTACGAGCGCGCCCTCGCGTTGGCGCAAGGCGACGCCACCGCCACAGCGGTGCTTCAGTCGAACCTCGGCGAGGCGCTGATGCTGCTCGGTCGGCTCGACGATGCACACGCCGCCCTGGTGGCCGCATTGCCCGTGCTCGCCCCGAGCGGCTACGCCGAAGCACACACGAACGCACGCGTCACCCTTGGCCGTGTGCTGCTCAAGTCGAGCCAGCCGGCCGCCGCTCAGGCGGAACTGGAATTGGCTCTGCGGCAGAGCGCCGAGACCGGCGGGCGCAACTACGCCGCGCGCGCGCACCAGACGCTGGCGGAGCTGCACAAGCAGGCCGGTGCCTTCGACCGGGCGCTGCACCATGCAGAGGCCGCGCATGCCGCCGAGCGGGCGCAGTTCAACGATGAGTCCGACCGCAAGGTCGGCGCCCTGCGCGTGCGCATGGAGGTGGCCAGCGCGCGCCACGAGGCCGAGATGCACCGCGCGAGGCATGTGGAGGTCACCCACGCCCACGACGAGCTGAAGGCCCTGCATGCAGCACTGCTGGCGGCCGACGCCGAGAAGAACCTGCTGCTCACGCGCCTGGCCGAGCAGAGCCGCACCGACGGGCTGACCGGCCTGGCGAACCGCCGAGCCCTGGACGAACACCTGTTCGACGCGATGGCGCGCTCGCGCCGCTATGACCAGCCGCTGGCCGTGGCCTTGTGCGACCTCGACTTCTTCAAGCGCGTCAACGACCGCTTCGGCCATGCGACCGGCGACGAGGTGCTGCGCCGCGTCAGCGCCATTCTGCGTGCGCACTGCCGCGCCACCGACGTGGTGGCACGTTACGGCGGCGAAGAGTTCTGCATCGTGTTCATCGAGGCCGATGCGGCTGTGGCAAGCCGGCTCTGCGACGCATTGCGCTGCGCGGTGGAGGCGCACGACTGGGCGGCCGTGCACCCGCAACTCGAGGTGACGCTGTCGATCGGCATCGCCGACGACGCCCACCTGACCACGCCCGAGCCGCTGCTCGCCGCCGCCGACCGGCACCTGTACCGCGCCAAGCACGAAGGCAAGAACCGCGTCTGCTGGCACGGCAGCGTGCCCGCTTCGAACGAACACCAAATGCAAAGGGCGTCAGGTCAGCCCTGACGCCCTTTGAACTTTTGCTTCGGCCCCGACTGCAGCCTGGTGTGTCACGCCGCCAGGGCCTTGCCCGGGTGCGGTTGCGAGTGTCTCCTCGGCCCCGTCCTGCACGGCACCATCACGGTGCCTGCTGCGAGTCGCGTGACTTTAGGCGGTGCATCCAAGGCCATCCAGCCGGGCTTTCCCGCATGATGTCAGCGGGCCACGGCTGGCAGTGACAGCACCACTTTGGTTCCCTGACCCAGCGTGCTCGTCACCGCCACCGTGCCGCCGTGCAGCTCGGCGATGCGCTTGACGATGGCCAGCCCCAGCCCCTTGCCGCCCTCGCCGGTGGCGGGTGCGACGCTGTGGCGGCTTTGGTAGAAGCGGTCGAACAGGTGCGGCAGGTCGGCCTCGGCGATGCCGGCGCCGGTGTCGGCCACGCTGATGAGCACTCGGCCATCACGGGCCGCTGCCGCGAGCGTGATGCGCGCACCGGCCGGGCAGAACTTCAGCGCGTTGTCGAGCAGATTGGCCACGGCACGCTCGAACAGTTCGATGTCGAGTGCGGCAAATGCGCCCCTCGCCTGGCCGGCCTCGGCACCGGCACCGGCCTCGGCCGCGTGGACCACGGTCAACGCCACGTGCTGCTGGAGGGCGCGCTCGGCAAAGCGCATGCCGATGTCGTCGAGCAGCTCGGCCGCGTCGACCACCTCCATGCGCAGCTTGAACTCGGGCTCGTCGAGCTTGGCCAGGTCGCCCAGCGACTGCACCAGCCGCGCGGCGTTGCGCGTGTTGCGCAGCGCAATCTCGACCAGGCGCCGATCTTCCCGGCGGGCCGCATCGTCGTGCGGGGTGCCGGCGACCCATCGGCCGTCGAGTGTTTCGAGGCAGGCCACGGTGGCGGTGAGTGGCGAGCGCAAGTCGTGCGACAGGTTGCTCACGCCTTCGCGGCGGAAGTGGTCGAGCCGGCGCAGTTCGTTCCACTGGCTGCGGCAGATGTCGATCAACATCACGAACGCGCCGGTGAGCTGGCCGAACTCGTCGGGTGTGGCCTTTGGCAGCACCATCTGCGGCGCACCCGCCGGGCCGGCGCCGAGGTCGTCGTCGAGCCCGCGCCGCGAGAGCGTGGCAACGGCATCCGTCAGGCGCTGCAGCGGCCGCGTGACCGAGACGATGATGAGCACCGCCGCCAGCGTGCTGAACGCGATGATCGCCAGGATGAGCCCGAGCGCCGGGCGCCCGAAGCTCATGCGCAACGCCGCCCAGCGGCCGTCTTTGGACTCGCTGGACTGCAGCCGCTCGGGGTGCAGCACGAGGTAGAGGTAACCGACCACCGCATCGGCCTGGCTCATGGTGGCGCGGCGCACCGGCTGTACAGCCACCACGGCATCGGCGTCCATGCGCTCCGGGTCGTCGCCCATCACATAGGCCGCGTCGGGCCGGCCGATGGCGGTGAGCACCGGCGCGAGCGTGACGCGAAAGTCCGGCGCGATCTGCGCCTTGCCGCTGGACGCGAGCACCGCACCTTGCAGGTCGAGCAGGTAGAGCTGCGTGTCGGGCTCGAACAGCACCATGTTGCGCAACCAGCCGCGGAACTTGTCGGGCTCGCCTTCGTACGTCTCGAACAGGTAGTCGTTGTTCGCGGTCACTCGGCCCAGGAACGCGGTGCCACGCCGGTAGGTCGTCTCGTGCTCGAAGCGCTGGAACGCATAGAGCACGGTTGCGATCACCAGCAGCGCGGTGATCAGGCCCGTGGCAAACACGGTCAGCGCGAGCTTGAACCGAACACTCATTGAGGGCTGTCGCGCATCTTGTAGCCGGCGCCGCGCGCGGTGAGGATGAGCTGCGGGCGCATCGGGTCGGCCTCGAGCTTGGCGCGCAGGCGGTTGATGTGCGTCGTGACCGTGTGCTCGTAGCCGTCGTGCGTGTAACCCCACACCGCGTTCAGCAGTTGCGCGCGCGAGAACACATGGCCGGGGTGGGCGGCGAAGTGCAGCAGCAGGTCGAATTCGAGCGCGGTGAAGTCGATGGCCGCGCCGGCATAGCGCACCTGCCGCTTGGCCGGCAGGATCTCGAGCGCGCCATTGCGGATGGTGCCCGTGCCCTTGGCACCGGCGGCGTGCGCGTTCGCCTGCGCGGCGGCCAGCAGGTCGGCGCGGCGCAACAAGGCCTTCACGCGCGCCAGAAATTCGGCCAGCGAGAAGGGCTTGGTCAGGTAGTCGTCGGCGCCCAGCTCGAGGCCGAGAACACGGTCGAGCTCGGTCGACTTGGCCGTGAGCATGAGGATCGGCGTGGCGCTGCCGCGTGCGCGCAGCGCCTTGCAGACCTCCAGGCCGTCCATGCGCGGCATCATCAGGTCGAGGATCAACAGGTCGGCCGGCTGCTCGACCTGCCGCGCCAGCGCCTGCTCGCCGTCACCGACAGCCGAGACCTCATAGCCCGCCGTGCGCAGGTTCATGACCAGCAGGTCGCGGATGTCGGTCTGGTCTTCGGCAACGAGGACGTGTGCGGTGTGTGACGGAGGCATGGCCGATTGTCGGTCGCCAGCGCGAACTTCTTACCCCGATGTGATGTTCCTGTGAGGTTCGGTGAGACTCACGCGAGGTGGGGCGGCCAAAGTTCATGCACCGACCCACACCCCACGGACCGCCCCATGAACACCACCGCCGTCACCGCCAGCCCAGCCCGTGCAGCCAGCTTCCAGCCCAGCGTGTGCTGGGCCGAGATGGTGTCGCACCGCGCTTACCTCGTGCGGTTTGCGCAGCGCAAGCTCCGCGACCCGCTGACGGCCGAAGACGCAGTGCACGACGTGTTCGAGGCGGTGTTGTCGGGCCGCGCGGTGTTCGCCGGCCGCGCCGCACTGCGCTCGTGGCTGACCGCCGTGCTGAAGCACAAGATCGTCGACAGCGTGCGCCGCAACGCCCACACCGATTCGCTCGACCGGGGCTGGGATGAAGGCGCTGACGACGGCAGAGCGGCCGACAGCGGCGCCCTCGCCGTCGAGTGCCCGCAGCCGCGCCCGGACCAGATCGCCGAGCAGCACCAGCTGCTGGTGCAGGCGCTCAAGCGCATCGAAGCCCTGCCCACCGGCCTGCGCGACGTGATGCGGCTGCGCGTATTGGAAGAGCAAAGCACCGAGGCCGTGTGCCGCGAACTCGGCATCACCGAAGACAACTTGTTCGTGCGGCTGCACCGGGCCCGCAAGCAGTTGCTGTCGTGAACCGGCTGGCCCGCTGAATTGATAGCCCGGACGAGGCCGCACGCTCACTCCGCGTCGAGCGCGCCTTTCACCACCGCCGGCGTCAGCGCGGCCGAGCACTCTTCGATGAAGCGGTACGCATAGCCGCGCAGGTAGTGCCCGCGCCGCACCGCGATGCGCGTGGTGTTGGGCGGGAACAGGTGCGCCGCGTCGATGGCGGCGAGGCCCGCGTCGCGCGTGGCGTCAAACGCCATCGAGGCGATGATGCCCACGCCCAGGCCGACCTCGACGTACGTCTTCACCACGTCGGCATCGAGCGCGCTCATCACCACGTCGGGCGCCAGGCCGGCGCCGGCGAACGCGGCGTCGATGCGCTCGCGGCCGGTGTAGCCCACGTGGTAGGTGATCAACGGGTGCGCGGCGAGCGCACCGAGCGTCAAGCGCTTGTTGCTTGCAAGCGCGTGGCCCTCGGGCACCACGACCATATGGTGCCAGTCGTAGAACGGGAAGCTCGCGAAGGCGTTGCTGGCATCGAGCGCTTCGGTCGCGATGCCGATGTCGGCCTCGCCCGATTGCAGCAGCGCATTGATCTCGGCCGGCCCGGCCTGGTGCAGCACGAGGTGCACCTTCGGGTACGCCAGCTTGAAGCGCCGCACCACCTGCGGCAGCGCGTAGCGGGCCTGCGTGTGGGTGGTCGCGATGGTCAGGCTGCCTTCGTCGCGGTTGGCGAACTGCTCGGCCAGGTGCTTGATGTTCTTCGCATCGAGCAGCATGCGCTCGACGATGTGCACCAGCTCCTTGCCCGGCTCGGTCAGGCCGGTCAGGCGCTTGCCCTTGCGGACGAATAGCTCGATGCCGAGCTCGTCTTCGAGGTCGAGGATGTGCTTGCTCACGCCCGACTGCGACGTGAACAGCGCAGCCGCCACCTCGGTCAGGTTGAAGTTGCGCTGGACCGCTTCGCGAATGATCCGCAGTTGCTGGAAGTTCATGGGCTGACTATGCCGCTTGCGCAGCCTCAGCCCGTTGATTGCCCGTGAACACGCTCAACCGCTGCGGCACGAGCCACACGCGCTGGTCGGTTTGCAGCGCCATCGCGTCGGCGCGTTCGCGCGCCAGTTCCACTTCGAAGTGCCGGTCGCCCGCACCGATCAACTCGACCCGGCTGGTTGCGCCGAAGCTCAGCACGCGGCTGACCTGCGCTGCATGGCTGTGGGCGGCGGGCTCGGTGGAAATGCTCACCTCGTGCGGGCGGGCGAAGGCATCGCCGCGCTCGTCGCCATCCGGGCCGGGGAAGCGGTTCGCCGAGCCGAGGAACCCGAACACGAAGGGCGTTGCAGGCCGCTCGTACACCTCGCTCGGCGTGCCCACCTGTTCGACGCGGCCGTGGTCCATCAGCACCACGCGGTCGGCCACTTCGAGCGCTTCTTCCTGGTCGTGGGTGACGAACAGGCTGGTGATGTGCAGCTCGTCGTGCAGCCGGCGCAACCAGCGGCGCAACTCCTTGCGCACCTGCGCGTCGAGCGCGCCGAAGGGCTCGTCGAGCAGCAGAACGCGCGGTTCGACGGCGAGCGCCCGCGCGAGCGCGATGCGCTGGCGCTGCCCACCCGAGAGCTGCGGCGGGAAGCGGTCAGCGAGCCAGTCGAGCTGCACCAGGTTCAGCAGGTCGTGCACCTTGCGCTTGATCTCGGCGTCGCTCGGGCGGACGCTGCGCGGCTTCACGCGCAGGCCGAAAGCCACGTTGTCGAACACCGTCATGTGACGAAACAGTGCGTAGTGCTGGAACACGAAGCCGACCTGGCGCTCGCGCACGTGGGTCTCGGATGCATCCACGCCGTCGAGCATCACACTGCCTCGGTCGGCCGTTTCCAGCCCCGCGATGATGCGCAGCAGCGTGGTCTTGCCGCAACCCGACGGGCCGAGAAGCGCCACGAGTTCGCCGGTCGGGAAGTCGAGGCTCACGTCACCCAGCGCGGTGAAGCTGCCGAACGACTTGTGGATGTGGCGAACCTGGATGCTCATGGTGTGGGTGCTTTCTATTGACCGGCCTATTGACCTGCTCGTTGCCCGACTGCTTGCCGCCATTCGACAAAGGTCTTCAGGCCGAGCGTCACCAGCGCCAGCAGCGCGAGCAACGACGCTACGGCGAAGGCGGCGGCGAACTGGTATTCGTTGTAGAGGATCTCCACGTGCAGCGGCAGCGTGTTGGTCAGCCCGCGAATGTGACCCGACACGACCGACACCGCACCGAACTCGCCGAAGGCACGTGCGTTGCAAAGAATCACGCCGTAGAGCAGGCCCCACTTCACGTTCGGCAAGGTGACATGGCGGAAGGTCTGCCAGCCGCTCGCGCCCAACACCGTGGCCGCCTCTTCTTCTTCGCGGCCCTGCGCTTCCATCAGCGGGATCAGCTCTCGCGCCACGAACGGGAACGTCACGAACACGGTGGCCAACACGATGCCGGGCACGGCGAAGATCACCTTCAGATCGTGCGCTTGCAGCCACGGCCCGAACCAGCCCTGCGCGCCAAAGATCAGCACGTAGATCAAGCCCGCCACCACGGGCGACACGGAGAACGGCAGGTCGATCAAGGTCACGAGCAGGCTCTTGCCGGTGAAGTCGAACTTCGTCACGAGCCACGCTGCCCACACGCCGAACACCAGGTTCAGCGGCACGGCGATGGCGGCGGCCAGCAGCGTGAGCAGCAAGGCCGACACGGCATCGGCCTCGGTCAGCGCCGCGACGTACACGCCCAGGCCCTTGCGCAGCGCCTCGGTGAAGACAGTCGCCAGCGGCAGCAGCAGGAACAGCGCGAAAAACGCGAGGCCGAGCGTGAGGATGGCGCGGCGCACCCAAGGCGATTCACGCGTGGCGGGGTTGGTCTCGAAGCGCCGGGCGCGGCTGGGCTCGCCCGTCAACAGGCTCGCGCCGCTCATCGCTTGCCCCGCCCGGCGCCCACGCCCCGGCTGCGCGCGCTCC
The DNA here is from genome assembly GCA_025350965.1 of Rhizobacter sp. Lineage (GTDB taxonomy): Bacteria > Pseudomonadota > Gammaproteobacteria > Burkholderiales > Burkholderiaceae_C > LMDS01. The sequence continues at coordinate 29,294 of JANXWV010000052.1, forward strand.
AGGCCTGCAGCGCGTTGATGGCGAGCAGCAGCGCGAACGAGAACACCAGCATCACCACCGCGATGGCCGTGGCGCCAGCGTAGTCGTACTGTTCGAGCTGCGTGATGATCATCAGCGGCGTGATCTCTGACACCATGGGAATGTTGCCGGCGATGAAGATCACCGAGCCGTACTCACCGACCGCGCGCGCGAACGCGAGTGCGAACCCGGTCAGCAGGGCCGGCGTGAGCACCGGGAACACGACGTGCCGGAAGGTTTGCCAGCGCGCGGCACCGAGGCTGGCAGCCGCCTCTTCGAGCTCGGTGTCGATGTCTTCGAGCACCGGCTGCACGGTGCGCACGATGAACGGCAGGCCGATGAAGGTCAGCGCCACCAGCACGCCGAGCGGCTGGAACGCGACCTTGATGCCCAGCGGTTCGAGCACCGAGCCGAGCCAGCCCTTGCCGGAGTAGAGCGCCGTGAGCGCGATGCCCGCCACCGCCGTGGGCAGCGCGAAGGGCAGGTCGATCAGCGCATCCACGAGCTTCTTGCCGGGGAAGCTGTAGCGCACCAGCGACCACGCGAGCAGCAGCCCGAACACGGCGTTGATGGCCGCCGCCAGCAATGCCATGCCAAAGCTGAGCTGGTACGACGCCACGACGCGCGGCGCCGTGACGACCGACCAGAAGCGCTCCCAGCCCATCGTGCTGGTCTTCGCGAACACGGCGGACAACGGGATGAGCACGATCAGCGACAGGTACGCCACCGTGTAGCCCAGCGACAGACCGAAGCCCGGCAGCACGCGGCGCGGTGTGCGCCGGGCCAATGCGGGCGCGGTGGCGGGGGGTCGAACAGAAACGGAAGCGGCGGTCATGGGCAGCGGTTACAGGAGCAGATGCTGGCGCGAACCCAACAGTCTGCGAGCGCCCGCCGAATGCGCCAACCAACGATTTTGAATATGGTTATCAGCGCAAGGCAGCCACCTCGGCCGCGTCTGAAGCCTGCGCCCAGGCGTGATCCGCGACGCCGTGGCCCGCACTCACCCATGCATCCAGCCCGCCTGCCAGGGGCCGCACACGCGTGAAGCCACGCTCGGCCAGCAGCCGGGCGGCCAGGGCGGCAGAGGCTTCGTTCGGGCAGTTGCAATACAGCACGATCTCGCGGTCGCGCGGCAGCTCGTGCGCGCGGGTGCGGATGTCGGCGAGCGACATGGCCAGCGCATCCGGGATGCGCCGCAGGTCGACGCTGCGGCCGACGTCGGAGCGCACGTCGATCACGACCGGCGCCTGGCCCGAGTCGATGAGCGCGCGCAACTCGTGCACCGCGATGCGCGACATTTCCACGCCGCGCAGGAACGCCCGCCGCCGCCAGTAGCGCCACGCCATGTACGCAGCCACGAGAAGCACCACCGCCGCCCCCGCAGCAAGGCCCGCCGTGGCCAGAACCTGCATCACCTGCTGGATCTGGGTGCTGAACAGCGCGCCGGCGCCCATCAACAACCCCGCCCACAGGGCGGCGCCGAGCATCTCGTAGCCGGCGAAGGTGAGCCACGGCATGCCCAAGGCGCCGGCCATCGGCGCCGCCACCACCGAGATGCCGGGCACGAACTTCGCGGCGATGAGCGAGCTGCCACCCAGCCGCGTGATGAACGATTCGCTCTGCCGAACGCACGAGTCGGGTGAGATCGAAATGCGGCACAGCAGCCGCAACACCCGGTTGCCCCAGCGGCGGCCGGCCCAGAACCACACGCCGTCGCCGATGAGGTTGGCGGCGATGCTGAGCGCGAGTGCAGCCGACCACGAGAGCGTGCCCCCCACCGCCAGTGCGCCCGCGATGACCAGCACCGGCGCGGCAGGCACAGGGGCACCCAGGCGCGCCGCGAGGGTCGAGGCGAACACCAACAACAGGCCGTGCTGCATGGCGATGGCGATGAGCTGACTCATGACGGTTTTTCGGGGGTATTTCGGCGGTATTGACGTGGGGTGATGCGGGGTGACGCGAGGTGAAGCGGAGTCATGCCATGCGAATCCCGAGCGTCGTCTTCAAGTATGAGCGCGCGTGAACCCACGTGCGGGCGCCGCCGCAAGCAACCCCACCGAAGCCGCTGGCTCGACAATGCGGTTCCAGCCCGCGAGCCCCCGATGAACTACCAAACCGTCCTCGACGACATCGCCAACCGCCTCGCACCGCTGCTGGGCACGGAAGGCAGGGTCGCCGACTACATCCCGGCGCTGGCGCGGGTGCCGGTGCGGCAGTTCGGCATCGCACTGCGTACCCGCGACGGCGTCGAAGCCGCAGCGGGCGACTTCGACACGCCGTTCTCGATACAGAGCATCTCGAAGCTGTTCTCTCTCACGCTCGCGCTTCGCCGGCTCGACGACGCGCTGTGGCAGCGCATCGGCCGCGAGCCGTCGGGCAACCCGTTCAATTCGCTGGTGCAGCTGGAAACCGAACACGGCGTGCCACGCAACCCGTTCATCAATGCCGGCGCCATTGCGGTGGCCGACCGCCTGCTCGCCCTGGGCCTGGGCAAGCACGACGTGCTGGCGTTCGCCGGCCACCTCTGCGGCGAGGCCATTGCGTTCGACGCGGAAGTGGCGGCATCGGAAGCGGCCACGGGCTTTCGCAACCTTGCGCTCGCGAACTTCATGAAGAGCTTCGGCAAGCTCGACCATGCGGTGGCCGACGTGCTCGACGTGTACTTCCACCAATGTTCGATCGCCATGACGTGCCGCCAGCTTGCGCGCGCCGCGGGCTACCTGTGCCGCGACGGCGCCCACCCGCTCGGGGGCGGCTTCGACGCGGTGATCAACGAGCGGCAAGCACGGCGCATCAACGCACTGATGCTGACCTGCGGCACCTACGACGCAGCCGGCGAGTTCGCGTTCTGCATCGGCCTGCCTTGCAAGAGCGGCGTGGGCGGCGGCATCGTGGCCGTGGTGCCCGACACCCTGACGCTGTGCGTGTGGTCGCCTGCACTCGACGCCACCGGCAACTCGGCCATCGGCCGGCGCGCGCTCGAACTGTTCACCGCGCAAACGGGCTTGTCGGTGTTCTGAGCCGGCAGCGCGGCCACACGAAAAGCCCCCCAGAAGTGCCAGAACGCGCTGGGCCGGCACGTAACATGCGGGGCCTTGCCGACCCCCTTCATGCTCCCCGAAAGGCGCCCCCATGGCCACCCCCATCCCTGCGACGCTGATCCCCGGCGACGGCATCGGCCCCGAGATCGTCGACGCCACGCTTGCCGCACTGAACGCGCTCGGCGCGCCCTTCGTGTGGGACCGCCAGATCGCCGGCCTCGAAGGCGTGACGGTCGCCGGCGACCCGTTGCCTGCCGCCACGCTCGCGAGCATCCGCCAGACACGGCTGGCGCTGAAGGGCCCGCTCGAAACGCCGTCGGGCGGGGGGTATCGGTCCTCCAATGTCAGGCTGCGCGAGGAGTTCCAGCTTTACGCCAACCTGCGGCCCGCGCTCACGGTGGTGCCGGGCGGGCGCTTCGACAAGATCGACCTGGTGGTGGTGCGCGAGAACCTCGAAGGCCTGTACATCGGCCATGAGCACTTCGTTCAGATCGACGACGACCCGCACGCGGTCGCCATGGCGACCGGCATCAACACCCGCGCCGGCAGCCGCCGCCTGCTCGAATTCGCCTTCCAGCACGCCGTGGCGACCGGCCGCAAGAAGGTGACGATCGTGCACAAGGCCAATATCATGAAGGCGCTGACCGGCATCTTCCTGGAGACCGGCCTGGAGCTGTACGAACGCAAGTACAAAGGCCAGTTCACCCTCGACACCGTCATCATCGACGCGTGCGCGATGAAGCTGGTGCTCAACCCTTGGCAGTTCGACGTGCTGGTCACCACCAACCTGTTCGGCGACATCCTGTCCGACCTGGTGGCCGGCCTCGTCGGCGGGCTGGGCATGGCGCCGGGCGCGAACATCGGTGCCGACGCGGCCATTTTCGAGGCCGTGCACGGCTCGGCGCCCGACATCGCGGGGCAGGACAAGGCCAACCCCACCGCCCTGCTGCTGGCGAGCGCGATGATGCTCGACCACGTCCAGCTGCCCGAGATGGCAACCAAGCTGCGCCGGGCCATCCACGACACGCTGAACGTCGACATGGTGCGCACCGGCGACCTCGGCGGTACAGCGGGCACGAAGGCGTTCACGGCGGCGCTGGTGAGCCGGATCAACGCCGGCTGAGCGGTGGTCAGGCGGCGCGGCGCACCACGCGGATCGGCGCTTCGGCCGCCACGGAACGAGCGCGCAGCTGGCCGCAGCCGCCGTCAACGTCCTGCCCCGCCGACTGGCGCAGCTTGGTGAGCACGCCGCGGGCGAGCAGCGTGCGGGCGATGGCCTCGGAGCGCGCGGCCGGCGGGCGCCGGAACGCGAGGCCGTCGACGGTGTTGTACGGGATCATGTTCAGCATTGCGTACTTGCCGTGCAGCAGCCGCACGATGCCGTCGAGTTCTTCGTCGGTGTCGTTGATGCCGTCGAGCAGCGCCCACTGATACTGGACCGGGTAGCCGGTGGCGCGCGCATAGCGTTCGCCGAGGTCGACCAGCTCCTCGGGGCCGACACTCGGTGCACGTGGCATCAGCCGGGCGCGCACGTCGGCCTTCGTGGAGTGCAGCGACACGGCCAGTGCCGGCTTCACGCGGCCGAGCGGCAGGCACTCGAACACGCGCCTGTCGCCCACGGTCGAGAACACGATGTTCTTGTGGCCGACGTTGCCTGCCGTGCCCAGCAGGTCGATGGCTTCGAGCACGTTGTCGAGGTTGTGCGCGGGCTCGCCCATGCCCATGAACACGACCTTGCGCACCGGGCGAAGGGTGCGCGCGAGCGCGACCTGGGCCACGATCTCGGCGCTGCCCAACTGGCGCAGCAAGCCGCCCTGGCCCGTCATGCAGAACACGCAGCCGACCGCGCAACCCACCTGGGTGGACACGCACAGCCCACCGCGCGGCAGCAGCACGCTCTCGACCGATTGACCGTCGCTCAATGCCACCAGCAAGCGCACCGAGCCGTCGCCGGCCGGGTGCTTTGAACGCAGTCGGGCCAGAGCCTGCAGGTCGGCTTCGAGCTGCGGCAGCACCGCGCGCACCCGCAGCGGCAGGAAGTCTTCGGGCTTGCGCTTGCCGCTGTCCTGCGACAGCGCGTTGGCCCACAGGCGCAGCACGCGGTGCTCGTGGGCAGGCAGCGCGCCTTGGCCGCGAAGCCGCTCGCGAAAGTGTTCGATGCGCATGGTCGGGGAGTGTAGGCATGGGCCCAACCCAGCACCGACCATGCGCCGGCCACCCCCGGCCCGGCGTTCACTTCGCGCCGGGCGCGTAGATCTGGTCAAACACGCCGCCGTCGTCGAAGTGGGTCTTCTGAGCGGCACGCCAGCCACCGAAATCGGCGTCGATGGTGGTCAGCTTCACGGCCGCGAACTGCTTGGCGTACTTGGCCGCGACCACGGAGTTGCGGGGCCGGTAGTAGTGCTTCGCCGCGATCTCCTGGCCTTCCGGGCTGTAGAGGTATTCGAGGTAGGCGGTGGCCACCTTGCGGGTGCCGTGCTTGTCGACGTTCCTGTCCACCACCGCCACCGGCGGCTCGGCCAGGATGGACAGGCTGGGCGTCACGATCTCGAACTTGTCGGGTCCGAGTTCCTTCAACGACAGATAGGCCTCGTTTTCCCAGGCAATCAGCACGTCGCCGATGCCACGTTCGACGAAGGTGGTGGTGGCGCCGCGCGCGCCCGAATCGAGCACCTTGGTGTTGGCATACACACGCTTCACGAAGGCCTTGGCACTGTCGGCGTTGCCGCCGGGTTGCTTCAGCGCATAGCCCCAGGCGGCCAGGTAATTCCAGCGCGCGCCGCCCGAGGTCTTGGGGTTCGGGGTGATCACGTCGATGCCGCTGCGCGCCAGGTCGGGCCAGTCCTTGATGCCCTTGGGGTTGCCCTTGCGCACGAGGAAAACGATGGTCGATGTGTAGGGCGACGCGTTGTTCGGCAGGCGCTTTTGCCAGTCGGCCGGCAGCGCGTTGCCGTGGTCGTGGATGGCGTCGATGTCGTAGGCGAGGGCGAGCGTCACCACGTCGGCCTCGAGGCCGTCGATCACCGAGCGCGCCTGCTTGCCCGAGCCGCCGTGCGATTGCCGGAAGGTGAGCTGCTCGCCGGTCTTCGCCTTCCACTGCTTGGCGAAGGCGGCGTTCACGTCCTGATAGAGCTCGCGCGTGGGGTCGTAGCTGACGTTGAGCAGCGTGCTCTGGGCAAATGCCGGCAGGGCCGTGGCGGTGGCCAGGGCCACGAGCGCGGCGCTGGCGAGCCAATGGCGAGTGAAGCAGTGCGAAGTCATGACGCGGTGCAGTCAAAGTGATCGGAAACCCCACTCTAGGCAGCGGGGTTCGCGGCGTGAACCAATAAAACCTGCTGAGCTTTTCACAGCGCCACCAGCCGCAATGCAGCAGCCGCGAGACGACAATCGCGCACCCGCCTGCGAACTGCAGCACCGCCCCGAAAGCCGCCATGACCACCGCCCCCCACCCCTCTGCCGGCACACGCCCGCGCGACCTCACCGATGCCGAGTTCGCCGAGCTCGACGAACTGCTCGCCGCCACCCCCGAGCCGCTGGAGCCGCTCGACGCCGTGATGCTCGACGGCTACCTGTGCGGGGTGATCGTGCAACCGGTGCTGCTGGAGTCCGCGACCTGGCTCGCCCACGTGTTCGACTTCGACGGCCGCCCGCTGCCCGATGACGCGGATGCCGCTTGGCTGCAGCGCACGACCACGCTGGTCCTGCGCCGCCACGCCGCGCTGGTCCGCGCCATCAACGACGACGGCTGGTTCGACCCGCTGGTGCTCGAGTTCGACGAAGACCACCCGCCGCCGCCACTGGCCGAGGGTGAGGTCGATGCGATGGCCGGCATGAGCCCTGTGTCGCAGTCGCTGATGCCGTGGGTGGCGGGCTTCCAGCACGCGACCATCTGCTTCCCGGACCTGATCGAACTGCCCGACGACGCCGTCATGTCGGCCATTGCCCGCCTGTACCGCCACCTGCCGGCCGAGACGGACGAAGAGCGCGAAGTCGTCGCGTTGCTGGAAGCCGAGCACCCCCTGGCCACGCTCGACGAAGGCATGGAAGACCTGGTGGTGACGGTGGCCGACCTGAACGACCTGACGCGCGAGCAGCGCTTCAAGGTAGACACGATCAAGCGCGACGCGCCCAAGGTCGGCCGCAACGACCCGTGCCCTTGCGGCAGCGGCAAGAAGTTCAAGCAGTGCCACGGCAGCGCATAGAGCTGCCCGATGCGGCTGCAACTGCTGTCCGACCTGCACCTCGAAACAGAGGTCTATGAGCCCGAGCCGGCGCCCGGCGCCGAACTGCTGGTGCTCGCCGGCGACGTCGACAGCACCTGGGCCGGGCTGGAACACTTTCGGGATTGGCCGGTGCCCGTGCTCTTCGTGGCGGGCAACCACGAGTTCGATCAGCGCGAAACCACCCAGGCGTGGCCGGCGCTGCGCGAGCGGTGCGCGCGCCTGAAGCTCGACCTGCTGGAATGCGAAAGCCGCGTCCGCACCGACACGCAGGGCCGGCGCATCCGCTTCGTCGGCACGACGCGCTGGTGCGATTTCAACCTGTTCGGCCCGACAGGCCGTGAGCGCGCGATGCGTGCGGCGGGCTACTACATGAAGGTGATGCGCGCCACGCGCAACGGCTCAGCGTTCGATGCCGCCGCCGTGCGCGACGAAGCCTTGGCCTGCCGCAGTTGGCTGGCGGCTGAGCTCGCTCGCCCCGCAGCAGGCTGGGATACAACGGTCGCAATCACTCACTTCGCACCGAGCCTTCGCAGCGCCGACCCGCGCTACGGCGCGCAGCCCGGGACCGCCAGTTTCTGCAACGCCGACGACGACCTGCTGCCCTTCGCAGCCCTGTGGCTGCACGGTCATTTGCACTGCCCGCACGACTACGTTGTGCCGCACACGAGCGGCGGCACCCGCGTGGTGTGCAACCCGCGCGGCCATGCGCGAAAAGGCGAAGCGGCGGGGCACCGGCCGCAGCTGGTGCTGGACGTTTGAGCGGGCCGCGGAGAAGTTCAGGCTGCCCCGGCGCGACGGTAACTCAAGCCATCGAAGCAACTCGACAGCAGGATCTCGATGATCTGCTCGTCGCTGTAGCTGCCACCGGCCTTCAGCAGGCCGAGCACCGGGTCACAGGCCCGCGCGAACAAGGTGTACAGGATCACTTCCGAAGGCAGCGCGGCGTTCAGTTGGCCAGCCGCCTGCGCAGCAGTGATCCACATGCCGAGCACATCGCTCACCTGCATCAGCCGGTCGAGGTAGGCGCGGTTGGCGAGCAAGGCCGCCCGCAGCACCGAGTTCTGCGCCGGCAGCGACGGCATTTCGCCTGCCAGCTGCACCTGCATGGTCCAGCGGGCGACCGCCTTGAGCTGGTCGACGGGGCTGGCTTCCGCGCGGGCCTGCAAGGCTTCGATCTGCGCGAGCGCGCGGTCGAGCACACGCACCATGGCCGCTGCGGCAAGCTCTTCCTTCGAGGTGAAGTGCTTGTAGAGGCTGGCTTTGGCGATGCCCACATCGGCCGCGACCTCTTCCACCGTCATCACGTCGAAGCCTTTTTCAGCGAGCAGGCGGTTCACTGAAACGAGGATCGCCTCTTCTCGAACCTGCAACACCTGCTCCCGAAACGATATGCGTGCCATGCGAAATTCTAGACGAGCGGCCGCGTGAAAAGACGCATCGGTCGAATCCGTACTCATCGGTCACTTTGGAAACTTGGTGGTTTCGGCTTCGGTTTCCGATGTTGTTTCCGCGGCCGTTTCGAACAGTCACAACTGCACGCGGCAACTCCCCAGAACGGTGGATGGAACTGCGCGCCGGGCACCGCTAAGGTAGCCGGGCTCGGCACCTGCGTGCCTTGCCCCCCACCATGACCGACTCGAACCCGCCATTGCTGACAACGCTGACCTGGGGCACGGTGATCACCGCCCTGGTGAGCGCCTTGCTGCTGGCCGCCGTGGGCCCCGGGCTGCCCACCCATGCGGACGCGGAGCAGCCCACCGCGCACCACGCGCCTGCTGCCGCCGAGCGCCACATGCAAGCAACCAACGACCAGCGCCACCCGGCCGGTGCATCGGCGACCCGCACGCACTAGACGCAACCCGCAGCGACCAGCCGTCGCCGCATCAGAGTCAAACTGGCGGCTGCACGCCTACTTGGCAACCACCTTGTTGCCATTCGCCTTGTAGCGCTCGATCGACTTCTTCAAGTCGGTGTACTCCTCGCACGGCAGTCGGCAGGCCTTGTCGAGCGCCGCCAGCCGAGCCTCGGCCTTCGGCAGGTTGCCGGTGATCAGGTAAAGCTGACCCGAATATTCCAGCGCGCCGCGGTGCTGCGGCTCGATGCGCAGCGCCTCGTCGTAGTACTTCTCGGCAGCCGCGTAGTCGGGCGTGGCGCTCTTGCGCAGGCTGTAGCCCATCAGGTTGTTCCACTCGGCGCTGCCGGCGTCGTTGACGCGCCGGAGTTCGGCCACGGCGGCCGGCCACTTCTTCGCGGCGATTTGCGCACGCGCTGCGCCCAGGTTGTCCGGCGTGCTCGGTGCGGCGGTGTCGGCAGCGGGAGCGCAGGTGGCGGCAAACGCCAATGACAGTGCCAGCACGGCGGTAGTTGCGTGGCGGTTGGGTCGGTAAGGCATGGCGTGGGCTCCGGCTGGGCGCACAGGGCGCCGGTTGATCAGGCGCGCAGGATACCTGCTGCACGGCCGTGTTGCCCCGTAGAATCCCGCCCCTTTCAGCGTCGTGCCCACCGCCTTGCCCCTATGTACTGCGCCATCGACTTCGGCACCTCCAACTCGGCTATTGCCATTCCGGCCCCGTTCGCCGGCCCGGCCGCTGACGCAACCCCCGCCATGCGCCTGGTCGAGCTGGAGCCGGGCCACACCACCATGCCGACGGCCGTGTTCTATTTCGTCGAGGGCCCGGAGCTGGACGGCCCGCCGCGCGCCTTCGGCCGTGCCGCCGTGGCGGCATATGTCGACGGGCTCGACGGCCGGCTGATGCGCTCGATGAAGAGCATTCTCGGCAGCAACTTGATCGATCAGACCACCGACGTGGGCGGCGGGCGGGGCGCGAAATACCTGGACGTCGTGGCCGGCTACCTGCGCCACCTGAAGCGCCGCGCCGAGGCCACCGCCGGCGCAATCATCGACCGTGCAGTGCTCGGCCGCCCGGTGTACTTCGTCGATGACGACCCGGTGCGCGATGCGCAGGCGCAGGCCGCGCTCGAAGCCGCCGCCCGGCAGGTGGGCTTTGCGGACGTGCAGTTCCAGTACGAGCCGATTGCCGCCGCGTTCGACTTCGAGCGCAGCGTGAGCACCGAGCAGGTCGTTCTGGTGGCCGACATCGGGGGCGGCACGTCCGACTTCTCCATCGTGCGCGTGGGCCCGCAGCACGCGGCCAAGCTCGACCGCAAGGGCGACATCCTGGCCAACCACGGCGTACACGTGGCCGGCACCGACTTCGACCGCCGCGTCGAATTGGCAGCCATCTTGCCGCAATACGGCTTCGGCGCGATGGGGCCGGTGATCGCAGGCACGCCGGCGCGCGAGGTGCCGAGCAGCGTGTACTTCGACCTCGCCACCTGGCACCTGATCAACACCGTCTACAGCCCCGGCCGCGTGGCCGAGTTGCGCAGCATGCGCAGCTTCTACGGCAACACGGTCCACCACGACCGGCTGATGGTGGTGGTCAACGAGCGCCTCGGCCACGAGCTGGCGGCGCGCGCCGAAGCGGCCAAGATCGACGTCGCGGAAGGCGGCGCGACGCGCATCGACCTGAGCCTGACCGAGGCCCGGCTGCATGCCACGCTGACCGAAGCCGAGGCGGTGCAGGCGATCGACGCCGACATCGACCGCATCGTCGACGCCGCACGCATCACGGCCGCACAAGCGGGCCTGCGGCCGGAGCAGATCGACGCGCTGTACTTCACCGGCGGCTCAACCGGCCTGCGCCTGCTGGCGAGCCGCATTGCGCAAGCGTTCCCGGCCGCGAAGGTGGTGCGCGGCGACCGCTTCGCAAGCGTTGCCACAGGCTTGGCACTGCACGCGCAGCGCTGGTTCGCCGCAGCTTGAAGTTAACGAGTGATCACGACGACAACACCGCCGCCATCGCCGCGCCGGCCACTTCCACGTTCGACGAGTTCAAGCCCGCCACGCAGATGCGCCCCGAGCGCACCATGTACACGGCGTGCTCCTCGCGCAGCCGGTCGACCTGGGCGGTCGTCATGCCGGTGTAGCTGAACATGCCGCGCTGGGTCAGGAAGTAGTCGAAGTTGCGGCCTGGCAGCTTGGCACTGAGCACCGCGTGCAGGCGCTTGCGCATCTCGAGGATGCGCTCGCGCATCGCACCCAATTCCTGTTCCCACGACGCGCGCAGGTCGGGCTCCGACAACACGGCCGCGACGATCTGGCCGCCGAAGGTGGGCGGCGTGGAATAGCTGCGCCGCACGGTGAACTTGAGCTGCCCGAGCACGCACTCGGCCTGTCGGGCGTCGGGGCACACGACGCTCAGCGCACCGCCGCGTTCGCCGTACAGGCTCATGCTCTTCGAGAACGAGTTGGCGATGAAGAAGCTGACACCGGCGCTCGCCAACCCGCGCACCGCGAACGCATCGGCCTCGATGCCATCGCCGAAGCCTTGATAGGCCAGGTCGAGGAAGGGGATCAGTTCACCGGCCTTGAGCACCGGTATCAACGCGTCCCACTGTGCGGCCGTGAGGTCCACGCCCGTGGGGTTGTGGCAGCAGGCGTGCAGCAGCACCACGCTCTTCGGTGGCAGCGCCCGCAGCGCGGCCAGCATCTCGGGAAACTTCACGCCGCCGGTGGCCGCGTCGTAGTACGGGTACGTATTCACCGTCATGCCCGAGCCTTCGAACATCGAGCGGTGGTTGTCCCAGGTCGGGTCGCTGACCCACACGTTGCTGCCGGGGAAGTAGCGTGCAATGAAGTCGGCGCCCATCTTCAGCCCGCCACTGGAGCCGACCGACTGGATCGTGGCCACGCGCTTGCCCGTGATGGCCTCGTGCCCGGCACCGAACAGCAGCGCCTGCACTGCTGTGCGGAAGTTGGCTGCGCCCTCCATCGGCAGGTACGGCTTCGGGCCGCCGCGCGCCACGATCATCGCTTCGGCGCGGCGCACCGCGTCCATCACCGGGATCTTGCCGGCGTCGTCGAAGTAGATGCCGATGCTCAAGTTGACCTTGTTCGGCCGCGCGTCATTCTGGAAGTCTTCGTTGAGGCTCAGGATCGGGTCGCCGGCAAAGGCAGGGATGTGCGCGAACATGGCGGGCTTTCGGTGGGCTGTTGGGCGATAAATCGAGGCAGGACGGTCAGGCGGCCAAGGCGGCCTCGATGTCGGACTTGATCGATTCGGGCTTGTCGGTCGGTGCGTAGCGTTTGACAACCGTGCCATCGCGGCCGACCAGGAACTTGGTGAAGTTCCACTTCACGCCGGTCGTGCCGAGCAGGCCCGGCGCTTGCCTTGTGAGCCACTTCCACAGCGGGTGCGCTTGCGCGCCGTTGACCTTGACCTTGCTCATCATCGGGAAGCTCACGCCGTAGTTGAGTTCGCAGAACGACGCGATCTGGTCGTTGCTGCCCGGGTCTTGCGCCCCGAACTCGTTGCTCGGGAAACCGAGCACCACCAGGCCCTTGTCGCGATAGGTTTCCCACAACGCTTCGAGCCCGGCGAACTGCGGCGTGAAGCCGCAGGCGCTGGCAGTGTTGACGATCAGCAGCACCTTGCCGCGCTGGGTCGACAACTGCGCAAGCTCACCGGTGATCGACAGGGCTTCGAAGTCGTAGATGCTGCTGGGGTGGGGCGTGTCGGCCATCAAAGTCCTTCGTGGGGGCGGTCGGGGTTGGTGTGCCGGCGAGTGTTCGACCGGGTGTGCAATCCTACCGCCGCCTCCGGCGCTGGCCGCCTTGACGCTGGCCGAGTCAGCCACGAACATCGGCCCTATGACGTTGCCGCTGCCACCCGATCCCACCCCCGCCTCCGGCGGCCCCGTCGATCTGGACCTGCTGCTGCAGGGCGCCGGTGGCGGCGGACGCGAGGTGCTCGTCGTCGACGACAGCGCCATTGCGCGCACCTTCCTCGCACAGCGGCTCAACGCCTATCGCTATCAGGTGCACGTGGCCAACGACGGCGAGCAAGCCCTCGCGATGTGCGCCGAGCAGGCCTTCGACATCGTCTTCGTCGATGTGTCGATGGGCGGCGAAGACAGCGTGGACGGCCTGCGTGTTTGCCAGCGCCTGAAGCGCCACCCGCGCCTGCCTGGCAGCGTGTCACCCGCAGTGGTGATGGTCACCGGCGACGCCAGTGCCAGCACCCGCGTGCGCGGCGCGCTCGCCGGCTGCGACGCGTACCTCGTCAAGCCCTTGCTGGAAGCGGAGTTCCTGGCCGCGTTGCGCGCGGTGGACGCTCGGTTCGAGTGGGAGCCTGCGCGCGCCTGAGGGGTCGCCCCGGGCTCGGTTGGTCAGTGCTTGTCGCTTCGCGCGATGGCCAGCAAGTGCTCGACTTCGTCCTTGTGCTTGACCAGGTTCGAGTGGTGCCAGCGGTGGATCAGGTACATCGTGCCCGCGACAACCAGGCCGAACACCGTGATGGTCGTGAAGGCGCCGAGGCCGAACTTCGTCATGCCCGTGAGGAACGCGCCCAGGCCGAGGATGCACGCCTGCTCGTTGAAGTTCTGCACCGCGATCGAGCGGCCCGCGCCCATCAGGTTCGCGCCGCGGTGCTGCAACAGCGCGTTCATCGGCACCACCAGGTAGCCGCCGATGGCACCCAGCATGATGAGGAAGGGCGCGGCCACCCACACATTGGTCAGGAAGTTCAGCCCGATCATCAGCACGCCCATGCCGATGCCGAGCGGGATCACCTTCGTGGCCTGGTCCAGGCGCATGCGCGTGGAAGCGAAGATCGCGCCCATGGCAGTACCGATGGCGACCACGCCGACCAGCGTGGAGGCTTGCGTCACGGTGTAGCCGAGCGCGGCCGCCGCCCATGCGAACACGATCACGCGCAGGTTGCCCAGAATGCCCCAGAACAGCGTGGTGGTGGACAGGGAGATCTGCCCGAGCTTGTCGCCCCAGAGCCGCGCATTGCAGCTCGAGAAGTCACGCAGCAGGTAGGCCAGGTTGCCGGCGATCGGCTGCAGCGGTGCATCGGTGCGCGGAATGCGCAGGTTGAACAAGGCCGCGATGACATACAGGAAGCCGATCACGACGATGGCCGCCTCAGGCGCGGTACTGATGCCGGTATCGAACATCGGCAGGTCGAACGCGAGCAACTGGCGCGACACCACGGTGCCCACCAGCTGGCCGCCGAGCACCACGCCGAAAATCACCGACATGATGGTGAGGCCCTCGATCCAGCCGTTCGCCTTGACGAGCTGCGAGTTCGGCAGCAGCTCCGTCAAGATGCCGTACTTGGCCGGCGAGTAGGCCGCCGCACCCAGGCCGACCACCGCGTAAGACAGCAACGGGTGCGCGCCGAACAGCATCATCAGGCAGCCCACCACCTTCACACCGTTCGAGATGAACATCACCTTGCCCTTGGGCACGGCGTCGGCGAATGCGCCGAGGAACGGCGCCAGGATCACGTAGAAGAGCGCGAACATCGGGCTCAACGCCGGGATGTGCCAGGTCGGCGACCCCGTGGACTTGAGCAACTCGATGGCGGCGACGAACAGCGCGTTATCAGCCAGCGAGCTGAAGAACTGCGCCGACATGATGGTGTAGAAACCTTTTTTCATTCTCTCAACGACCACCTGTCTTCGTCGTGCGGCGCATTCGTTGGCGCATTCGTGTCCGCATGTGTCCCCTCGCGGCGGCGTTATAGCACGGGCCCTTATTCATCCCACCAATGAATCACCCCGCGTTCCGGGTGAGCGCGCACGCGCGCAGGCAGAATCTCGCGCATGCCGCGGCCCATTCACGCCCACGTCCACACCGAAGCGCTGGCCCACAACCTGCGCCGCGCGCGCCAATGCGCACCCGACGCGAAGGTCTGGGCTGTCGTCAAGGCCAACGCCTACGGCCACGGCATCGAACGCGCCTACGCCGGCCTGCACGGCGCCGATGGCTTTGCACTGCTTGACCTCGACGAGGCGCAGCGCATACGCGCGCTGGGCTGGCGCGGGCCCGTGCTGCTGCTCGAAGGCTGCTTCGAAGCGCGTGACCTCGAGCTGTGTTCACGCCTTGGCCTGTGGCACACGGTGCACTGCAACGATCAGATCGACCTGCTCGCGGCGCACAAGACGCACGCGGCGCACCATGTGTTCCTGAAGCTCAACAGCGGCATGAACCGCCTGGGCTTCAAGCCCGGCACCTATCGCTCGGCTTGGCAGCGCCTGTCGGGCCTGACGCAGGTGGACGACATCACGCTGATGACCCACCTCGCCGACGCCGACGGTCCGCGCGGCATCGATGACCCGCTGGCGCTGTTCGAAGCCACCACGCACGACCTGCCCGGCGACCGCTCGCTCGCGAACAGCGCCGCGACGCTGCGCTTCGCACCAAGCACGCCTGCGGTTCGCGGCGACTGGGTGCGGCCGGGCATCATGGTCTACGGCTCGTCGCCCGACTACCCGGCCGCCGGCATCGATGCGTGGGGCTTGCACCCGACGATGACGCTCGCCGCTCGGTTGATCGCAACCCAGCAGCTGCAAGCCGGTGACCGCGTCGGCTACGGCGGCGCGTTCACCGCGCCGCAGGCCATGCGCATCGGCGTGGTCGCCTGCGGCTATGCCGATGGCTACCCGCGCGTGTTGCGCGCCGATGCACCCGTGCTCGTGGACGGCGTGCGCACGCGCGTCGTCGGGCGGGTGTCGATGGACATGATCACGGTCGACCTCACGCCGGTGCCGCAGGCGCAGGCCGGCAGCCTGGCGACCTTGTGGGGCGTCGGTCCGAACGACAGCGTGCTGCCCATCGACGAGGTGGCCGCCGCCGCCGGCACCGTCGGCTACGAGCTGATGTGCGGGCTGGCGCCGCGGGTTCCGACCGTCGCCGTGTAGGCTCGCCTTCCCCAGTAGCGGCGGTGTAGTGCGCACTACAAAATCAACTGACCTGTTGCCTTCATCGGAGACCGCTGCATGTTCACGCGCAAGACCTTCATCACCTCGCTCGCCCTCGGCGCCGCCCTGACCGTGCCCGGCCTGGCGTCGGCACAACAGTTCTTCCGCATCGGCACTGGCGGCACGGCCGGCACCTACTACCCGGTGGGCGGAATGATCGCCAACGCCGTGTCGCAGCCGGGCAAGATCGTCGTGACCGCGCAGGCCAGCAACGGCTCGGTCGCGAACGTCAGCGGCATCGTCGGCGGCGCGCTGGAGTCAGGCTTCTCGCAGGCCGACGTGGCGACCTGGGCACAGAAGGGCACCGGCCTCTACGAAGGCAAGCCCAACGTGCCCGGCCTGCGGCTGATCGCGAACCTGTACCCGGAGAGCGTGCACGTGGTCGTGCGCAAGGGCTCGGGCATCAAGAGCGTGGCCGACCTCAAGGGCAAGCGCGTGGCACTCGACGAACCCGGCTCGGGCACGCTGGTGAATGCGCGTGCCATCCTGGCCGCCTACGGCCTGAAAGAAGCGGACATCAAGCCCGAGTACATCAAGCCCAACCAGGCCGGCGACAAGATGAAAGACGGCGCGCTCGACGCCTTCTTCTTCACCGGCGGCGCCCCTGCAGGCGCCATCGCCGAGCTGGCCTCGGCCGGCGCGGGCATCGACCTGCTGCCCATAGAAGGCAAGGAAGCCGACGCGCTGCGCGCCGGCAGCGGCTTCTTCGCCCCCGACACGATTGCCGCCGACACCTACAAGGGCGTGGGCGCGGTCAAGACGCTCGCCGTCGGCGCGGAGTGGGTGACCAGCGACAAGGCCGACGCGGCCACGGTCTACGAGATCACCAAGGCGCTGTTCTCGGAAGGCGCACAGAAGCAGCTCGCAGCCGGGCATGCCAAGGGCAAGTTCATCACCAAGGAGAACGCGGTGAAGGGCGCCGGCATCCCGTTCCATCCGGGGGCCGAGAAGTTCTACAAGGAAGCCGGCTTGATGAAATGAGGCCGAGCGCTCCTCGTCATTGACTCCGGATGACCGCCACCGCGCTCCCCGACGCGAAGGACCTGCTCGCGCTCGAGCAGAAGTTCGACCCCGAGATGCGCTTCCGCCCACTCGGCAACGTTACCGCCACGCTGGTCGGCGGCCTGCTCATCCTGCTGTCGCTGTTCCACTACTACACGGCCGGCTTCGGCCTCTTGCAAGAGGTCACGCACCGGGGCGTGCACCTGGCCTTCGTGCTCGGGTTGATCTTCCTTGTGTTCCCGCACCGCAAGCGTCTGCTCGAACACGGCACCGGCCACGTGCCGTGGTTCGACTGGCTTCTGGCCATCGCCGTGGCGGCCTCGGTGCTCTATATCCCGTATGTGTTCGAAGACCTGACGTTCCGTGTCGGCAACCCATCGACACTCGACGTGGTCATGGGTTCGATCCTGATCGTGGCACTGCTCGAAGCCACGCGCCGAAGCATGGGCTGGCCGCTGCCGCTGATCGCGATCGCGTTCATCGCCTACGCGATGGCCGGGCCGCTGTTCCCCGGCCTGCTCAAGCACGCCGGCGCATCGTGGAGCCAGCTCGTCAACCACGAGTACCTGACGAGCCAGGGCATCTACGGCGTGGCGGTGGGGGTCGTCGCGACCTATGTCTTCCACTTCGTTCTGTTCGGCGTGCTGGCCACGCGCATCGGCCTGGGCCAGCTGTTTCTCGACGTGGCGTCGAGCATCGCCGGGCGCTATGCGGGCGGGCCGGCGAAGGTCAGCGTGTTCGGCTCGGCGATGTTCGGCATGCTGTCGGGCTCGTCAGTCGCGAACGCGGTGACGGTGGGCTCGCTCACCATTCCTGCAATGATCCGCGTTGGCTACAAGCGCGAGTTCGCGGCGGCTGTCGAGGCCGCTTCGAGCACCGGCGGGCAGATCACGCCGCCGGTGCTCGGCGCGGCCGCGTTCCTGATGATCGAGTTCCTGGCCGTGCCCTACCAGACCATCATCATCGCGGCGACCGTGCCCGCGTTCATGCACTTCTTCGGCGTGTTCATGCAAGTGCATTTCGAGGCCAAGCGCTTCGGCCTGCGCGGCCTCACGCCCGATGAAATGCCGAAGCTCGCGCAGTCGTTCCGCGAACGCTGGCCGACGCTGATACCGCTGTTCCTGCTCATCTTCATCCTGGTCACGGGCCGCACGCCCTACCTGGCGGCGTTCAGCGGCATCTCGTCGTGCGCCATCGTGGGCCTGTCGACGCGCACCCGGGGCAACACGGCGGCGAACTGGGGCTTGCTGGCGGCCCTGCATGGGCTGCTCGCGCTCATCGTCTTCGGCGGCATCGAGAGTTCGCAGGTCAAGGTCGGGTTGCTCGCCATCGGCCTGGTGGCAGCGCCGCTGGTGATGAAGGCGCTGCGCATCACCGGCCGCATCGGTACGCCCGAGCTGATCGAGTCGTTCAGCACCGGCGCCAAGTACGCGCTGGCGGTTGGCGCGGCGGCGGCATCGGTCGGCATCGTGATCGGCGTGGTCACGCTCACGGGCGTGGGCTTCAAGCTCAGCACCATCATCACCGGCGCGGCGCAGGCGGCGGCCGGTGGCGTGGGCACGCTGGTCCCGGCCTCGCTCGTTGCGCCGCAGACGCTCACGTTGCTGGTGGCGCTGTTGATGACCGGGCTGGTGTGCATCCTGCTCGGCTGCGGCATCCCGACGACGGCCAACTACATCATCATGGTCACGGTGGCGGCGCCGACCCTCACGCTGCTGGGCGTGGAGCCGCTGGTCGCGCACTTCTTCGTCTTCTACTACGGCGTGCTGGCCGACATCACGCCGCCGGTGGCACTTGCCGCCTACGCAGCGGCGGGCATGGCCGGCAGCGACCCGTTCAAGACCGGCAACATGGCGTTCCGCCTCGGCCTGGCAAAGGCGCTGGTGCCCTTCGTGTTCGTGTTCTCGCCGTCGCTGCTGATCGTGGCGAAGGGCTTCACCGGTTACGACTTCGCGGTCACGTTCATCGGTTGCATCCTGGGCATCACGCTGCTGGCCGCCGCCTTGTCGAAGTACTTCCTGGTCGAGATGACGCGCGCCGAGCAGGCACTGTGCCTGGTGGCCGCGTTGTTGCTGATCGCGCCCGGCCTGGTGCCCACGCTGATCGGCGCGGCGCTGGCGGTGCCCATGCTGCTGCGCCACCTCGCGGCGCGCCGGCGCGCACTGGCGCTCGCCGTCTAGCCGGCGCTGGCTTCGGCGGCTTCGGCCAGAGCCACCCGGTTGCGGCCGCTCGCCTTGGCCGCGTAGAGCGCGCTGTCGGCCTCGGCCATCAACCGGGCCAGTGTCTGCGGGCCGGCGCCGCTGGCGGCGTCGAACTCGGCCACGCCGATGCTGACCGTCACGGCGAGTTCGCCGACGCTGCTGCGGCAAGGCGCCGACGTCATGCCCAGCCGCATGCGCTCGGCGATGGCAGTCGCCGTGCCGGGCTGCACGTCGGGCAGCACGGCCATGAACTCCTCGCCGCCGAGCCGGCCGAGGCGGTCACGCGAACGCAGGCTGCCGGCCAGCACCTGCGCGAGGTGGCGCAGCACCTCGTCGCCCACGGCATGGCCATGCGCGTCGTTGACCGCCTTGAAACGGTCGACGTCGATCATCAGCACCCCCAGGCGTTCGCCGCGCCGGCGTGCTTCGCGCAGCAGTGTGTCGGCGTGGGCCAGCACGGCGCGCCGGTTGGGCAGGCCGGTGAGCTCGTCGGCCATGGCCAGCACGTTGAGTGAGCGCGCCTGCCTGAACTTGCGGTAGCCATAGGCCACAGCGACAGTCAGCAGGCCGACGAACAAGGCCAGCGCGAGCGCCTGCACCTGCCGCAACTGCGCGCCCTGTTCGTTGGCGCGCTGCAGTGCCCGCAGCTCGCTTGCATCCTTGTCGCGGTTGAATCGCACGCGCAGGCGCGCCGACTGCTCGGACACGCGCTGCGCCTGCACCCTTTCGTCGATCACGCGGCGCTTCGCGGCAGCCTCGAACGCGGTCTTCCAGTTGCCGGCCGCCGCCTGCGCCTGGGCCTGCGCGTCGAGCCACTCGGCGAGCAGTGTCTCGTTCGCCAGTGCCCGCGTTTCGGCCTCGACCCGGCGCACGCCCTCCACCGCCTCGGCCGCGCGGCCCAGCGCAGCCTGGCACTTCGCCAGCAGCAGGTGCGCGCGGATGGCCTGCACGCGCTCGGTCGTGGCCTCCGACAACGCGAGCGCGCGTTGCGCATAGGGCAGCGACTCGGCCGGGCGGCCGAGCTGGAACAGGATCATCCCGGCGCCGATTTCCGCCAGCGCCGCGCCCTGCGTGTCGTGCATGGCCTGCGCGATGCGCAGCGATTCGAGAAACGACGCGAGCGCGCTTTCGCGCGCGCCGTCCTCGGCATCGACCTGGGCCAGGCTGAAGGCGTGGACCGACACGTCGAAGCGCGCGCCACGTTCGCGTGCCGTGTCGCGCAACTGCGTCAGCAACACGCGCGCTTCGGCCCGATCGCCCATGCGCTTGTAGTGGTTGGCGAGGTGGCCCAGGCACAACTCGGTATCGCGTGGCTCGGCGAGAGCCTGCAGGCTGCGGCAGGCCTCGATCAGGTCGTCCTGACCTTCGACCATCCGGCCCGCGCGCGAGCGCCTCGATCCGCGCTCGATCAGCGCCAGCGCGCGCGCCGAGGCGAGGTCCGGCCGCTGCGCGGTGGCCGCGAGGACGGCGTCGAGCTCGGCCGTGCCGCCTGTTGCATTGCCCGAGTCGAGCATCGTGCCTGCGGCGCACACGCGCAGCCGCGCCCAGGGCAACTCGGCAGCGGGTGGCAAGGACTGGCCGAGCAGGGCGGCCGCGCTGGCCGCGCGCAGGCCGCCGCTGGCCACGGCGAGCGCTTCTGACAAGTTGGTGTCGGTCAGCAGCCGGCATTCGATCTCGTCGGCTTCGAGGCGCGCTGCCACCTGGCCGGCGGCAAGGGCCTGCGCGCGAAGGCCCTGCAACTGCGCCTGCGCCGCGGCCGGATCGATGCCCGCCTCGTCGCGAGCACGATGCAGCGCGGCGCTGAAGTCGGGTCCGGCATGGGCGGCCCCGCCCGGCAGTGCCAGCAGCAGAAGCAGCCAGTACGGCAACCCACAGCGCGCGGCACGGCGCAGTGGCGTGAACGCCAGTGCGAACCCCAGTGCGAGTTCGGGTACGCAGTCGGGTACGCAGTCGGGTGCGAGGTCGGGGGCGAAGTCCATCAAACCGAGTTTCGGTGCTGCACGCGGGAACTGAAGGGTGCACCCGCAGCCGCACCAGCAGCCACACTATCGCGCATGTTCACCGTTCCGGACGCCGAGGTCGAGATCACCGCCATCCGGGCCCAGGGGGCGGGCGGGCAGAACGTGAACAAGGTGTCGAGCGCGGTGCACCTGCGGTTCGATATCCACGCGTCGTCCTTGCCAGACGATGTGAAGGCCCGCCTGCTGGCGCTGCGCGACCAGCGCATCACGGCCGATGGCGTGGTCGTGATCAAGGCCCAGACCACGCGCAGCCAGGACGCGAACCGTGCCGACGCGCTGGCGCGCCTGAACGAACTGGTGAACAGCGTGGCCGTGCCGCCGAAAGCGCGCCGGCCCACCAAGCCGACCTACGGCTCCAAGCAGCGCCGGCTCCAGGGCAAAGGCATTCGCTCGGCGATCAAGGCCGGGCGCGGCAAGGTCAGCGAGTGACGCGGGCGGGCGCCGGGTCAGCGGCGCCCGTCGCGCCCCGGGCCGGAAGGGCCGGGGCGGCGTGGCGGGCCGTCACGACGTGGGCCTGTCGGGCCGCGCGGGGCGTCACTGCGCTGGTGCTGCTCGTGCGGCGCCGGCCCGCGCGGCTGGGCGGCTTCTTCGCGGGCAAGCACGAGCAGGCCGTCGAGTTCTTCATCGGCCACGCCTTTGAGCACGCAGAAGTTGGCACGCGTGAGCGTGGTTCGCTCGAAGTCATGCAACAGGCCGGCGCGGTTGCGGCGTTGCTGCTCTTCCAGCTCGCGACGCGACTGCTGGTTCTCGCGGCGGCGCGCCAGCTCTTCGTTCGCGACCTTGCGGTGCTCGTCGGTGATGTCGCCGGCGGGCTGCCCGTCCAGGTCGAAGCGCTGCGCTCCCTTGGCCACCGCCAGCAGGTACGAGGTGCTGCCGGTGTGGCGGCGGAAGAAGGCCGACAAGGCCTGCTTGCTGAACACGCCGGGCGCGCGCTCCTGAATGTCGACCTGGATGCGCAGCTTCAACGGCCTGGGCCCACCGGTGAAGAGTGCGGGCGCGAGCTGCTTGAGCTTCTCGGCCACCACCGCCGGGCTCAGTTCTGCGGGCTTGGGTGACGCTGCGGGTGTGGCCTCGGGTGTGGCCTCGGGTGCAGGCTGCGGCGCGTCCGGCGATGCGTCGGGTTCTGCCGGCAGCGCGGGCACAGGTTCGGTCGTGGGCATGGGTGAGAGGTCGAGCGGGAAAGGGCTGAATTGTGCCCCTGCCCACTGCGGCGCATCAGATCAACGTCGTGGCCGATGCCGCACTTGGGCCAGCGGCCGCTTGCCCTTGAGCTGGCGCTCGATGCCGTCGTTGAGCTGGCTGCGCAGCGCGAGCACTGCTTCGAGGTGGCCGTACACACCGGGAAAGCGCAGGTCGAGCCACAGCCACAACGTGCACGCGCGCAGCGCCTGCTCCATGCGCTCCAGGCGGCTCGCGCCGTCCACGTCGTCCAGGAACCAGGGCTTGCCGGCGCGGCCGGTGTTGGCATGGCTGCTGCTCCAGTCGAGGAAGGCCTGCACCTGCGTTTCGGTGCGGGTGTCGACCGGCGCCTGGGCGTAGATGAAGCGCTCTTTCAGTGTCAGCTTGCTGGCACTCGCATCGAGCTTCTCGGCCAGATCGAGCATCTGTTCCAGCTCCGCAACGGCGAAGTGCGCGTCATCGAGCTTGAGCTGCTCCATGAACACGCCGAGCACTTCGCGCAGTTTGGTCTTGTGCAGGCGCGACGAGATGGTGTCGATGTGCCAGCCGTTCGGTGCCACCGGCGCCTTGAAGTCGCGCGGCGCGCGCGGGTGCTTGGCGAGCAACTCCTTCAGCACGCGCCCGGCCGTCGGCTCGGCGGTTGTCAGCACGCCGGTGAAGCCTTCTTCGTGCATGCCGAAGCGGCCGGCACGGCCGGCGATCTGGTGCACTTCGGATTCGCTCAACTGCCGGTCGGCCACACCGTCGAACTTGGTCAGCGTGCTGAAGAGCACGCGGCGGATCGGCAGGTTCAGACCCATGCCGATGGCATCGGTCGCAACCAATATGTCGGACTCGCCGAGTGCGAAACGCTCGGCCTCGCGGCGCCGCACCTCGGGTGGCAGCGCGCCGTAGATCACCGACACCGGGTGGCCGCCGGCTGCGATCTGGTCGCGCAGGCTCAGCACCTCGCGGCGGCTGAACGCAACGACGGCATCGCCCTTGACCAGCTCGCCGATGGCCACCGGGTGCGCGAGCTGATCGACATGCTGCTTGCGCGGAAAGTGCCGCACGGTGCAGCGCTCGCCGCACAGGCCGAGCAGGTTCTCGATGGCCGCCACGGCATAGGCCGAGCAGATGATGATCACCTCGTTGGCGGGCACGGCCACGATGGCCTGCGTCCAGGCCCAGCCACGCGAGGGGTCGAAGATCATCTGCGCTTCGTCGATCACGGCCACGTCGATGGGCTTGTTGGTGGCGACCATCTCGATCGTGCTCGACACCAGGCCCGAGCCGGGCGACGGCACGTTCTCTTCGCCGGTCAGCAGCGCGCAGGCCACGCCGCGCGCCACCAGACGGTCGCGGCCTTCGAGTGCCAGCAGGCGCAGCGGCGCGAGGTAGGCGCCGTCGTGCGCCTGCGCCAGGCGCTCGAATGCGGCGTGCGTCTTGCCGCTGTTGGGCGGGCCGACGAAGAGCTGCACCGTGCGCTGCAGGTGGCGCGCCTTCTGGAAGGTGTCGGGGTAGCCCTGGAACGCGAGTTCGGTGTTCAGGCCTTCGAGCGTGTCGAGCTCGACGCCTTGGCGCTGCCAGCGCTCTTGAGCACGGTCGCAGGCGGCCATCAGCTCGGGCAGCGGCTGCGGCAGCGCGCACTCCGATTGCAGGCGCGGCAGCAGCGAATCGACATGCTTCGCATTGGCCTGCCGGCTGCGTTCGACCAGCGCGCCGAGGTGCGCGACGAGTTCGGCGGCGTGCGGGTAAGGCGGCGGCGCGCCGAGTGCAGCGACCAGCGCGGCGTGGTCACCGTCACGATAGAACGCCCACACTGCGGCAGCCGGCACGCTCTGGCGGAACAGCACCGGCACGCGCCACTCGGTGCCGGGCACCAGCACGGCATGGCTGACGAGACGCGTCCAGGCGCCGGCGCGGCGCGACACGCCCAGCGCATCGAGCGCGGCACTGCGCGCCTGCATCAGTGAGCGCACGCCGGGGCCGGTGCCGACCGCGTCGAGGTGGGCGAGGGCGGTGTCGATCAGGTCAGGGGCGATCCAGCGGCTCGGCCGTGCCCCGGCCACCGGCTTTTGCAGCAGCACGAGGCCGAGCTTGTCGAGGTGGTCTTCGAAGCCGGAGCTGCTCTCGGGCACGAAGTCGCCGGGCTTCACGACCTGCGGCAGCGTGTAGGCCGCTTGCCGGATGCGCGCGAACTGCTCCTTGCCGATGTGCGGCGGCACGCGGGAGGCGTGGCGCGGGTTGGGCAGGGTGGGCGTCTGGGGCAGTGCCGGGGGCGGAGTATGGGGAGCGCTGGCGGACATCGGCTTCGGCATTCGTTGTTCGCGCCGACTCTAACCGTTGCCCCCGGTCGAAGCGCAGGCGGCTCAGCCGCGCCGTGCGACCCAGTACGTGGCACCTTCTGCGCCGTAGCGCTCGTCGTGCGGCACGCCTGCGGCCAGCTCGAAGGTGTCGCCAGGCTGCAGGTGGCGCGTGCTGTCGTGCGCCGTGAGCCACATCTCACCGGCAACCACGACGGCCTTCGCCGCGAACGGGTGGGTGTGGGTGGCGATCACTGTCGACGGCGCCCACTCGCGGACGAGCACTTCGTCGAAGCCGCGGCCGCGGGCATCGGCCTCGAAGGTCGCGAAGGTCATGGGGGTCATGGCGGTCATGGCGGTCGTGTCGTTCATGGTGAACCTCCGTGAGTGAAGAGTGATGGGGTTCGAGACAGGTCGAAGGAAGAACCGTTCACCGCGCCGCCGCGAGCCGCAGCAACTGTGCATAGCCCGGCTGCGTGACCATGCGCGCGGCCGCCCCTTGCTGGCGCAGCGCGCGGTGCGCGGCGGGCAGCTGCCAGCACGGCAGTTGCGTGAACATGTGGTGCTCGCCGTGGTAGTTGACCCAGTAGGGCGCGATGAATGCGCGCTCGATCGGGTTCGCATGCGTGGTGCGCGCCTGGCGCAGCGGGTCGGCCTCGTTCTGCGCGATCAACGCGTGCTCGGCGATGTTGCGGATGCGGCTCACGAGCATCAGCCAAGTCATCATCGGCAGCAGCCACAGCGCGAGCCACACCCACGCCTGGCCAACTGCTGCGAACAGCGCGAAGCCGAGCGCGTTGCCGACCAGAAACCGCCGGTCCTTGGCCAGCTCCTCAACGAACAGGCCGATGGCCGACTCGCCGGGCGCGCGCCGGGCCAACCGCTCGGCGATGTGGCCGAAGCGCTGCTTGACGAAGGTCTGCCCGGTCAGGTCGCGCACGGTCTTGCGCGCGAGCGACGCGCGGGTGATCGGGAACGGCGCCGACAGCACCAGGTCGGGGTCTTCGGTCTGCTGCACGAAGCGGTGATGCTGCAGGTGATACGGGCGGTAGGCGCCGAGGCTGGATGAGCACAGCCAGTGGCCGACCCAGTCATTGATGCGCCGGTCGCCATGCAGCAGGCCGTGCGCCGCGTCGTGCATCAGGATGAACAGGCCGAGCTGGCGCGTGCCGACCACGAGCACCATCAACGGCACGGTCACCGGCCACTGTGCGCCGACCCACATGGCCGCGAAGATCACGGCCCAGCAATGGGCCACGAGCCACAGGCCGCGCCAGTTGGAGCGCGCCGTCAGCCGGCCCCACGCTTCAGGGCTGAAGAAGTCTTCGGGTCGGGCACGGGGGGCGGCAGCCATGGGCGAATCCTTGGGGCAAACCTGGAATCAAAGCCTCGGGCGACTCGTCGCGCGAGGGCAGCCCCCAACTGTGCCAGTGTTCCGGCCCGCGCGCACCCCTGCGGCGACAATGCCGCATGGCCAAGGACAAGTCGATCTACAGCTGCACCGAATGCGGCGGCACGAGCCCGAAGTGGCTGGGCAAATGCCCGAGCTGCAACGCGTGGAACACGCTGGTCGAAGGCGTTGCCGAAGGCCCGTCGAAGAACCGCTACACGCCGGCCGTGCGCGGCCTGATCGCAACCCAGCCTGTGGCCACGCTGTCCGAGATCGAAGCGACCGACGTTGACCGCCAGAGCACCGGCGTCGACGAGCTCGACCGCGTGCTCGGGGGCGGCATCGTGGCCGGCGGCGTGGTGCTGATCGGCGGTGACCCGGGCATCGGCAAGTCGACGCTGCTGCTGCAGGCGCTCGACAGCCTGTCGCACAGCATGCGCACGCTGTACGTCACCGGCGAAGAAAGCGGCGCGCAGGTGGCGATGCGCTCGCGCCGGCTCGGCCTGGGCGCATCGAAGGTGCGCGTGCTGGCCGAAATTCAGCTCGAAAAGATCAGCGCCGCCATCGAGGCCGAGCAACCCGCCGTGTGCGTGATCGACTCGATCCAGACCATGTACTCGGACCAGCTCTCGTCCGCGCCGGGCTCGGTGGCGCAGGTGCGCGAGTGCGCGGCGCAGCTCACGCGCATTGCCAAGAGCACGGGCATCACGATCATCCTCGTCGGCCACGTCACGAAAGACGGCGCGCTCGCCGGGCCGCGCGTGCTCGAACACATCGTCGACACGGTGCTGTACTTCGAGGGCGACACGCACTCGAGCTTCCGCCTCGTTCGCGCGATCAAGAACCGCTTCGGCGCGGTCAACGAGATCGGCGTGTTCGCAATGACCGAGAAAGGGCTGAAGGGAGTGGCGAACCCGAGCGCCATCTTCCTGTCCACGCACGGCGACCCCGTCCCCGGCTCGTGCGTGCTCGTCACGCTGGAGGGCACGCGGCCGCTGCTGGTCGAGATCCAGGCGCTGGTCGATTCGGGCGGGCCGAGCCCACGCCGGCTGTCGGTCGGCATTGACCGCGACCGCCTGGCGATGATGCTGGCCGTGCTGCACCGCCACGCCGGCATCGCCGCGAACGACCAGGACGTGTTCGTCAACGCCGTCGGCGGGGTGCGCATCAGCGAGCCGGCGGCCGACCTGGCAGTGATGCTCGCGATTCAAGGCAGCCTGCGCGGCAAGGCCTTGCCGCGTGGCTTCATCGCCTTCGGCGAGGTGGGCCTGGCGGGTGAGGTGCGGCCCGCGCCGCGCGGGCAGGAGCGCTTGAAGGAAGCCGCGAAGCTCGGCTTCTCGGTGGCCATCGTCCCGAAGGCGAATGCACCCAAGGGCAGCGCCAAGAGCATCGAGGGCCTGACGATCCATGCGGTCGACCGCATCGAGCAGGCCATCAGCATCGCGCGGGGGCTTTGAGCCCCCAGAAAATGGCTTCGACATTTCTACTCCCAGAGGCAAAGCAACGTGGCAAAGCCACATTTGCCTTGGACCCATGAGCCCTGTTCTGGGATGGAGCCTGGCCGCGCTCGCGCTGGCAGCGGGTTGGCAGGCCTACCGCTGGCAGGGCCTGCTGCTCGCGGTCAGCGTGATCGTGTTCTGGCTGCTGCTGCAGTTCAGCCGCAGCGTGCGCGTGATGCGCATGACGACGGGCACGCCGGTCGGCCATGTGCCGAGTGCGGTGATGCTCAACGCCAGGCTCGCCAAAGGCTGGCCGATGCTCAAGGTGCTGCCGCTCACGCGCAGCCTGGGCCGGCGCGTGAGCCCGGCCGATCAACCCGACCCGGAGGTCTGGGCCTGGGCCGACGACGGCGGCGCGCAGGTCGCGGTCACGTTCGTCAAGGGCCGTGTGACGCAGTGGGTGTTGAGACGGCCCGAGGCGCCCGACAACGCGCCGGAACGCGCAGCCAACGGCACGCCCGCCGACACGGCGTGAACGCCCCGCCATGCGCGCCATAGACGCCGAGGCCACGCGCCGCCACCTGCCGTTCAGTGCGCTGATCGACGCACTGCGCCAGCGCTTTGGTGAAGGCAATGAGGGCAGCGCCGGCTGCGAGGTGCCGCAGCGGCACACGCACCGCATCGGCCACGACGGCACGCTGCTCTTGATGCCGGCATGGCGCGCCGGCGCGCGGCTGGGCCTGAAAACGGTCGGCGTCTTCCCTGGCAACACCGTGCTGGGTCTGCCCGGGCTGTACTCGACCTACCTGCTGTTCGATGCGCGCACCGGCGTGCCGCTGGCCTTGATCGACGGCAACGAGATCACCTCGCGCCGCACCGCCGCCGCGTCGGCACTGGCGGCGTCGTACCTCGCGCGCGCCGATGCGCAGGTGCTGCTCATCGTCGGCGCGGGCCGCGTCGCGGCGTTGCTGGCGGAGGCGATGCGCGCGGTGCGGCCGATCACGCGCGTCCAGGTCTGGAACCACCGCGCCGCACCGGCCGAGCAGCTGGCGGCGCAACTGCGTGAACAAGGCATCGCCGCACAGCCCTGCACCGACCTGCAAGCTGCCGTGCAACAGGCCGACATCGTGAGCTGCGCGACGCTCTCGACCACCGCGCTGATCCACGGCGCGTGGTTGCGCCCCGGCACGCACCTCGACCTGATCGGCAGCTTTACGCCCGACATGCACGAAGCCGACGCGGCGTGCTTCGCGCGCAGCAGCGTGTTCATCGACACGGCCGAGGCGCTGGCCAAAGCGGGCGACGTGCTTCACGCCAAGGCGGCAGGCGCCTTCGCCGACGCGCAGCTTTGCGCCACGCTGGCCGGCCTGTGCGGCGGCGCGCATGCGGGCCGCGCGTCGGCCACCGAGTGCACCCTCTTCAAGGCGGTGGGCACGGCGCTCGAAGACCTGACCGCCGCCGAACTGGTGTTCGACGCCGTGGTGGCGGGCGAGTCGCTATCCTGATCACCCCGAGCAGATTCACCCCCCATGAACACCGAGCAAGACGACCCGAAGGCACCATCGCCGCCATCGCCCCCATCGCCGGCCCGCGTACCGCGCTGGTACTGGGAAGACTTTCCCATCGGCGAATTGCGCGAGTTCGGCGCCATGCCAGTCACGCGCGAGGCCGTGCTGGCGTTCGCGCGCGACTTCGACCCTCAGCCCTTCCACCTGGACGACGCGGCGGCCGAGGCCTCGTTGTTCGGCCGGCTGGCCGCCAGCGGCTGGCACACCTGCGCGATGGCCATGCGCCTGCTGTGCGACGGCTACCTGCTCGACTCGGCCAGCCTGGGCTCGCCCGGCATGGACAACATCCGCTGGCACGCACCCGTGTTTCCGGGCGACGTGCTCAGCGCGCGCAGCACTGTGATCGACGCGCGCCCCATGGCCAGCAAGCCCGGCGTGGGGCTGGTGCAGTCGAAGAGCGAGGTGCTGAATCAACACGGGGTGGTCGTGCTGTCGATGCAGGGCTGGGGCATGTACCGTCGGCGGGTGCCCGCTGCGTGAGCCGGGCCGCGCGCAAGGCACTGCAATTGACGACGTGACGCCTTGACCCCATGACCACGGGCCCCGAGTTCGTTGCGAGCAGTTCGCTGTCGGTGCACACGCTGCCCGACGGCACGCGCGTTCGCGACTACGAGATCACGGGGCTGATCGGCGAAGGCGGGTTCGGCATCGTCTACCTTGCGTACGACCATTCGCTGCAGCGCCGCGTGGCGATCAAGGAGTACATGCCGTCGGCCATGGCCTCGCGCTCGGCGCACTCGCCGACGGTCGTCGTCAAGTCGGACCGGCATGCCGACACCTTCAAGGTCGGCCTGAAGAGTTTCGTCAACGAGGCGCGGCTGCTCGCGCGCTTCGACCACCCGTCTCTCGTCAAGGTGTACCGCTTTTGGGAAGAGAACGGCACCGCCTACATGGTGATGCCGTACTACGAGGGCCCCACGTTGAAGCGCGCGCTGGCCGAGCTCGGTCACGTGCCCGACGAGGCCGAGCTGCGCACCTGGTTGCGCCCGCTGCTCGACGCGCTGGCCGTGATGCACGCGGCGCATTGTTTTCACCGCGACATCGCGCCCGACAACATCCTGCTCACGCCGTCGGGCCCATTGCTGCTGGACTTCGGCGCCGCGCGCCGCGTGATCGGCGACATGACGCATGCACTGACCGTGGTGCTCAAGCCTGGCTTCGCACCGATCGAGCAGTACGGCGAGGTGTCCAGCATGGCGCAGGGCGCGTGGACCGACCTGTACGCGCTGGCCAGCGTGGTCTACGCGGCGGTGACGGGGCACCCGCCGATGTCGTCGGTCGAGCGGCTGATGGACGACCGCCTGCGCCCCTTGAGCGAGCTGGCCGCCGGGCGCTACAGCGAGCCCTTTCTCACCGCCATCGACGCCGCGCTGTCGGTGCGCCCGGCCGACCGACCGCAAGACGTGGCCGCGTTCCGCACCTTGCTCGACGGGCGCGTGCTGCAGAAGGCGCCGTCGCCCGGGTTCGCATCGACCTATTCGGCGCCACTGGAGTTGACACTCCCGGAAGACGACACGGCGGCGGTCCCAGCCAGCAAGCTGGCGCCGACCGGGACACCCTCCGCCGCGCCGCTGGTGCCGGCACGGCCGGTGCCGACAGCCATCGACATTCCGACCGACCCGCCGCACCCTGCTGCAGGCAACCCGCCGGCTCCGCATGCCCGCGCCACGGCCCCACGCAGCAGGACCGCGCTGTACGCCGGCTTCGCGGCCGCCGCCGTGCTGGCGCTGGCTGCCGGGGCCTACCTGGCGAGCCGCCCGCGCGCCACGCTGCAAGCACCGGGCGCCGAGCCGCCCGCTGCCAATGCCGCAACCGTGCCTGCGCCTGCCGCTGCGGTGGCGCCGACCGTCTCGCCCGTTGCCTCCCCCACAGCCCCGGCGAGTGCCGCCGCGCTGACCGTGCCGACCCCGAGCCTGCCGATGATCGACGAGAGCCCCCTGGCCAGCGACCGGCCAACCGGCGCCGCAGCACAGACGAAGGCAAGGCCCAACACAAGCGCCCCGACCGAGGCCGCGAAGCCGCGGCGCCCCGCGCTCACCGAGCCCGTGCCTCGCCCACCGACGGATCGACCCGCCCCCACGAACACAGCGCTGACGCAGGGTAAGTGCAGTGATATTCTGCAAAAGGCCTCGCTGGAGCCACTGACTCCTGCTGAAGCCATCTTCTTGAAACGGGAGTGCAGATGAGCCCAACCGCCTTGATTCGCACCGCCCTGATTCGGACTCGCACGGCGTGGTTGACACGCCTGGGCATGCTGGTGGCCGCAGGGCTCGTCGGCTGCGCGGCACCGCCCCCTGCGCCGCCGCCCTCGAACGTCGAAGTGCCGTTCGAGCAGGCCGTGGCGCAGGCCACCGACGCACTGCTGGCCCAGGTGCTGACGCAGCCGGCGTTCGTGTCGAAGCTGGCCAAACGCAGCGTGGTACTCGACCCGATGCTCGACGCCTCCAGCGGCCAGCAGACGGCCGCCACGCAGTTGCTGGAACAGCGCGTCACCGGGCGCCTGGCGGCGAAGGCCGACATGATCGAGATCCTGCCGTTCCAGAGCGCGAACCTTGCGAAGGCGCAGTGGCTGTTGACCGGCACGCTGACACGCGCATTGGCCGACCGGGCGAAGGGCTCGCTGCTGGTGAACCTGGCGCTCACCGACCTCAAGACCGGCGTGGTCGCAGCGCAGGCGTGGGCACTGACCCGCGACGATGGGCTCAACAACACGCCGCTGCCCTACTATGCCGACAGCCCGGTGCTCGTCAAGGACCGCGTGATCGAAGGCTACGTGAGCACCACCGCCACCGGCGCCGGCAAGCGCGCCGACGCGTACTACCTCGAACGGATCGCCGTGGCCACCGTGATCAATGACGCCACGGCGCTGTACAACGCCGAGCGCTATCAAGACGCGCTGGCGCAGTACCGCGCTGCGGGCGGTACGACCGGCGGCGACCAGCTGCGCGTGCTCAACGGCATCTACCTGGCCAGCGCCAAGCTCGGCCGCGCGACGGACGCCGAACAGGCCTTCGGCAAGGTCGTGGCCTACGGCATCGCGAACAACCAGCTCGGTGTGAAGTTCCTGTTCAACCCGGGCAGCACGGTGTTCTGGTCCGACGCGAAGGTGAGCGGCCCGTATGCGATGTGGCTGCGCCAGATCGCACGCGAGAGCACGGCCGCGAAGGCCTGCATGAACATCGTCGGCCACACCAGCCGCACCGGCTCGGAGGCCGCGAACGACGCGCTGTCACTGCAGCGCGCCAGCTTCATCCGCCAGCGCCTCGCCACCGAGGCCGCCGTGCTCACCGGCCGCACCAAGCCGGTGGGCATGGGCTACCGCGAGAACATCGTCGGCAGCGGCACCGACAACGCGGTCGATGCGCTCGACCGGCGGGTGGAATTCAAGATCGCGCCGTGCGGGTGAGGCCGGTGCCGGGCACGACCGGGCTCCCGAGCAGCAGCGTCTCCAGGCATTGCGCCTGGATGCCGTAGAAGCCCTTCAGCTCGCGGATTTGTTGCCACACCGCATCGCTTGACGTCGGCAGCTCGCGCTTGACCGCAAGGATCATCTTGTTCTTGTTGGTGTGCTCAAGTGCCACGAACTCGAACACCTGCGCGTCGTAGCCGCAGGCGTCGAGCAGCATGGCGCGCAGGCCGTCGGTCAACATTTCGGCCTGCTGGCCGAGGTGCACGCCGTGCTTGAGCAACGGGCGCAAGGGGTGCGGGCTGAGCAGCTGCGGGCGCAACTCCTTGTGGCAGCAAGGCGAGCACATGATGATGCGCGCGCCGGACCGCAGGCCGGTGTGGATGGCGTGGTCGGTGGCGGTGTCGCAGGCATGCAGCGCGACCATGATGTCGATGGCCTTGGGCTCCACGGTGCTGACATCGCCCTGCTCGAAGGTCAGGCCTTCGAGCCCGAGCCGCTGTACCACGCCGTTGCACAGCGCGACCATGTCGTCGCGCAACTCCACGCCGGTCACCAACGCCTCACGGCCCAGCGTGTGGCGCAGATGGTCGTGCATCGCGAACGTGAGGTAGCCCTTGCCCGATCCGAAATCGGCCACGCGAATGGGGGCGGCGCTCGGCAGCGCACTGGCCTCGATCGCGTGGTGCAACACCTCGATGAACTTGTTGATCTGCTTCCACTTGCGGGCCATCGCAGGCACCACCTGAAGCTGCCCGGTCTTCGGGTCGACTTTGGTGACGCCGAGCGCAGCGAGGAAGGGCCGGTCGAGCGCGACGAAGCGGTGCTTCGCACGGTCGTGTGGGGTGGGCTCGGCAGCAGCGGCACGGGCCGCACCCGCGCCGCCCGCGCCACCCGCGCCGACGGAGGAAAGCGGGCTCGCCTTGCCGCGCACCAGCGTGCGTTTGCCGCGCTGGCTGATGAGCAGTTGCAGGTCGGCTCCGGTGGTGAATAGGTGCGCGTGCAAAACGCTGTGCTCGATCAGGCTGCGCGCCAACACCAGCGCGTCGGGCGGCGCCAGGTTCTTGGTGATGTCCTTGGTCTGGTGCGTGTGCACGAACGACAGCAAGGCCTCGCCCTTGAGCACGACCGGCCGCACCGTCACGCGCTGCAGGTCGCCGGCAGCGGCGCGCGGCTTGGCGAGCACGAGTTTGACGAAGCTGGCGCCTTGAACCGCATCGGCGAGCCGTTGGATGAAGTCGTCGGCGGGGTCGGTCATGGGGTGGGGTGTGGGTCGGGCATGGGTCGAGTTCGAGAGGGCCACTGCACGGCGTCGCACCGATCCAGAATGGTCGCACACCGCCCCACCGCTCCGACCATGCCCGACGCAGGCCCGTTCTTCACGCTGTTCGACACGCCCATCGGCGCCTGCGGCCTGGTGTGGGCCGGGCGCGGCCTGATCGGCGTG
>JANXWV010000053.1 GCA_025350965.1 Rhizobacter sp.
GCTGCTCGACACGCGCCCGGTCAAGGACATGAGCCCGTTCGAGGGCAAGACCATGGAGTTCAAGGTCATCAAGCTCGACCGCAAGCGCAACAACGTCGTGTTGTCGCGCCGCGCTGTGGTCGAAGCCTCGATGGGCGAAGAGCGCGGCAAGCTTCTCTCCACGCTGCATGAAGGCGCGATCGTCAACGGCGTCGTCAAGAACATCACCGAGTACGGCGCGTTCGTCGACCTCGGCGGCATCGACGGCCTGCTGCACATCACCGACATGGCCTGGCGCCGTGTGCGTCACCCAAGCGAAGTGGTTCAGGTCGGTCAGGAACTGCAGGCCAAGGTCCTGAAGTTCGACGCCGAGAAGAACCGTGTGTCCCTCGGCATCAAGCAGTTGGGCGACGACCCGTGGCACGGCGTGTCGCGCCGCTACCCGAACAGCACGCGCCTCTTCGGCAAGATCACCAACATCGCCGACTACGGCGCGTTCGTCGAGATCGAGCCGGGCATCGAAGGCCTGGTGCACGTGTCGGAGATGGACTGGACCAACAAGAACGTCGCCCCGAGCAAGATGGTGTCGCTCGGCGACGAAGTCGAAGTCATGGTTCTCGAGATCGACGAAGACAAGCGCCGCATCAGCCTGGGCATGAAGCAGTGCAAGGCGAACCCGTGGGAAGAGTTCTCGACCACCGTGCAGCGTGGTGACCGCGTCAAGGGCCCCGTCAAGTCGATCACCGACTTCGGCGTGTTCGTTGGCCTGGCGGCCGGCATCGACGGCCTGGTGCACCTGTCCGACCTGTCCTGGCACGAGCCGGGCGAAGCGGCCGTGCGCAACTACAAGAAGGGCCAGGAAGTCGAAGCCATTGTGTTGGCGGTCGACGTGGACCGCGAGCGCATCTCGCTTGGCATCAAGCAACTCGACTCCGACCCGTTCACGACTTACACCACGGTCAATGACCGCGGCATGGCAGTGACGGGCAAGGTCAAGACGGTCGATGCGCGTGGCGCCGAGATCGAACTCAACGCCGACGTGACCGGCTACCTGCGTGCCTCCGAAATCAGCCGTGACCGCGTTGAAGACGCGCGCAACGTGCTGAAGGAAGGCGATGAAGTCAACGCCGTGATCCTGATGGTCGACCGCAAGACGCGTTCGATCCAGCTGTCGATCAAGGCGAAGGACAACGTCGACAACCAGGAAGCCATGCAGCGCCTGGCCCAGACCAGCGAGCGTGAGAACGCTGGCACCACGAGCCTGGGCGCACTGCTGCGCGCCAAGCTCGACAACCAGAAGGACAACGGCTAAGGCTGTTGTGACATGACCCGCTCCGACCTCGTGGCCCAGCTCGCTGAGCGTTTCAGCCAGCTGACCCACCGCGACGCGGAGTTCGCGGTCAAGACCATCCTCGATGCGATGTCTGCGGCGCTCGCCAAAGGGCACCGCATCGAGATCCGTGGTTTCGGCAGCTTCTCGATCAACCGCCGCCCGCCCCGCGTGGGCCGCAACCCGCGCAGCGGCGAGCAGGTGGTGATTCCCGAGAAGCTCGTCCCCCATTTCAAACCTGGCAAGGCGCTGCGTGAAGCCGTCGATGCGCAGGTTCCGCTGTCAGCCGAGCCCGTGGCCCGCGCGGCCAAGGCGCCCGCTGCCTGACCGTTGCTTTCTCCCCCATGCGACTCATCGTCTGGCTCGTTCGAGCCGCCATCTTCTTCACGCTGTTCGCGTTCGCGCTGAACAACCAGCACGACGCTGCGATCCGCTGGTTCTTCGGCCAGGAATGGCGCGCGCCGATGGTGTTCATCGTGCTCGCTGCGTTCGCGCTGGGCTGCGCCTTCGGCGTGTTCGCGATGGTGCCGAGCTGGTGGCGGCACCGGCGCGTTGCACGCAAACATGCGCCCGTGATCGCCGCCGTGGCCGAACCTGCAACGCCCCGGGCCGCCGCCGAAATCACCCTGCCGCACCCGCCGCGCGATGGACTTTGACCTGCAGTGGCTGCTGCTCGGGCTGCCGCTCACCTTCGCAATCGGCTGGGCCGCGTCACGGCTCGATGTGCGCCAATGGAAGCGTGAGCAGAAAGAGTCGCCGAAGGCCTACTACAAGGGCCTGAACCTGCTGCTGAACGAACAGCACGACAAGGCGATCGACGCCTTCATCGAGGCCGTGCAGCACGACCCCGACACCTCCGACCTGCACTTCGCGCTCGGCAACCTGTTCCGCCGGCGCGGCGAGTACGAGCGCGCGGTGCGCGTGCACGAACACCTGCTGAACAGAGCCGACCTGCCTGCCAGCGAACGTGACCGTGCGCAGCACGCACTGGCGCAAGACTTCATGAAGGCCGGCCTGCTCGACCGTGCCGAGGCCGCCTACCTCGCGCTCGATGGCACCGCGTTCGACACCGAAGCGCGGCTCGCGCTGCTGACGCTGCATGAGCGCTCCCGCGAATGGCGCGCGGCTGCGGCTGTGGCCAGCAAACTGGAGCAACGGGGCACCGGCTCGTTCGCGTCGCGCATCGCGCACTACTGGTGCGAGATTGCGCTGGAAGCCGATGCGCAAGCCCAGACTGCCGATGCCGACGCCGCCCTGCAACGGGCCCGCGAAGCCGCTCCGCAAGCCGCCCGCCCGCTCGTGCTCGCTGGCCAGCGCGCGCTGCGCAGCGGCGACCATGTGCAGGTGCTGGCGGTGTGGGGCGAGTTGATGGTCACCCACCCGGTCATGTTCAACCTCGTCGCGCGCGACTACGCGCGCAGTGCGCTGGCCACCGGTCAAGGCCCGGCCGCGCTGCAGCGGCTGCTCGCACTGTATGCGCGCGCGCCGGCGATGGACCTGCTCGATGCGCTGGCGCTGCTCGACCCGCTTCCCGAAGCACAGCGCGAGCGCCTGCTGGCGCAGTTGCGCGAACACCCCACGCTTTCGGCTGCGCAAGCCCTGCTCGGCCAGCAGGGCGACGTGCCCTTCACTGCCACCGAAACCAAGGCGCTTCGTGACGCGGTCGGCCGCGCCGCACAGCCTCTGCAACGCTACCGCTGCGCTGCCTGCGGCTTCGAGGCCAAACTACATTTCTGGCACTGTCCCGGATGTCAAGCATGGGACAGCTACCCTGCACGGCGTGTTGAAGAACTCTGACCGTGAACACCCCTCCATTTCTGTCGACTATGAACATCCCTTTAGAAAAAATTTCCAAAGCCCGTGTACTTGTGGTCGGTGACGCCATGATTGACCGCTACTGGTACGGCGCGGTCGATCGCATCTCGCCCGAAGCCCCAGTGCCCGTTGTGCGCATCACCCGCGAAGAAGAACGCATTGGCGGCGCGGCCAACGTGGCCAGCAATGTGGTGGCGCTAGGTGGGCAAGCCTCGCTGCTTACTGTCGTGGGTGACGACGATGCCAGCCACAAACTCGAAGCTTTAGTAGCGGGCACGGGCATCACCCCCCATTTTGGCCGAGACCCAACGCTACGAACCACCGTCAAGCTGCGCGTCATTGGTCGCCAGCAGCAACTCATTCGCCTTGACTTTGAAAACACGCCCAAAAGCGAGGTGCTGTCATCGCAAACCGAGACCTTTCGCGCCTTGGTTCAAAGCCACGACGCGGTGCTGTTTTCCGACTATGGCAAGGGTGGACTGAGCCACGTCAGTGACATGATTGCGCACGCCCGTGCGGCCAGTAAACCCGTTCTGATCGACCCCAAAGGCTCAGACTACTCCCGCTACAGCCAC